>JAKIWD010000092.1 GCA_022750205.1 Thermoplasmata archaeon
CGCGCCCGGGACGAGCCCGGGCATGTCGAGAATCTGGATCGACGCTCCCCCCCACCGGAGCATGCCCGGGATGATGGTGAGGGTCGTGAAGTCGTAGGCGCCGGTGGCGCTCGCCGCCCCCGTGATCCGATTGAGCAGCGTCGACTTTCCCACGGACGGGAATCCGACGAGACCGACGGTGGCGTGGCCGGACTTTCGAACCGAGTAGCCGACCCCGCCGCCCTTGGAGGAGGCCCGCTTTTCCCGTTCAAGTTTGAGGAAGGCGATCTTCGCACGCAGGCGGCCGATGTGGTGCTGGGTAGCCTTGTTGTACTGGGTCTTTCGGATCTCGTCCTCGATGGCCGTGATCTGCTCCTCGAGCGAAGCCATCGTCGATCCCCCTGCTCTGACGGAGGGACCTCGCTACTTGAGAGTGACGAGCGCGGCCGCGAACACCGTTCATCCCCCAATCGGCGAGAGAACCCGATGAAGCGGGACCGCGAATCGGGGCCGTGCCACAGCTCGCAGCGCGCCCGCCACCGCCCGTCGCGCGATACCGATTCGAGGGAGGTTTGCGATCGCGCGATCGGGAACTCCCGGCTCGATTCCAGATCGCCCTCGCTTCGGCGTTGCGTCAGGCGCACGGTTTGTCGATCGGGATTTCGCTGAACTGGACAACGGGCCGGGAGGCTCGGATTGAGCTGGAGGTCGGGGCGACCGGCGGCCGGCGTTGGGTGGAAAGTACTCTGTCGCGGTCGTACGCCGGTGCACGGTGGGCCGCACACCGTGCGGCCCACCGGGGCTTGCGCCCTCCCGCGCAACGCTACGGGACACTGGGCGTCGGCGGCGCACTCCCGATCTCATCCGAGAGCGGTTCTCCGCCGTGGACCGAATCGCTCGTCGTGGCCCTGCGGGGATTTCGCCCGGGTTTCCGGATCACGTGGGACCTTCTCCCGGGAGAGGGAGCGCCCCTCCGTCATCCCGCGGCCCCTCCGGTGGAAGCTCGAACGGTCCCCCCGGGATTTCACTTGCAGCCACTGTCCCTCGGAGAGCGACAGCTCCGGGATGCGTTGGACCATCGGGGACGAGCTCTGGGGTGGTGGGCGGCTCTCCGAGTGGAATGCGCCCCGCCTCCCGCGCTGGACGAACTTACCGCCATCACCCGGGTGATCAGCGCTGCCTGCACCGGGATCGCCGGTACCTCACTTCACTGGGTGGCCCCGATCCCGTGGCTGCGGGAGCGTCCCGCCTGGTTCACGATGAGCGAGGAGGAGGTGAGTTCGCTCTTTCCACAGCCGTGGAGCAGGTCGGGGTCGGGGACGCAGGCACGCCTGCAGGGACCCGGAATTCTCGCAGGGATTTCGGACGACGGCACGGTCGTGCGTCTTCCGGTCGCGCCGGCCGAGGGCCGACATCTCCTCGTGGTCGGTGAAACGGGGATGGGAAAGAGCACCGCGATCATCCACCTCGCTCTCGGGGCGGCGCGGAATGCCGGCGTCGTGCTCTTCGACCCGATCGGGGACACAGCCCGCGAGTTCCTGGATCATCTGCCGACGAGCTGGTTGTCGAGAACGCTCTGGATCTCCCCGACCGATTCACCCATTCCGTTGAATGCGCTCGACGCGCTGCGGGATGCTGCGCGGGGTGAGGTTTCCCGAGAGCGAGCGGGCGCCGACCTGGTCGGGGCGCTGCGGCGAATCCGGCTGTTCCGACACGCCGAGACCGCGTTCTGGGGTCCTCGCCTCGAGGAGATGCTCGGGCGGGCGATTGCCGCCGCCGCGCGGTACCCCCGTGGTACCCTCCTCGAGGCGGAGCAACTACTTTCCGGGGTCGGAGGGCGCAGCGTTTCCGGCGTACCGGAGGAGACCCGCGTCGAGGTTGAAAGGCTGGAAGCGCTCGCGCGGACGCGACCGGACGAGGTCGACGGAGCCCGTCGATTGTTGAGCGAAGTCACGCACCAGGGGTCGCTCCGCTCTCTGCTCTGCCAGCCGGGCGCGACGCTGCGGTCGTCGGACCTCGTTCGTCCCGGCGGCCTGACCGTGATCTCCGGGGATGCGCCTACGGTGGGCGAGTCGGCCGCCCGTTACCTGCTCGCGGTCTACCTTGCCCTGGTGTGGAACGAACTGCTCGCCCGTCCGGCCGGTCCGAAGACGATACTGGTCCTGGACGAGGCCCAATGGTACGCGCACGAGGCCGTGGGAGAGGTGCTGCGCCTCGGACGCCGATCGAACGTCCACCTGTGGCTGGCAACGCAGGCGCTGAACGCGTTGAGCGAGACGGTCAAGGAGTCGGTGCTGACGAATGCATCCGACTTCCTGGTGTTCCGCGGCTCTCCCGATGACGCGCGGGAGTTCTCCCGCTGGAGACCGGACCTGGGGCCCGAGGAAATCCTCGCCCTCGGCCAAGGTGAGGCGTTCGCGCTCACCGGCAAGGGCCGGGAGGTCGAGCGCGTTCGGCTCAGCGCGCCACGGGTCGTCGGACCGTCCGACGCCCGCCGGAGGATCGCCGCGCGGAGTCGGGCATTGTACGGGGTCCCTGCGATGGCCGACCGGGTCAACGAGCCGGCACCGAGCGGCGCCGCGATCTTCTCGGTGGACCTTCTCGAGGTGATCGCGGCGGCCTTCCTCGCCGCACCGGATTCAACCACCGTCACGATCCCCTTGTCCTACCTCCGGCGCGAGCTGGACGAGGGCGGTCTGCGGGTGCGCGAGCTCGGAAGTCGACTGGCGCGTGCCGGCGCACTGCGAGAACGGCGTCGGGCGGATCCGGGGCAGACCTGGGTGGTGGGCCGGCCCGAGGTCGAAGCGATGCGCGGGATCGTATCCGGCGAGAACGTAGCGGCGGTGGCACGTGATGCCTGGGAGCGGGTCCTCCACCGGGCTGCCGAGCGCGGACAATTCTTTTAGGGGAGGGGACCGTGGGACGGGATCGATGGCGTCCGGCAGCAATCCGGGGGAGCCCCCGGCGGTGCTGCGGGACCGCTGCGTCACCGGCATCCACGGGCTCGACGACATCCTGGGGGGCGGGATTCCCCGGGGAAATAGCGTCCTCGTCGCCGGCAGCGTCGGCACCGGAAAGACGACCCTCGTCCTCGAATTCCTCGTTCGGGGCGCGGAGCGCGGCGAACGCTCGCTGTACCTTTCCGTCACCGAGGCCTCGGAGAAGCTCCTCCAGAACCTGGCGACGTTCGAGTTCTTCCGGCCCGGACTGATCGAGCAGGGGATGCTCACCTTCCTCGACGTACCGCTGATCTACGAGAAGCTCGGGCTCGACCGGGAGGAGATGACCCCGGAGGAGGTGGGCCTACTGGTTCGGACGATCGCCGGCCTGGCGGCGGAGCTCAAGGTCCAACGGCTGGTGCTGGACTCGCTCACGTCCGTCTGCTACCGGATCCGCGAGGCCGAGCGGATCCGCGACTTCATGCTCCGGCTCGGCCAGGCGCTGTTCGCCCAGGGCTGCACGACGCTCCTCGTCTCCGAGGTCGGGGAATCGCCCGGTCGGCTCTCGCTCTACGGCGTCGAGGAGGCCATCGTCGACGGCGTCATTCTGCTCGGCAACACCCGCCGTCAGGGCGACATCATCCGGGTGCTCCAGATCGTCAAGATGCGCGGCACGTCGCATTCCCGCGCGCAGTACGTCATCGAACTGACGCCCATCGGGCTGCTCATGGCGCCGCACCTGAAGGGCGGCCGGATGGCGGAGGCGTAGTCGTGCCGCTCGACCTGACCGAGCGGCTCCGCCAGGTCCAGGGCGGAGCGGCGCTCGCCATCCGCCTCGACCCGCGCGAGTACGCCGACCAGTACTTCGCCGTGATGAGCGCGACGCTCCGGGACATCGGCAGCGAGACCAACGCGCACACGATCTACGTCTCGGTGACCAACCCGGCCGCGCTCGTGTGGACGTTCGCGCAGGCGCTGGACATCAGCCCGGACCGGCTCTCGTTCGTCGACGCGATCTCCCACATCATGATGAACTACCGCGACCCGCTCCCGAACGCCTCGTACATCGAGAGCCCGCGGATGCTGGAGGACATCATGCTCCGCATCGAGTACCTGCAGCTCCGGCACCCGAGCCCGCGCGCGATCGTGGTGATCGACTCGGTCAATTCGCTCGCGATCCACAATCCCCCCGACCTCCTCTCCGAGTTTTTCCACATCCTACTGACGAACCTCAAGAGCCGCCAGGTGCTCGCCGTCGTGCTTTCCGTCTCCGATGACGGGAACTCCCCGCTCGACCAGATGCTCTCCCTGATCGTCGACGAGACGATCGAGGCGCCCCGCGGGAGCGGCTAGGAGCCATGCCCCACGTCGCCCCCATTCTGGGGATCCCCGAGATCGACAAGGAGCTCGTCAACGCCCTGCCCCCTGGATGGATCGGCCTGGTCCTCGGCCAATCGGGGTCGGGCCTGCCGCTGTTCGCCAAGCAGTTCGCCCAAGCCGGTGCCGGAACGACGTCGGTCCGGTACTACACCACGTACGAACGGACCGCCGACATCTTGCAGGCGTTCGCCGATTTCGGCTGGAACGTGGACCAGATCGAGATCGTCAACCTCGCCGACGAGTACTTCGACCGGGTCCTCCGCCGGGACCTCGAGGTCTCCCGGCTGCGGGAGCGGGGACTGACCTACCACGACCTCGTGGACAGTTCCCAGGCTCCGGCCCAGCGGCGGAGCTACAATCTGACCAACCGCGTCCTTTCCGACCTCGCCGCGCTCGACGCTCCGTTCCGGCTCGTCGTCGATTCGCTCGATTTCTTCCTGGAGGTGCTCGACCCGGGCGAGGTCATGACGATGGTCCGTCAGATCCGGCACCGCGTCCAGTCCCTCGGCGGCCAGGCCCTGCTGCTCCTGCAATCGGAAGCCCACGACCGACGGACGACCGGACTCCTCGAGGACCTGGCGGACCTGGTGGTCGAGCTCCACTCGGACCGGCGCACCGACGCCTTCGAACAGGTCTTCGCGATCCGCAAGGTCCGCAACCACCCGGAGAAGACGCGCGTCGCCCTGGCGCGGATGACCCCCCACGGACTGGTCGTCCCCTGACCGTCGGGGGACCACCTTCGGCCGACGCACGCCGCCGTTAGCGTGCGCTTATCTGGCGGCCCCCAGTCGGCCGACCGAGGGGAAACCGTCGATGGAGGACGTGATGATCCGGGTCCTGGAGAAGGTCGAGTTGAACGACCCGGTCCTGGTCGAGGGATTGCCGGGGGTCGGCAACGTCGGCAAGCTCGCCGCCGACTACCTGCGGGACCAGCTCAAGGCCAAGCCCGTCGCCACCATCTATTCGAAGTTCTTCCCCCCGCAGGTCTACGTCAGCGAGGAGGGCCTCATCCGGCTCGTCTCCAACGACCTGAGCTACGCCAAGGGCAAAGCCGGTGGCAAGCGCGACCTGCTCATCCTCGGGGGCGACTATCAGGGCATCTCCCCGGAGGGACAGTACGAGCTCACGCACCGAGTGCTCGAGTTCTGTCACAAGCTCGGCGTGCGAGAGATCTACACCCTGGCCGGGTTCGCTCAGGGCCACGTGGTCGAGACCCCCCGGGTGCTCGGGGCCGCCACGAGCCCGCCACGTGTGACCGAGATGAAAAAGCACGGCGTCGTCTTCTCCCGCAACGACCCCGGTGGGGGGCTCGTCGGGGCGAGCGGACTGTTCCTCGGACTCGGCCGGACGTTCGGGATGGAGGGCGTTTGCCTGATGGGCGAGACCTCGGGCTACTTCGTCGACCCGCGCAGTGCCGAGGCGGTGCTCAAGGTGCTCACCGGCGCGCTCGGGATCCAGCTCGATTTCACCGACCTCGAGTCCAAGGCGAAGGAGATCGATCGGATCGCCCAGAAGATCCACGATTCCGAGAAGGGCAGCGAGTCGCAGGCCCCCCAGTCCCGCGAGGACCTCGGCTACATCGGCTGAGCGACGACCGGCCCTCGGAGCCCCGAATCCGTGTCCCCGGAACCGGCGGATGAGGAAGCCCGCCGACTCGTCGCGGTGGACGCCGCGCTCCGGCAGGCGGCAGGCGCCGACGGATTCCTCCGCTTCGACCGGTTCGTGGAGATCGCGCTCTACGCACCCGGGATCGGGTACTACTCTCACGCAGGCCGGCAGATCGGCGCCTCCGGCGATTTTTACACGGCCGCGCAGGTCGGTCCGCTCCTCGGTGCCACGCTGGCCCGCCGCGTGGCCCAGGAGTACGATCGTCTCGGCCGGCCCGCTTCGTTCCGGATCGTCGAGGTCGGGGCGGGAGATGGGTCGCTCGCCGAGGCGCTCGTGGGAGCCTTGGCACGCCAGGGGACCTTCGGGAGCTCGCCCGTCGACTACGTCCTCGTGGAGCCATCGCCGTCGCTCGCGACGCGCTTGTCCGAACGGCTCGCCGCCTCCCACCGTCCACCCGGCTTAGAGTGGCGCGTCGCTCCCTCGCTCTCCAGCGACGGCCCCTTCGCGGGGATCGTCGTGGCGAACGAACTGCTCGACGCCCTGCCGTTCCGCCGCCTGCTCGCGGTCGACGGCGCGTGGCGCGAGCAAGGCGTTTCGCGCGGAGCGTCGGGGTGGACCTGGGCCGAAGGTCGGGCCCCGAACCCGTTTCCCCCACCGGCCCTCCCGGCGCCGGCGCCGCCGGGCTCGGTATGGGAGTTGAGCGTCCTCGCGGAAGGACTGATGCGCGAGCTGGGCGATCATTTGGTGCGCGGCGCCGCCATCTTCCTGGACTACGGCGACGACGGAGCGGCCTTGCGGCACCGGTTTCCGCGCGGCTCGCTCACGGCGTTCCGGGCGCATGAGGTCCTGGAAAATCCCCTCGACCTGCCCGGGAGCGCGGACCTGTCGATGTTCGTCGACTTCACGCGCATTCGGGCCGCCGCGATCCGAAGTGGTCTCACCGAGCTTTCCTATCGAATCCAGTCGGAGAGCCTGGCAGGCTGGGGCCTCGGAGAGGTAGGCGCGGAGTGGATCGCCGAGGCGACCGGGTCGGTCGAACAGGTCCGTCGCCGCCTCGCGCTCAAGAACCTCGCCTTCGGCTTCCCCAATTTCCGCGCGCTGGAACTGAGCGCCGGCGCTTGACCTAGGCTCCGCCGCCCGGCATCTCGGCGAACGCGAGCATTCCCGGCGCGGCGAGATCAGGCGACGGCGCGGGGTTCGGCTCGTTCGATCCTTTCCGCGACGTGACCGTCGATGAGGATCTGCGCTGTCTCGGGGGGGAGCGACAGGACGTCCTCCTTGCGCAACTGCAGGGTCTCTCCCGCCATCTCCACGGCGGGCGCATCACGCAGGATCCGAACCAGCACCACCGGTGAGGCCCCCGAGGCGACTCCCGTTGGCCCTGTCCTCGGGGACATCACCGGGGCGACAGGGGTCGCCATCGGGGCAGCGCCCGCCGGCGCGGGAGAGGTGGATTCGAGGTACGGCGCTACGACCTGACGGTGGCCGCGCAGACGCTCGCTCAGCGACTCGAACAACGCCCGCTCCCCGGCCAGCGCGTTCGGTAGTTCCCGACTCCCCCCGACGCTCGACTGGAACGCCTGGGAGAGCACTTTGGACATGCGGGCCTCGACGATGTCCCGCGCGATCTGGGAGGCACGATGGTACGTCTGGCGCGCCACCTCGCCCTTCTTGCCCGAGGGGTTCTCGCGGAGCTCGCTCTCGTACACGCGGCGCGCCTCGGCGAGGTAGGCCTGCGTCGCCTCGAAGAAATCGTGCGGCAACTTCGAGAGTCCCCGGGCCGAGGTCTCGGCGCGGCGCCAGTCGAGGAGCAGACTGTAGTGGTCGGGCATCGGGAGTCGCCGAACGGGGCGGGGACTCTATAGGCGTTGTGGCGTCTGGAGAGCTACCGGTCGCTGCTCCGTCAATTTCTCGAATCGAGGCTCCAATGCGCACTCCACGCGATCGACGCGAGGCGTGGCCGGAGTTCCTCGAACTGTGGGAGGAGTTGTGCGTGGCGAGTGCACGGCCCGGAGCGACCGTTGTCGTCGAGGGCGAGCGCGATCGGTCGTCGGTCCGACAGCTGGGTCTCCCGGGACCGGTCGTGCTGGTCCACCACGGTCGGACGCTCAGTCAGCTCGCCCAGGAGCTGGGGAGCCCACCGGGGACGGTGATCGTGCTCACCGATTGGGACCTCGAGGGGGGCCACCTCGCCCAGCGCCTCCGCGAGCTGCTCGCGCCCGGACCGGGGCATGTCGACCTCGAGTTCCGCCGCAAGCTCGGCAAGCTGCTCCACGGCGAACTGGCTCACGTGGAGGGGCTCGCCGGCTGGGCGCGCAGGACCGCGGAACGTATCGGAGCTCCGCTCGAGCACTTCGTGCGGCCGGCGCCCGGCTGACCGCTACGGGATGACCTTGACCTGCGTGCGGCGGGTGTCTCGGCGGTTGCGCGTCCGCGAGGGCCGCATGCGTTCGGTCCCTTTCCCGCTCCAGCGTAGGCCGCGGCCGTCGGTCCCGGCGCGGGTGAGACCTCGGAAGACGCGCCCCTTCTGGGACG
>JAKIWD010000172.1 GCA_022750205.1 Thermoplasmata archaeon
GGACAGATAGTGGTGACATGGCGACTCTGTATCTTGATAGCTTCGAGCGCGTGTGGGCCAGTTCTGCGCCGCTCGCGTAACGTCGCCGATTAGTACAAGCAGGTAGGCGTTTCAGTGCGGACAAATCTTGATGGATCAGGTCGGGGATACCTTGGTGCAGGGACAATTCACACGGCATCTGGCCTCACGGACCCGATTGAGTTTCTGCCCGAACGATACCGAGCCCGCGGTCGTACCATCCTCGACGCTGAGTGAGGGGACGGAATGAATGATGGATCCGGGAACGGCGCAACTCCACGGCAACGGCGTCGGGGCCGACTGGTACAGGGGGTTCTGACCACGCTCGCTGAGCAGGAGAACGGCTCGCTTCCTGTCAAGGAGCTCTTCGACGAACTGGTGAAGCGGCTTCAGCTGGGCCCTGAGGAACTCGTCCCCATTGCTGGAGGTCCGGCGCGGAAGTTCGAGCGGGAAGCGTACTTCAGCCTCATCCCAGCCACGAAGGCTGGCTGGCTGAAGCGGCAGGGCGGCGTCTGGACGCTCACCGCCGAGGGTAGGGAGGCGATCGGAGAATACCCCGACGCCATCAGCTTGCAGCAGGCCGCCAGAGCGCTGTACCAGGAGTGGAGGCAGTCACGGCCCGCGAAAGACGAGCCCGCCCCGAGAGCCGCCTTCGATCGGAGCGATCCTGAAACGGCCCGCGCGATCCTCGAGGCGATGTACCCCGATGATGCCGTCCGGGAGGCGTGCCTAGCTCAGACCGCCGCGTCGATTCAACTCGCCGACGGGGTCTCCCATATGTCGTGGTCAACGACGCTTTTCCGCCGGAAGATCAGGCTCAACGTGGGCCGGGTCTACGTGCTCACATTCGAGCCGAGGACGGTCCACCTCGTGGCGGATCAGACGGGCCTACCCTCGACTGATCGCCTTGACGGCGTCACCATCGAACCGTTCGACGTCGCGACGCTCGACAATCTTGTGGAGCTGACGTTCCCGCCAGAGGCGATGGAATCGGTTGCCGAGTGGGCCGCGTCGGCGCACGCCGCCGCCATCCGTGCGGCGGCGACCGCTGTCCCGCGAAGCCCCTTTAGCCACGCGTTTTCCGCCGGTGTCACGGCTCTGCTCCGGGATGAGGCAGGCCTTGAGGTGCCCGACCCGGTCTCCACGGTCGCCGACGTCGACACCGTCAGCAACCTCGAGGACGCTCTTGAGGCGTTCGATCGCGATGCTGCGCGACGCGCCGCGGAAAGGGCGGAGGAGCTGCGCAGGTCGATTGTCGCGCGGTTCCCCATCGAACAATGGCCCACGCTTCCGCTGGAGCGCTATGCGCTGGGCGGTCCGGATCACGACAACTTCTGCTACGTCATGGAGTTCGAGTCGGAGGCCCTGTGCTCAATCCGCGGCGGTTCGGCGAGGAAGCATGCCATCTACCGCAAGGCGACCGGCGACTGGTATTACGACGACAGCTACCCGAGCGTCGAAGCTGCATGGGAGGCGGTGCGCGGTGCGTTCGTCGAAGCGTTCCAGCTCGCCCGCGCGGGCGATTTCGAGGCGATCGACAACCTGCGGCCCATCCGGTCGGCGGCGGCGCTGCGTACCAAGGCGCTGTATGTGTACTTCCCCGACGAGATGCTCCCGATCAATTCCTCCGCCCACTTGGCGCATTTCATCGCAGTGCTCGGTGGATCCGTCGGGCAACGCGGCACGGTCGAGGCCAATCGCGCCCTGCTGCAGCTGATCCGCGAACGACCGGAGTTCGAGGGGTGGATGCCCCACGAGATCTCGACCTTCCTCTACGAATGGGCCGACCCGCGCAAGGCTCACCTCATGGTTAAGGTCGCTCCCGGTGAGCGCGCCGCGTACTGGGACGAGTGCCGCCAGAACGGTTACATCTGCATCGGCTGGGACGAACTCGGCGACCTGTCGCAATACGCCGGCCAAGAAGAGTTCCGCAAGGCATTCGACGACCAGTTCTCGGAGTTGTACCGCGGGAACAAGTCCAAGCTCTCCGTGAAGGCGAATGAGGTCTGGACGTTCCGTGAACTCGAGCCAGGCGACACCGTGATCGCCAACCGGGGCACGAGTCAGGTCGTCGGAATCGGCACGGTGATCGATCCGGGGTACGTCTGGCGCCCGGAGCGCGAGGTCTACAAGCACACCGTGTCGGTGCGGTGGACCGACACCACTGAGCGAACGCTGGACCCACCGGTAACCTCGTGGTTCGGCTCCACCGTCGCGAAAGTGCCAGGTGACCTCTACCAGCGGATCATCGCGCCAGGGGCCACAGACGGCGAGCGGGCTGTATCACGCCCGGCGGTCAGCCCAGAGCCCGTGCTCCCGGAGATCCTCTCGAGCCTGCAGCGGCGGGGTCAGGTTGTCCTCTACGGCCCTCCGGGCACCGGGAAGACGTACGCCGCACGGCGCTTCGTCGTCTGGTGGTTGCTCAGCCGAGCCGGCGCTCCTGAGGCCTCCTGGATCCTGGGCGACCGCGTAGCTCTCGCCGAGCGCGAACGCATCCTCTCCACCACCCGCACAGGCGGCGGCGTCCCCCAGCTCAGCATGATCACCTTCCACCCCTCGTACTCCTACGAGGACTTCGTGGAGGGCTATAAGCCGCGACCGACCGATGGCCGGGGTGGGCTCGAGCTCGAGTTGCGCGACGGGATCTTCAAGCGCATCTGCCAAGCCGCTTCGAAAGACCCGCGTCCCTATCTGCTCCTCATCGACGAAATCAACCGGGGTAATGTCCCGAAGATCTTCGGCGAGCTCATCA
>JAKIWD010000094.1 GCA_022750205.1 Thermoplasmata archaeon
ATTCGACGCATCGACTCCCCTGGGAGTTCCCGACGTCCCCGGCTACCCGGTCGGCTGCGCATTGGCCGGAGGGCGCACTCGACTTTCCGTCGGCCGGGACGCTTGATTCCGGTTAAGGGGGCGTGCTTATACTGACTGTCCCAAGCAGCGCCAGTGCCGACGATTCCCGCCGCTCCGGAGCCGCCGGCCAACCTCCCCGGCGGGCCCCGCCTCGTTCTCCTTCCGACCCTGAATGAGGAGGACGGGATTCGGGCAACGCTCAGCGAGTACCGGACGCAGGCGGTCTTCCCGGACGGGCTGCGGCCCCCGGTCCTCGTGATCGACGGCGGCTCCACAGACGCCACGGTGGAGATCGCTCGCGAATCCGGTTGCCAGGTCCTGCGACAAACGGGCCGCGGCAAGGGCGCCGCCGTCCGCGACGGCCTCGCTTGGGCCGTCGAGCACGGCTACCGGACCGTCGGGGTGCTGGACGCCGACGCGACCTATCCAACGGAGCGCCTACCGGCCCTGTTCCGGCTTCTGGACGAAGGGTTCGACCTGGTCATCGGCGTCCGCCGCCCGGACCACGCGGCACGCTCGAGCCAGCGGACGTTTGTCCACAGGGCCGGCAACGGGCTCCTCGGGTTCTGCGCGGCCAAGTCCGGGCGCGGACCGATCCTCGACGTCTGCAGCGGATTCTGGGGCCTGCGCACCGAGGTCGTTGCCTCCCTCGGCCTCGAATCGACGGGCTTCGAAATTGAGTCGGAGATCTTCGTGAAATCGTTCCGCCAGCACCTGCGGGTCTGCCAGATCCCCGTCACCTACCGGGTCCGGGTCGGCGTCGCCAAGCTGCACGCCGTCCGCGACGGGGCTCGGATCCTTCTGTCGATCCTTCGCCATTCCGGTTGGCGCGGCGACCGCTCGATTCCACCCGACCCTGCCGGTTGGATTCGCCCGCGTCCGTCCTCCACCAACCGGGATCCGCTGGGGGTGACGCTCCCCGCCCTTGCGGCGATCCTCCTCACTCTGGACCCGGGGCTTCTGGTCGTGACCAGCTCGTCGAGGCGGCGGCGTGAGGCCGCCGGCCTGGTTCGCGCCCTTCCCCCGGGTCCGTACTCGGTCCAGCTCGACGTGTGGGATGGCGGTCGGCCCGACGGCGCGACCGTTCCTCCCGTTTGGGCGAACGCGACCAATTTTCGGTCCCACCGACCCGTCATCGTGAGCCTTCCGGACGCGACCCACCCCACCGGGAGCCTGCCCGACGTCACCGTCTCTGTACCTGGGCAGCCGTGGGTCGTGTCGCTCGGGGGCGCAGCGAGTCCCGCCGAGGGGCGCTCCGCGGGTCGACAAGCGAGCCTCTCCGGGGAGCCCGCAACCAGCCGCCAGCCGCTGATCCCCCGGCCGAGCTCGTGGACGATTCTCGGCGCGGCCCTCGATTCGTCGTGGGGCCGCAAGGAGCGCGCGGTCCTCGGGGCGAACGCCGACGCCGTCGGCGCCTCGATCCGACCCCGCCTGACCGTGTCGACCGGCTGGGACCCCGAGTCCCTCGGCGGCCGCACGCCCCCGCCGTTCCGAGCCTCACCCTCCAATTCGCAAAGGTAGCACCATGGCGACGCAGATCCAGCAATTCGACTCGAGCCCCGCGACGAACTCCGTCGAAGCCCCCCGATTGTTCGGCACCGACGGGATCCGCATGGTCGTCGGACGGGAGATGACGCCGCCGTTCCTCGCCTCGGTCGCCTCAGCGGTCGGGACGTATCTCGGCGGGCAGGGCGAGGTCTTGATCGCGCGCGATTTCCGAGTGTCCAGCGAGGCGATGGCGCGCATCCTCGCCGGGGGGCTGATGATGCACGGTGTCGGAGTGCGCGAGATGGGTCCGATGCCGACCCCGTGCCTCCAGTTCAACATGCAAGCGCTCGGGGCGCGCCTCGGCCTCACGATCACGGCGTCGCACAATCCGAACGAGTTCAACGGGATCAAGGTCACCGGCCCGGAGGGGCTCGAGATCCCGCGCGAGGTCGAGCGGATCATCGAGCGGTCCGTCCATCTCCGCGAGTTCGGCGAGAGCGTCTGGGACCGCGTCGGGGACCTGCGGGTCGACGGAGAGGGGACGGACCGATACATCCGCTCGATCCTCCGGCACGCCTCCAACGACCGGGTTCGCCGGTGGAACCCTCTCGTCGTGCTCGACGCCGGGAACGGCACCAGCGCCGTGACGAGCCCCGAGCTCCTCCGCCGTCTCGGGTGCCGAGTGATCACGCTCAACGCCAGCCCCGACGGACATTTCCCCGGCCGACCGTCCGAGCCGACGGAGGAGAACCTCTGGGCGCTCCGGAAGGCCGTGGTCGAGTTCGGCGCGCACCTCGGGATCGCCCACGACGGGGATTCCGACCGGGTCGCCTTCTTCGACGAGCTCGGCCGGTTCGTGCCGGGAGAGGCCGCGCTCGCGCTGTTCGCCCAGGAGCGCCTGCGGGAACGTAAGGGTCGCACCATCGTCACGAGCGTCACCTCCTCGTCGGTCGTGGAAGATGTGGTGCGAGCCGAGGGCGGAGAGCTCCTGATCACTCGCTCGGGGTCGCTCCCGGTCGCGGAGGGGATCCGCGCTCACCACGCCGCCTTCGGCGGCGAGGAGAACGGCGGCTACTACTGGCCCGAACACCAGGTCGCCCGCGACGGTCCGATGAGCTCGGCCCGGATGATCGCGATGCTCGCGCAGTCGATCCGCCCTCTCTCGGCCTTGGTCGACGACCTTCCGCGCTACTCGGTCCTGAAGACGAAAGTCTCGCTCGCCAAAGGCGAGGTTCCCGCGGTCATGGCCCGTGTCCACGACCGACTCGAGAGCGACGCGGTCCGCATCGTCGCCATTGACGGCGTCAAGGCGTTCTTCTCCGACGGTTGGATCCTCGTGCGCCCCTCTGGGACCGAGCCGATCTGCCGGGTGTACGCCGAGAGCCGTTCGCCCGAATCCGCGCGCAAGCTGTTGGACTACGGCCTCGCGGTCGTTGCGACCGCCCGCGGCGATCCTGCCGCGAAGTCGGCTCCCGCCCCTCCCCGAGCAGCCGCGCCCCCGGCGGCGAGGTCGCGGCGGCCGGGAGCGAAGCGGGGCGGCACGACGACTGCCTGACGGGACGGTCGCCCGGCGTCCTGAGGACCTTTCCCCCTCCGCCCTGCGGATGGGGTCGCACTTCTTCCAGGGCCGGAGTTCGACCGACCTTTTCCACGGAGTGAGGGTGCCGCCATCGAGGCCATCGCATAGTCCACGCCCCGTCAGGTTCAATTTCCCCGTCGAACTCGACCGTCGATGAGCGCGCTTCCGCCGGAGTCCCCGGAGCCATTCGCCCCCCCGACGGACATCCTGATCGTGACCACGCCGTTCGTGTCCGGCTACCATGTTACCCGGGTCATTGGGACGACCTTCGGATTGATCGTACGGTCTCGGGGCTTGGGGCAGAACATCTGGGCCTTCTTCCGCGCCTGGGGCGGCGGGGAGATCAAAGTCTACACGCGGCTGCTGGAGCAGGTGCGCCACCAGGCCATGGAGCGCCTCGCGGAGCACGCGAAGAGCCTGGGAGCGAACGCGGTCGTCTCGGTCGGCTTCGATACGTCGGAGATGGGTACGGCCATGACGGAGGTCCTCGCGTATGGCACGGCCGTGGTCGTGGAGCGGGATCTCGTGCCGGCGCAGCCCGTCTCCCTGCATTGAACCACTTCCCCACGGCGGGTTCGCGCGCCGGCGCGACGGAGGTCGGCTCAGACCGTGATGACGACGCGGCCGCGTGTCCGCCCCGACTCGAAGTACCGGTGCGCCTCGGGGAGCTCTTCCAACCGAAACCTCCGGTCGATCACCGCCCGGAGCTGCCCCGCCTCGATGAGCTGTCGGAGGAAGTCCAGTTCTTCCGAAGTCTGGGAGGCCGCCCCGAACAGCAGTTGCTTCCCGCCGCCCTTCGACCTCGGGTACGCTCGCAGCTTCGTGGAAACTGTCGCGTTGCCCACCAGATACCGACCACCATTGCGGATCACCGCGAACGTCTCGGGAACCGAACCCTTGCCGACCGAATCGTAGACGACGTCGTAGGTGTCTCCGCGTTTCGTGAAATCCTCGCGGGTGTAGTCGAGAACGTGGTCGGCCCCGACGGAACGGAGGAGGTCGAGCTTCCCCGTCGAGTCCACCGCGGTCACGTCGGCGCCGAAGTACTTCGCCAGCTGAACCGCGAATAGACCAATCCCGCCTCCCGCCCCGTTGATGAGAACGCTGCGTCCCTGGAGGGGGCCCGCACGCCGCAGGAAATGGAGGGCTTCGAGCGCCCCGGTCGGCACCGCAGCCGCTTCCTCGAAGTCCATGTTCGCCGGCCGCATCGCCAGCGCCGCGCCGCGCGAGCGCTCCGGAACACGGACGTACTCCGCGTAGGCTCCGAATCCGAAGCCGGTCGTCCCGAAGACGGGGTCCCCCACGCGGAACAAGGTCACCCCTGGTCCGGTTGCCGCCACGTCTCCGGCAAACTCCTGGCCAAGGATTCGCCGCCTCGGCCGGGTGAAACCGAACATCGTTCGGAACAGGATCCGGAGACCGAGCGAGACGCGGAGGCCCCGCAGCTCACAATCCCCCGCCGACACCGTCGTGGCGCGGATCCGGACGAGAACCTCCCCCGCCCTAGGCTTGGGCGTCGCCACCTCCTGAGGCTGAAGGACCTCCGGCGGCCCGTACCGCGTCCAGACCATCGCCCTCATCGCCGCGCCTTCGAGTCCACATGGCGCCAAAGCTCAGGCGATGCCGTCCGAGCGTCGAGGCGAAGCGGGCGAGCTCGGATTTCACCGACTGCCCAGCGCTCCTCAGAGCCGCAGCCCGACCTGCGGGTCCGGCGGAACGGTCCCCTCCTGGCCGTGCGGCGGTCCGACCCCCAATTGGTCCGGACGAAGGTGCTCCCCGGGGAACCTAGTTAAGCCGCCCGCGATAGCTCCCGGCTACGTCGGGCCATACGGCCCGCGCGTGGTGGATAGAAAATGGCAGCGGAAGCGACGTTCGTGAGCATGATCCCGATCCGAAAGATGAACCGCGCCATCAAGTTCTACACCAAGGCGCTGGGGGGAAAGCTGCTCTACCGGGGGACCGGCGAGATGAAGGACATGTGGGCCTCGATGAAGGTCGGTGGCGCGGACCTGTGGTTCATCGTCCCCGAATCCCGGGAGAAGCGCCAGCTCGCCTACCATACCCTCTTGGTGAAGGACGTTCGGAAGTACGTCGCCAAGCTCCAGAAGCGCGGCGTCAAGTTCGAGAAGGCGTCCAAGATGAGCCCGGAGACGAAGATCGAGGGACCGATCGCCTTCGACAATTTCGGCGCGGTGGCGTTGTTCAAGGACTCCGAGGGGAACCTGCTCATGGCGTGGCAGAATTTCCCGCCGATGTGATCCGCGGCTCGGTCCGAGGGGGCCCGGCCTCGCCGACCCTTGGGTCGATGACGGCCGATTGGAGGACGACGCCGCGGCGGCGAATCGCCCACGGGGGCGCGTCGGGTCAATCCACGCCCGCGAAAGCGATATTCCCGTTGCCCGCACTCGCATCCGAGTCCTGACGGACGGGCGGGACCCGTGGTACGGAATCAGGGACGCGTCACGCGGTTCGTAGTGATGTCGATGCTCCAGGCCGCGCGGGCGAAGTCCCTCGGGCTTCCGCGGGACGCCGCCTTCTCGTGGGGGTTGAATCGCGCCATCTTCTACGCCGCGGCGAAACAGGGCTTCCGAGGGGGCTCGTCGGACGTCGAAGAGGCCCCGAAGGCGACCGCGAGGTCTCCGTCGCGCGAGGTGTATCGATTGGGCGATGACGAGGCGTTTCGGGACCCGAACGCCCCGGGGATCACGTTCGTGATCGGCGACCGGGCCCAGACCCCCGAGGAGTTCGAGCGGGCCGTCACCTCGCGATTCACGAATCCCGAGAACTTCCACGCAGCCTGGGAGGAGGCCATGCACGTCGTCGGAGAGTTCGACCGTGCCACGCTCGAGTCCCGGCAGCGGTTCTACGACGAGGTGTACCGGCCCCGGCGGGACCGGCTTTCCGACGAATGGACGGAGAAATACTCCCCGCCCCCTCGGTCGAAGAAGAGCGACTCCGCCCGTGCGGAGCCGCGCTCCTCTAGTTCCCGTTGACGGTGATGGGGGCGCTACCGACGCTCTTGTAGAACGTCTGCAGCGGGTGGTACGTCCCGTACACTTGGAACGATCCGACGGTTTCGTCTCCCGCCGTGAACCGGACCGAACAACTCCCGGACACGAGGGTACACGCGCCGTGGTGCGAGAACGTCCCGAGCGCACCCAGACCCGAGAAGGTGCTGAACTGGATGGACCCGCTCGGCAGCACCGAGTGGTTCGCCAGGTCCGTCACGGTCGCGGTGCATCGGGTGGAGCTCCCCGCTGAGAAGCTCGAGGGCGAGCAGGCGACCGCCGTCGAGGTCCCGTCGGTGTTGGTGACTCGAAGCCGCATCGTGCCGTTCAGCAGGTGGTAGGTGGTACCGCATCCGGTGTGGCTGCAGTGAACGGTGACCGTGATGTTCGTGTCCGTCGACCCGAACACGACCTTCCCCGAATTCGCGTCGATGGCCACGATGGTCCCGAGCACATGGTCCGTCGTCCCGGAGACGTTCACGACGCTGACGCTGTAGTGGCCGTTCGCAGTGACGTTGGCTTCGCCGGGCAGTTGGAACTGGACGGAGCCGGAGTAGGTGTTGGCCCACCCGGTCAAGTTCCCGCTCGTGAAGGTGAAGTGGCAAGAGGTGAGGGTCCCACACGAGGTGGCGGTACCGGTCGAATTGGACGGGGCCGCGGAGGCGATTGGAACGACGGCGAGGAGCAGGATCGCGACCGTCGCGGCGAGAACTAGGCCCAAGGCTTTCATCGACCCCGCGACGCCGGCAATGCCTGATAAGTCGTTCGCGACGCCGACTCCCGGTGCGGTCGTCCCCGACGCCCTCGACGCGCCGATCCGCGGCATCGTTATCGACGGGCGTCCGGTCCAGGCGGTGCAACCCCGTGGGGGGCCCGTGGATTCCTCGACGCCCGATGACATTCCCAAAGGAGCGGCGAATGCCGTCGTCGAGATCGTCCGAAAGGCCGGCGGCCCCATCCGCCGTCGTCAGATCCTGAAGGAGCTGGACGCGCACGGCCACAGAATGTCTCTCGCCGGCCTCAACCGGACCCTCGAGTATTGCTCCCGGGCCGGAATCACCGAGGATGGTCCCGAGGGAGTTCGACTTCGTTCCCAACCCCGCTAGGGTGCCGCCGGGCGCCCGGCGGCGGAGCTCGAATCGCGCGAAGACCCATGCCCCCGCAGCGGCTCGTGGCGGACCATGGCGACGAGGTTCGTCGCGAAGCAACGGTACCACTTCGCGGCACCCCCGGCCAAGGTGTTCTGTGGCCTGACCGAGCCGAAGATCCTCGTGCGTTGGTTCCTCTCGGAGGCGAACGTCGCGCCGAGGGTCCGGGGCGCGTTCTCGTTCACCTGGAGCGGCGGATACCAAATGGACAGCTCGATCTTCCGATTCGAGGAGAACCGGGCCGTCGGATTCCTCTGGCTCGACACGCTCCCGAACGGCAGGCTCGCGAAGACCCGTGTGCTGTTCGTGCTCACGAAGAAGGGAACCGGCACGGTGCTCGCTCTCCAGCACTCCGGGTTCCGAGATCCCGCTCACTTCGCCGAGTGCTCGGCTCGGTGGGCGTACTTCCTGACGAACCTGAAGTCGGTGCTCGATCACGGCACCGACCTGCGGTCCCCGCTGGACTGGTAGTTCGACCCCGACGGCGGTCGCCCCCCTTCGTCCGGCGTTCGCGCTCCGTGCGAACTTGTGCGACTTCGGTGAACTACCGAAACTCCGTCGGGAAGCTGCACGAGCGCGCGCGCGCGACCGGTCTCCAAATACCCGAACTCCATCTCGGACGCATGGAACCCCATCGCCGAACGAACGCCGCCCTCGCGTTGACCATCGCCGTTGTGATGATCCTGGGAGTGGGACTCGCAGCGACGGTTGCCTTTGCGCCGACGGCCGTGCACCCATCGACCCGAGCGCACGCCTCCGCCGACAGTGCCCGACCGAACCTCGTGGCGATCACCCACGCGATCCACTCCTCCGTACGAGGAGCGGTCACCCACACGACCAGCAGCAACTGGGCTGGGTTCGTCAACACCATCGCCAACACGTCCTACGGGACGATCCAAGAGGTGACCGCGGAGTGGAATACCCCCACCGTCAACTGCGCGCACGCTCCCCGGGGCGGTG
>JAKIWD010000121.1 GCA_022750205.1 Thermoplasmata archaeon
CGGTCCATCGACGCCGTTCCATCTTCTCCGATGGCATCCCGACTCCCGGATGCTCGACCTGCCGGTCACCCCGATCAAGACGCTCGAGGCGCTGCATGCGATCGCGAAGGAGGAGGAGCTCGAGTACGTGTACCTCGGGAACGTGTGGGGGCACAAGCTGGAACACACGTACTGTCCCGCGTGCGGCGTGATGGCGGTCCGGCGCTACGGCTTCACGATCCAGGACTGGGCTCTGGGACCCGGAAATTGCTGCCGCTCGTGCGGGCACTCCATCCCCATCGTGGGCACACTCCCAGCGGGATACATCCCCACGTTCGCGACCCCGATAGCCTGACTCGCGCCGCGATCGAGCAGCCCTGGAGGGTATCCATCGGTCGACTATGGGAGGGGGGCGGAGACCGATCCGCCGCTGAACGTACACGGGTTGGGATTCGAGATTTCCACGACCAATTTGTCCCCCAGGCCGTGAAGGTCCGAACTCCCCAGGCGGAGCGACATGGACTCGCCGCTCGTCATCAGAACCGTCGCGCCCGAACTCCAGGTCTGCGTCTGGAATGAGTAGTTGGCGATGAGCTGGCCCGACACCCCGAACGCCACCACACTCCAACCCGATCCTGGCGTGAGGTTCGATCCCCGCGAGTCAACGACCTGGAAGGCGAGGTAGACCCACTGGTCTCGATCGCTCGGATTGACCGCCATGGTGTAGGAATGGTTCCCGGGCCCGCCCGCTGGAGTTGCGCTACCGATGGCGAACGAGGAGCCGCCCAACGGTGTGTTTCCGCCCGGCGGAGCACCGCACCCTCCCGAAGGTCTGCTCAGTTGGATGTAGAGTTCCCAGCTGCCGGCAACCGCGATCAGGCCAATCACCGCGAGCACTACGACCAGGGTCCGCCGACGAATTCGACGCTGGGCGGGCGCTTCTCGCCCTCCGACGGGTCCACCTTGGGTCATGCCGGGGTTCACATGGGGCTCCCCGGTTGAACTATCCTTCGGACGCGCGCGTTCCGCGAATCCGAAAGTGTCATCCCACGGCGCGCTCCGCAGATGACCGACCATGCCCGAAGAACTTCCTGAGTTGTCCCTGCCAATCGAGGAGCGGGACCACGTCCTCGGCCCGCTCAGCGCCCGCTACAAACTGGTCGAATACGGCGAGTACGATGCCCCCCACTGCCGGCACGTCGTTGGCACCGTGCGCGAACTGGTGCGGGAGCTCGGCGACGACCTGTGTTTCGCGTTCCGGAACTTCCCCCAGCCCCACCTCCACCCCCGCTCCCGGCCGGCCGCCGAGGCGGCGGAGGCCGCCGGCATGCAAGGGAAGTTCTGGCTCATGCACGACCGACTGTTCGACCATCAGGACGAGCTCGGCGACGCCGAGATCCGGGAGATCGCGCGCGGCCTCCCGGTGGAGATGGCGCACTACGAGCGGGACCTCGCGAACGGCGACGCCGCCCGGCGCGTCGCGGACGACATTGACCTCGCGGAGGACGACGGAGTGGGGGACACGCCGACGTTCTTCGTGAACGGGACGCTCCACGTAGGGAAGTACGAGTTCCTGCCGCTCCTCGAGGCGCTCAAGAGCACCGTCCCGAAGTGAGCCGGTCGACCGCCCAGCGGTCGATGGGCCGGCGCCGCTACTTGCGCCGTGTCGGCTTCGCCGACGATTCGAGGGCGGCGACGAGCGGGGTGACATCGGGCGGTCCGTCGTACCGAACGCCCTGAATGAAGAACGTCGGCGTCCCGTTCACTCCGCTTCGGATGCCGCCGGAGTAGTCCTCCTGGATCCGGGCCAGGTGGACGTGAGCGGCGACCTCCTTCTCGATACGCTTCGCGTCGAGCCCCCACCGCTTCGCCTCGTCGAGGAAGATCGTTGGCTGCCCGAGGGACGGCTGGTGCTCGAAGACGAAATCGTGCATCTCCCAGTACTTGCCCTGCGCTCCGGCCGCCTCGACGGTCTCCGCCGCCCAGAGCGCCTGCGGATGCGCGTAGGTGAGGGGGAAGTTGCGGAACACAAACCGAAGTTCGGACCCGAGCTTCTTCTGGACCTTCTGAACGACCGGATAGGCGGCGCCACAGTGAGGGCACTGGTAGTCCCCGAACTCCACCAGCACGATCGGGGCATCGACCGGGCCCTCGGAGTGGTCCTCGGCCCGGACGGGAATCGAGAGACGGGGAGGTTGGTAGTTGGCGGGCAAGTCGGCTCCCTCCGTCCGTCGACCCGGCTAGAGGGACTCGAGCGCCGCGAGGATGCCGTCGGCCCCGGGATTGATCCCATCGGGAGAGAGCAAGCTCCACCGGATCACGCCGTCGGCATCGATGACGAACAAGGCGCGCTCGGACTCGCCGATGCGGGGGTTGTACGCCCCGTACAACTGCGACACGGCCCCCTTCGGCTCGAAATCGGACAGGAGCGGGAAGTTCAATTTCCGGTCCTTGGCGAAGGCCAGGTGCGACCAGATGCCGTCAACGGAGATCCCGAGGACCTCAGCGTGGAACTTCTTGAACTCGGGCATGACCTGGGCGTAGAGCGCCATCTGGTCGCTGCACACTGGGCTCCAATCGGCCGGATAGAACGCCATCACGACGGGCTGCCCACGAAAGTCGCGGAGCGACACCGACTGATCGGGCGTGGTATGGAGGGTGAATGCGGGTGCCCTCGTCCCAGCGGGGAGAATCGAGTCGGTCTTGCCGACGCCCTTTGAGTGCGGCATCGCCCGACTGGTGAACTCGCCGATATAAGAATCCGTCCTTGCCGGGCCGCGCCGTGACCCCGTCGGGGGCCCGCCAGTGAACGTGACGTTACCCCAGTCGCGGTGCTCAAATCTTCGAGTGCCCGATCCGACTCGCGATGGAACTCGGCGTCGACAGCTTCGCGGCGGCGATAGCGGACCCGTCGAGCACCAGCCCGCCGAAGCCAGTCGAGCGGATGCACGAGCTCCTCGAGGAGATCGAGTTCGCCGACCGAGTGGGCCTCGATGTCTTCGGGATCGGCGAGCATCATCGCCCGAAGTTCCTCGATTCCGCGCAGTCGGTGATCCTCGCGGCGGCCGCCGCACGGACCCAGCGCATCCGGCTCACGAGCGCGGTCACGGTCCTCAGCGCCGCGGACCCGGTCCGCGTCTTCGAGGAGTTCGCCACCCTCGACCTCATATCGAACGGGCGGGCCGAGATTGTCGCGGGCCGAGGTTCGTTCGTCGAGTCCTACCCGTTGTTCGGCCTGGACCTCGACGACTACGACTCGCTGTTCGCCTCAAAGCTCGACCTCTTGCTCGCGATTCGCGCGAATCCCCGCGTGACCTGGTCCGGTAAGCACCGCCCGGCCCTGAGGGACCAGGCGATCTACCCGCGACCGGTCCAGGACCCGCTGCCGATCTGGGTCGGAGTCGGTGGGACTCCCGCCTCGTTCGTTCGCGCCGGCACGCTCGGACTCCCCCTGATGGTGGCCATCATCGGCGGCGCGCCGGTGCGGTTTCGCCAGCTCGTCGACCTGTATCGGGAGGCCGGGCGACGGGCCGGGCACCCGCCCCAGTCGCTGCGCGTCGGGCTCCACATGATCGGATTCCTCGGCGACACGGCCGAGAAGGCGGCCGACGATTTCTTCCCGGGCTATGCGCACACCTTCACGGAGATTGGGAAGGAGCGCGGCTGGTCCCCTACGACCCGCGCGCGGTTCGATGCGGAGACCGGCCCCGACGGGGCGCTCCTCGTCGGCGACGTCGAGTCCGTGGCGAAAAAGATCCTCACGGTGAACTCCGACCTGGGCGGGATCTCCCGGATCACATTCCAGATGGGCGTATCGACCGTCGCGCACGCGAAGATGATGCACTCGATCGAACTCCTGGGGACCGGGGTGGCGCCAATCGTTCGAAAACGGCTCGGATCCGGCCCTAGGCCCGGTTGAGCCGCCCCCGATTTCGGGCTCGGGGTTCGCCCGGCGCCGGCTCGGCCCGCTCCCGCAGGGGCCACGCGATCTGCAACCACCGCCCCCGCTACCGTTAAGCTAACGCAAAGCGTTGAGACCATTGATTGCGAGCGCGGTGACGACGGTCCCCGTGAAGGCCGACACCCTCCGCCGGTTGCGGGGATACAAAGCCGGCGGGGCGAGCTTCGACCAGGTCCTCAACGACCTCATGGACGAGATTCCCCCTGCGGGATTCATCCAGGAGCACCTCCGCCGCCTCCGCGAGGAGGAGACCGTCGACTGGGACCGTGTCAAGGCGCAGCTCAAGCTCTAACCCGTGCCGTCCGCACGGATCCTGCTCACCCGCAGCGCCGAGAAAGAGTTCCGGGGCTGGGAGCGGCCCGTCCAAGAGCGATTCGCCGCGGCGATTGCGGAATTGGCGAGGGATCCTCGACGCGCGCGGCCCGGGCTCGATACCCGCCCCCTTCGTGGCCTCCGAGGGATGTGGCGGCTGCGCGTCGGTGATTTCCGGGGAATCTACCAAGTCGACGCCGCGGTCATCACCCTCACTCGGTTCGCTCACCGGTCGAGCGTGTACTAGCGAATCGACGGGCAGTTCGCGTCGGGCGGAGGTGCCGGGGCCAGGATTTGAACCTGGGAACTCCTGCGAGAGCAGATCTTGAGTCTGCCGCCTTTGGCCACTCGGCCACCCCGGCGTTCGACCCCGGGTGCACCTCCGGGGTTATTCCTCTTCGCCCGCGCCCGAAGCCTCGTCCTCGTCGGAGTCGAGCTCGACCGCGGCGGAGACGGCTTCGGCGATGGGCGGGTCGGCGGACGTCGGTAGGTCCGGAGCGGCCGTCGACCCGGACGCGATCGACGCGCGGCGAACGCGCCCGCACACGAGGCACGTTCGGACCCGATGGCCGCTGCGAAGGCGCGTTCGGACGGTCCGCCCCTCGACCCAGTACGCCGAGCATCCTCGGCAGTACAGCTCGCGGTACTCGGGGAGGAGTCGCACGTTGTAGCGCATGCCGACCTTCCGGGCGAGTCGCACGTACCGGTCGGCGAGACCCGTCGGTCGCCGGCGCGCCTCGGACTCGGCGAGGGCGAAGAGCGCGGAGACCCGCTCGCCGGCGACCCGGATCATCCGACCGGTGCGGCGGCCCCGCCGGCCCCGGCGGCCCCCGGCTGCGGCGCCTGGCATACCGGGCAAACGACCGCGACCGCCGATATCAGGGTGTTGCAGCGGACACAGTGGCGGGCAACTCCGCGCATCGAGGGCGGGATCCAATCGGGGGGCGGCGGGGGAAGCGTGAGGTACGTCGGGACCGGGGGGGAAACTGCGGGAAGCGCCGGCGCTGGATCCGAACCCTGGGGGATCGTGTGCCCGCACTCCCCGCAGAACAGCGCACCGTCGTCGACGGGGCGGGCGCACTGAGGACAAGTCGCCACGACCCCCCAAAGTATATGCCGTATATCTCCGTCGACGGTGCGTTGCCGAACCGGCGCGTCGCCATCGCTACGAGAAACCCGGCGCTGTACGCCGATCTCGTGGCGTGGATGCGCGAGATTCGGGTTCCCAGTATCTCGGTCTGGCCGGGGGACCGACTGCCTTCCGCGGTCGCCGCGGTCCTGACCTCGCCGGAGGAAGTCGCTCTGATTCGGCATCCGCGGGTGCTCGCCGTCGTCGATGAGTCGGACAAGACCGCGCTCCTCGCGGCCGTTCGCCACGCGCTCGCTCTCGGGGGATCTGCGGACGAACTCATCGTCGGGATCGACCCCGGCCCTCGCCCCGGCTACGCGGTGCTCGCCGCGGGGCTTCCGATCGCCGAGGGGAACATGGAAAATCCCGAGGCCGTCGGACGATTCGGCTCGCTGCTCCGCCGGCGGTTCCCCGGCCACCCGATCCGATTCCGCGTCGGGCGGGGCGACCCAGTCGCCCGCGACCGGATCGTGACCTCCCTGGCCCCGCTGCACCGCCCGGTCGAGCTCATCGACGAACGAGGGACCACCCCCAAGGGGAAGCGGCGCCTCCGCGACGCGACGGCGGCGCGGGCGATCGCGGGGGGCAGCGGCCCGGTGGTCCACGGCGAACCTCGGCTCGCCGTCACGGCGGGCGAGATCACGAACGTCCAACGCATGAGCCGGGAGGGCAGTGGGGGCTCCTTCACGATCTCGAAGACCGTCGCGAGCCGGGTGCTCCACGGCGAACTCACGCTCGCGGAGGCGATTGCGGCCGAGCGGGCCCGCTACGCCCTCCCCCCGCCGGTCGCGGGGCTCCGTCGACGCTCGCGGGCCGAACCGTCTTAAAGCGGCCCCGGCTCGGCGACCGATGGCGTCGCCTCCCGACTTGTCCGAACGGGTGCGGCGGCTCGTC
>JAKIWD010000076.1 GCA_022750205.1 Thermoplasmata archaeon
CCCGCCCCGAGGCCCCGCACCCGCTCTACCTCGAGTTCGTGCAGGCCGCCCTCGCCCGCCAGGAGGTGCCAGCCCGTGTCGCCCCCGCGCCGGCTGGCGCGTGAGCTCGCCCCGCTGGACGGCGAGACCGTCCGGATCGGGGGCCATTTCGAGGAGTATCGCGCGCTCGGCGGCGTCGCGTTCGCGCTGGTGCGCGACGGCAGCGGCACGACCCAGGTGACGCTCAAGAAGGGCGTCGCGGACCCGGCGCTCTTTACGCTGTTCAACGAGCTCCCGCGCGAGTCGGTCGTCACGGTCGAGGGGACCGTGCGGCGCTCCGAGCGCGCGCACCGCGGGATCGAGTTGGTCCCGACGGCGGTCGAGGTCCTGAGCCGGGCGGAGGTCCCCCTTCCGCTCGGGGTCGTCGACAAGGTCGGGGCCGAGCTCGATACGCGGCTCGACCACCGGGTCATCGACCTGAGAAAGCCGGCCGTCCGCGCGATCTTCGAGTTGCGCGCCGCGCTCGCCGAGGGCCTACGGCACGGCTTCCGGTCGCGCGGATTCCTCGAGGTCGACACCCCCAAGCTCCTCCGACAGGGAGCCGAAGGCGGGGGCACGCTGTTCTCGGTGGACTACTTCGAATCCCCCGCGTTCCTCGCCCAGAGCCCCCAGCTCTACAAGCAGATGCTCATCGGGGCCGGTTTCGAACGCGTCTTCGAGATCGCCCCGGCGTTCCGGGCCGAGCCTTCCGACACGATCCGGCACCTCACCGAGTTCTCCAGCGTTGACGGGGAGATGGGCTTCGTCGCGAACGCCGACGAGGTGCGCACCGCGCTCGAAGGGATCGTCCTTGACGCGATCCAGCACGCGCGCACGGTCCTGGCTCCCCTCGGCAATTCCCTGGCGGCGGCCCTCCCGACCGCCCAGGCCCCGTTCCTGCGGATCTCCTTCGATGAGTGCGAGGGACTGCTGGGACGGCGCGGACAGCACCAGGACCTCGGCACCGAGGATGAGAAGCGGCTCGGGGACCTGCTCGAGAAGGAACACGGCGCGGCGTTCTACTTCATCACCGATTTTCCGAGCTCGCTCAAGACCGCGACCTTCTACGCCCGCCGTCGGGACGACGACCCGGCGTACGTCGACTACTTCGACCTGGAGTACCGCGGGATGGAGCTCGCGAGCGGGGGACTACGGGAGCACCGGATCGAACGCTTGCTGCAGAACATGCAGCGCGCGGGGGTCGACCCGGCCGGTTTCTCCGGATACCTCGAAGCGTTCCGTTTCGGCGTGCCCCCGCACGGGGGCTGGGGGTTCGGGCTCGACCGGTTCGTCGCGTGCCTGGCCAATCTCGGCAATGTCCGGGAGGCACGCCTATTTCCGCGGGACCGCTACCGGCTGGCCCCGTAGGGAGGGAGAGTTCGCATGGTCGTCGCCGCACGCGCCCTGCCCGCGCCGCCCCAGCTCGCCGGCCAGTGGGTGCAGGTCTTCGAAGAGGCGGAGCTGCGGCCCCGCATCCTCGAACTCGCCGACCGTTTTCCCGAAGAGCGTTCCCTCGAGGTCCCGTTTTCGCGCATCGACGCCGCGGAGACGGGCCTGGCCGACGTCCTCCTCGAAAAGCCGGAGGAGGTCCTGCGGGCGGGTCAGAGCGCGATGCTCGAGCTGCTCCCCGTCGCCGGCCCGGAGGCCGAGGGCCTTCGGCTGCGGGTCACGGGGCTGCCGGCGACCTCGCGCCGGACGATCCGCGGGATCCGGGAAGGCGACCTGAATCGGTTCCTCGCGCTCGACGGGATCGTCCGCAAGGTCACGGAGGTACGCCCGCAGATCCAGGACGCGGTGTTCTCCTGCCTCGCCTGCCGGGCCGAGATCCACGAGGGGCAGGAGGCGACGTCGCCCGTGATGCGCGAGCCGCTCGAATGTCCCCACTGCGGCAAACCGGTCCCGCGGACGCGGTTCCGGCTGCTCCCGGACAAGTCGACGTACCTCGACGCCCAGCGTATCGAGATCCAGGAGAACCCGGAGTCGCTCAAGGGCGGGGCCCACCCCCAGGGCCTGACGGTGCTGCTCACCGAGGACCTCGCCGGCCGGGTCATCCCCGGCAACCGCGTCGTCGTCAACGGCGTGCTCAAGAGCCAACAGCGGACGACGGCGTCCCGCTCCGGCGTGATCCGCGGGACGACGTTCGAGCTGCTCGTGCTGGGCAACTCGATGGAGTTCAAGCAGCGCGAGTACGACGAGATCGCCATCTCCGAGGACGAGGAGCGGCTGATCCGCCGGTTCCAGGGCGACCCGGCGGTCGTCGATTCGATCGTACTCTCCCTCGCGCCGACGATCCACGGTATGGAGGACGAGAAGGAGGCGATCGCGCTCCAACTGTTCGGCGGCGTGGAAAAGCGCCATGCCGACGGGGTCCGGACCCGCGGGGACATCCACATCCTGATCGTGGGCGACCCAGGCACCGCGAAGAGCCAGCTCCTCCGGTACATCGCCGACGTCGCGCCCCGTGGGATCTACACCAGCGGCAAGGGGGCGACCGCCGCCGGGCTGACGGCCGCCGCGGTCAAGGACGACTTCGCGGGCGGCCGCTGGATGCTCGAGGCCGGGATGCTGGTCCTGGCCGACGGGGGCATCGCGGTGATCGACGAGCTCGACAAGATGACGCCCGAAGATCGGTCGGCGATGCACGAGGCGCTCGAACAGCAGACCGTCTCGATCGCCAAGGCGGGGATCACGGCGACGCTCAACGCCCGATGCCCGGTCCTCGCCGCCGCGAACCCGAAGCTGGGGAGGTTCTCACCGGACCGCTCGCTGGCCGAGCAGATCGACCTTCCCCCGACCCTCCTCTCCCGGTTCGACGTGATCTACTCGATCCAGGACAAGCCCAACTCCAAGCGCGACCGCTTTCTCGCCAACCGGATCCTCCAATCCCACCGGGAGGGCGAAGAACGCTCCGCACTGCTCGTCAGCGGCGGCACGCCGGCGGCGTCGGGGGCCCCGTTCGAGCCGGATTTCCTGCGCAAGTACATCGCCTTCGCCCGGAAGAACTTCCGCCCGGTCCTGACGACGGAGGCGCAACAGGCGCTGGAGGATTTCTACGTCTCCGTGCGCGAAGGCGGGGAGCAACCGGATTCGCCCGTGCCCATCACCGCCCGCCAGCTCGAGGCGCTGGTCCGGATGAGCGAGGCGGCGGCCCGCGCGCGGCTTTCGCCGCAGGTCAGCGTCGAGGACGCGCACCGGGCCATCCGGGTCGTCGAGAAGTTCCTCAAGCGCATCTCGACCTCGGAGGGGAAGATCGACATCGACGTCGTCACGACCGGCGTCAGCCACAGCCAGCGGGAGCGGACCATCCTGCTCCAGGACCTGATGCGGCGTCTCCAGGAGGAAGGCGGCGGGACGTTCGCCTTCGAGCGCCTGGAGACCGAGGCCGAGAAGCTGGGCATCCCCAAGGCACGGGTCGATGGGCTGTTCCAGATGATGCGCAACCAGGGCGAGCTCGTGGAGCACCGACCCGGGCTCTGGCAGCTCATGCGGTTCTGAGCGGGTTCCGGGCGCGTAGCCCTGATATCCCCCGCGCCGCATGGTCGGTGGAGGGATCGATGGCCGACGGGATCGTGATGCGGGTCCACCGGGTCCGCTCCGAGATCGTCCTCGCGGCGTGCGACGAGGAGCTGCTCGGCCAGCAGCTGCCGGTCGGCAACGCGGGCCGGACCGTGGCGATCACCTCCCAGTTCTACGGCGAACGGCGCGTCTCCGAGGAGGAGTTCGTGCTCGCCGCCCGGCGGGCGACGATCGTCAACCTGCTGGGCGCCCGGGTGCTCGCCGCCGCCGAGCGGGAGGGCCTGGTCTCCCCCGGCGGGGCCGGGACGCTCGGTGGCATACCCCACGCCGAGATCTTCACCGTCGGGGGGTAGGCGCGCCGATGGACGGGGAGTTCTGCGTCGTCTGCGCCCGCACCGACGTGCCGCTCACCGACGGGGAGTGCGCCGAGTGTTTCAGCAAGCGCGTCCCGTTGGTGACCGCGCCGGAACGCCCGATCCGGGTGGTCTGCCCCACCTGCGGGTCCCGCCTGATCCGGGCACACTGGGAGCCGACCGACGCCGGCGAGCGCCTCACCTCCGAGGATCTCGTGCCGCTCCTCGTCCCCCACCCGGAGGTCGCCATCCGGCGCGTCCAATGGACCGAGACCGGTGGCAACCGGATGCAACGCGACGTCGAGGGCGCCGTCGAACTGAGTTTCCGGGGTCTGGAGCTGGTCCGGTCGGTCAAGATGGTCGTGCGCACCGAGCACATGACGTGCCCGACGTGCAGTCGCAAGAGCGGTCGCTACTATACGGCCATCATCCAGCTGCGCGCCACGCTCGACGGACCGAACGAATCGGCCGTCGATCGGCGGGCGCGGCTCCAGGCAACGTGGGACGCGCTGTTCCCGGAGATGCGGCGGCCGTGGCGTGAGGCGCTGTCGTGGAAGGAGCCGCTGCCCGAGGGGTGGGACGTGTACGTCACCGACACCCTGGCCGCGCGCGCCATCGCCCGGTTGATCAAGGCGCGGCTCGGGGCGGATCTCAAGGAAACGGCGACGCTGTGGGGTCGCAAGGACGGCCATGACGTCTACCGCGTCACGCTGCGATTGCGCATCGCGGCACCCCCGGCGGCCCCCGGGAGCGCGCGCGCACGACCCGTGCAACGGCATGCTTAAAAGGCGAATCTCCCTCCAAACTCCTCGGAAGTGGGGACAATTTCCATGATGGGTAAGCGGGGCCTTCTTCGGCGGCATCACGGAGCAGAGACCTTGGAGGAAGGGAACTTCATCGACCTCGGCGCGATGCAGTTCGAGGACGAGGCGGCCGGTCTCGCCGGTGCCAAGGGCTCGGTCCGGCTCGCCGAGATCCTCCGGCTGGAGGACCTCCACAACGTCTCCAAGCTCGCCTACGGCGGAGACATCGTCATCATCGACTACACCTCGATCGCCAACGACGCCAACGCGGTCCGCCGCATGAGCCTCGATCTCAAGAACGTCGTCAAGGACACGAACGGGGACGTGGCGGGGATCGCCAAGAACCTGCTCGCGCTGACCCCGACCGGGATCCGCATCGACCGCCAGAAGCTACGCCCAAGCTTCTAAACGCCGGGCCGTATGGCCTGCGCATGAAGATCGGCCTGGAGCGCCGCGAGGCCCTCGCGGCCGGCTTGGACGCTGTCGTCAGTGGTGTGTTCCTGCGGGGGGAGAAGGACAACGAGCTGCCCCCGACCCTCTCCAAGGAGGATGCGGCGACCGGCAAGCAGCTCACCGCCGCCTGGAAGCGCAAAGAGGTCCGCGGAAAGCGCGGCGAGATCACGATCTTCCACCGCCCCGACGGGGTCGGCCGACTGGTCCTGGTGGGACTCGGCCCGCGGGCCACGTACAATCACGAGATCGCCCGACGGGCGGCGGCGGAGGGGCTGCGCGCGGTGCGCAACCGCGGCACCCGCGCGGTCGGCTACCGCTTGGCGCCGTTCGTCACGGAACTCGTGACGACGGAAGCCGCTTCCCGTGCCCTCATCGACGGGGGCGGGCTCGGCAGCTACGAGTTCCTGCGCTACCGCGCAGCGACGGAGACCGGTGGGGGCGTCGAGGAGATCACGGTCCACCTGGGTGACGAGTTCTCCCGCGAGGAAGCGGCCCTGCGGCGCGCCGTCGACCAGCAGGTCACCATCGTCGAGACCGTCCTGTGGACCCGGGAGATCGCCAACCTCCCGGCGGACACCGCCACTCCCGAACGCCTCGCCGAAGAGGCGCGGCGGCTGGCCAAGGAGGTGGGGCTGAAGGTCACCGTCTTCGACGAGACCAAGCTCGCGGAGATGAACTGCGGCGGGATCCTCGGGGTCGGCAACGGCAGCACGCACCCTCCCCGGATGATCGTCGTCGAGTACGCCGGCGGGGCCCGCGGCGGCCGCACCGTCGCGGTCGTCGGCAAGGGGATCACGTTCGATTCCGGCGGCATCTCGATCAAGCCCGGCCTGGCGATGTCCTACATGAAGTTCGATAAGTCCGGTGCGTGTGCGGTCCTCGGCATCCTGCGCGCCGCGGCCCTCCTCAAGGTCCCTCCCCGCGTCGTGGGGATCCTGGCGTGCGCCGAGAACCTGCCGAGCGCCACGGCCTACCGCCCGGGCGACGTGATCCGCACGTACAACGGCAAGACGATCGAGGTGATCAACACGGACGCGGAGGGCCGGGTCGTCCTATCGGATGCCCTCGCCTACGCCGTCGAGAAGTTCCACCCGGACGAAGTGATCGATCTCGCCACGCTGACCGGCGCGGAGGTCATCGCGCTGGGCGACGACACGGCGGCGCTGGTCACGCCCGACGACCGCCTGGCCCAGGGCCTGCTCGACGCATCGGCGGCGACGGGCGAGCCGCTCTGGCGGCTCCCCCTCACGGATTACCACCGCGAGCTCGTCAAGAGCGAGATCGCCGACGTCCGCAACTCCACCGAGATCAGCGTGGCCGGCGTCCTCCAGGGCGCCGCCTTCCTCGAGGCGTTCGTGGGAAAGACCCCGTGGGCCCACCTCGACATCGCCGGTCCGGCGTACACGACGCTCACGACGCGCAAGTACCAGCCCGCCTACCAGGGGGCCGGTGCGACGGCGTTCGGTGTGCGCGTCATCACGCGCTACCTGCTGGGCGCGGCGCGCTAGGTCCGCCCTAGTTCTCCACGATCCGGACCGATTCGCCCCCGTGCTTGGTGGCCCGCGGACGGACCTCGCAGAACAGCGGCGTGTGGTAGCCGCCGCCGGTCACGAGCGCGGTACCCACGGGAAGCGACTGGATCATCGCCGTCATCCCGTCGGTCAGCCCCTCGATGGACTGGGCGATCGCCTTGAGATCGAGCGGGTTGGTCACCTGGAGGATCAGCTGGGTGTTGCACTGGGACAGCACGCTCTTGTCGATCCGGGCGGCGCGCTGGGTCACGACGCACAGCCCGAGGCCGAACTTGCGCCCCTCGCTGGCGATGTTCTTGAGGATCCGGGAGCAGGTCGCCTGACCTTGCTGGGGCGCGAAGTTGTGCGCTTCCTCGATGACAAGGAACAGTGGGGGGATCTTGTTCTTCTTGCGCTGCTCAAAGAGGGTCGACGCGAGCCGCGCGACGACCATCTCCTGGACGTCGGGGGCCACGCCGCGCAGGTTGATCAAGGTGGCCGATCCCTTCACGACGAGCTCGGAGAGCGGGGTCCCCTTCGGACCGAGCAGCTTGGTCTGCTCGAGGTACTCGAGCCGTTCGTGCAGGGTCTCGGCGACGGCTCCTTCCCCCCGCTCGGCGGCCTTGACCAGGTCCTTGACCGAGAAATCCGGGTTCGTGGCCGCGACCTCCTCGAGGAGGGTCTTGAGGGGGGCCAGGAACGTCTTGACGCTCGTCAGGCCCATGAAGATCAACAGATCGCGCGGTTCGGTGTTGCGCAACGAGAACGTGAGCGGCTGGGCCGAGGGGTTGAGCGATACGTCCGGCGAGTACTCCTGCACCTGCCGCGCGAACCCCTGGGTCTCGACCTGGAATCGCCCGTGGACCCCGTTCTTCTCGGCGGCGATCCGCAACGAGCCGTACTCGCCGTGCGGGTCGATGATGATGCACGTGACCTTGTGCCGGAGCAGCTCTTCGATGAGCACGCCCAATAGGTAGCTCTTGCCGCCCCCGGTCTTGGCCAGGACGCTGACGTGCCGCTGCACGAGCTGGTTGATGTCGAGCTCGATCCGCAGCGAATGGCCGCGGAGCAGCCCCACGTACGCGCCGACGGCGGAGTGGCGCCCCAGGCCCAGCACCTGGGCGATGAGCGTCTCCTCGGCCCTGAACACCTTGGCGCCGGGTCGGAACGGCACCGTCGGGAGCTTGACGATCCCCTGATCGTCCCGGTACCCGATGACGCGCACCATGCCGAGCAGGTTCTCGTGGATCGCCGTCTCCGTCCCGCGCCCCAGCTGGTCGGCGTGGACCAGGTCGAGATCGCTCTTGCGACGCAGGTCGTCCAGCTGGCAGAGCACGCGGCCGTGGAGCTCGTCCTCCACGGCGAGATAGTCGCCCCGTTCCACGGGCAACGTCAGCGAAAGGTGGAACTGGCCGAGCCCCACATCGCCGTAAATGCGGCCGACCTCCTCCACGCCGCGCTTGAGCGGGAGGTCGGCTTATTAGCGTGACGTGGGACGAGAAACCCGCTCATCATTCACCGCCGAAAAACGCCGGCCGCTCCGCGAAAAAGTCCGAAAGTCTTTATATCACGGACTTTCCTCGAACCCTCCCCCGATTCCTCGATGGAACGGGCGGTGACGCTGATTGACCGACGCGGCCGATGAATTGGAACGCAAGCGTGCGGAGTCGAACTCCCGCGCCGACGAACGTCGCGCTGAGCGCGATCGCCTGAACGCGCAAGCGCGCACTCTCGCCGACGAACGCGGGCGGATCCTCGACGACCTCCACGGAAAGAGCGGCGACGCCCAGGAGCACCGCCGGCACCGCGACGAGCTCAACGACATGGTCCGCGAGGCCAAACGCCTGCGGGAAGAGTGGAACCGCCGGCTGCAAGAGACGAGCGACCGGGTCCAGGAGCTCAAGCGCACCCGGGCGCCGCGGCCCGGCGCGATCCCGGTCTGGAAGCTCCGCAAGGACCTGCGGGAGCTCGAGTTCCGGCACATGACGTCGGCCCACACCCCCGACCAGGAGAAGCGCCTGGTCGAGGAGATGAAGCGGCTCGAGCTCGCGATCCGCGACCAGGACGAGCAGCTCCGGCAGGACCCGGAGATCGACCAGGCGATCGCGGCGATGAACGAGGCCAGGACCGAGGCCGAAGAGCACCACGGCTCGGTCGGCCACCTCGCCGAGGACGCCCAGCACGAACACGAGGCGATGGTCGCGCTCTACGAGATCGTCGACGACCTCCGCCGCCAGGCCGACGAGGTCCAGGCCAAACTCATCGAATCCAAGTCCGCCGCCGACGAGGCGCACCGGGCCCACATCGCAGCCATCGAAGAGGTCCGGGACATCGAAAAGATGCTCTACGCCGCCCGCGGAGGCCGCGCGCCGGCGTCCTGGGCCGGCGAACCTCCCAAGGAGGAGGACTTCCTCGCCCGCCTGAAGAAGGGCGAGAAGGTCTCCACCGAGGACCTCCTCGAGCTGCAGAAGACCGGACGGGGCTAGGGGACCGTGGCCGCCGCCCCACCGGGCGTCAAGGCAGTGGTCATCGACCTCGACGATACGCTGATCCCCTGGCAGACCGTCGCGCACTGGCAGTGGGCCTGGCGGCCCCGTGGCCCCGTGCTCTCGGAGCGTCGCACGATGGCGGCGATCCACCGCTCCCTCCATGACTGGGACCGGCGCCGCTGGCACGGGCTCATCGGGACCGAGCCGCAGCCCGATGGGGAGGACCACCGCGATTTTCTCGCCGAGACGCTTGCGGGGATCGCCGGCCACGCCCTGCCCGAGGCGGAGACGGACGCCGTCGTCGAGCGATTCCTCAAGCCGGCGGGAGAGATCGAGCGCTACCCCGACACGGAGGCAGCCCTCGGACGCTTGGGATCGTTGGGATTGGCGCTCGCTGTCAGCTCCGCCCTCCCCGAGGCAGCCGCCCGCCACGCGCTCCACCGGGTCGGCCTGGGCAAGCTCCCCGTGGTCGCCACCGCGGAGCGACCGGTCCCCGGCCTCCCGGTGGCCGCGGGGTACCGCACCATCGCCAAGGAGCTCCACCTTCGCCCGAGCGAGGTCCTCTACGTCGGCGACCTCTTCTGGTCCGACGTCCGTGCGGCGGCCCGGGCCGGCATGCCGTCCGCGCTGATGGATCACCGCGACTGGGCCGCGCGCGTCCAGGCGCCCCGGCTGAGGAGTTTGAGCGAGATCGCCGAGCGCGTGCTCCACCCCGTCGACGACGTCCCGGAGCCCCCGAACGACGGTCCGACGCCGCCGCCGGACGAGAACCCTCCGTCCGCCTGACAGGCTATATATGGCTAACAGCGGTGGCACCGCCGTGTCCACTCGCTACGTCAAGCTCAACCAGGAAGAGCTCCACAAGATCAAGGAGCTCTACGAGGGGGTGATGTCGCACGCCTGCCACGGTCTGTTCTTCAAGGAAGGATCGGTCGTCGGCGGCGACATGGCCGACGAGGTCCTCAAGGACCGGGCCCACTTCACCGAGCGGGCGGCCCACATCCTCAAGGAGCGCGGATGGATCGAGGAGATGACGTTCAAGGACGGCGAGGTGATCGTCAAGGGGTCGATCGAGGTCGTGCCCAGCGATATCCCGACGTGCCACCGGCTGCGGGGCATCCTCCGCGAGTTCTACGAACGTTTTAAGGGCTCGCGCGTTAAGTGTACCGAGGAGACGTGCGCCAGCGTCGGGCAGGCTGAGTGCCACTTCCGAATCGAGGAAATGTAGGAGGCTCCGGGCAGTATGATGGCAACGGGAAATGTCGGCGCAGTGATCAAGGACCTGAAGGGACGCATCAGCGGCATCGCGACGGCGCTGGTCTCCCG
>JAKIWD010000091.1 GCA_022750205.1 Thermoplasmata archaeon
CCGGAGCGCGGGACCGAGTCCGTGTGCCTGGAAGCTCGAGGGCGTGGTGTGTGCGATCCAGGTGGAGGACGACCGACGCCGAGTGCCAACGGATCGAGTCGAAGGGCGTGGCAAGCGCCTCACCTCCGGCCGATCGCCCGAAGACGGGCCTGCGGAACTTCCCGGTGTCCGATCCTGTCGGGAATGTGGTGGAGGTCACCTCGCTGCTCAAGAAGCCCCCGTCCCCTTCGGCCGCGTCCAAGCCCAAGGCGCGCCACAGATCTTCGCCGCCGCCGGGTAGACGCGCCCCGAGCGCGGGTCCACGCCAACCCTATCTCCCACCTGGCGTCGGGCGGGCGTGGAACCGGCTTTCCCCGCTCCGATCTTCGAGATCACCGACGCCATCCGGGAGGTGGGCGAACGTGGCGCTGCGCGCGCGCTGTGTCCGGAATGCTTCGGCCGCCTGTTCGGGCGCTGGGGCCATGGACTGTCCAATCCGGAGCGGGCCGCCCTCGTGCAGGCCGAGCTGGAGAGCCCCACGCAGCGCCCCGCGGAGCCGTGTTCGATCTGCCGGGGCACGTTCGACCGACTCGAGCTGTGGGTCGATCGCAGCCTGGAGGCTTCCACCGGATACGAGTGGCACCGGTTTTCGTGCGGCTCGCGATGGGATCCCGAACTGCTCGCCACCGAGGAGGCGCTCTGGACCGAGCTGGGGGCGACCTGGGGAGAGAGCGCCCGCGGGGCGTTCAATCGCGAGTTGGGAAAACGCATCGAGGCGCGCACCGGCGCGGCAGGGGGACCCGACCGGCCCGATGTGGTGCTGCTCGCCGACCTGCCCCTCGGGCGCGTCGAGGTGACCGTTCTGCCGTTCTACGCCCAGGGTCGCTACCGCAAGCTCGACCGAACCCTGCCCCAGACGCGGTGGCCCTGCCGGCGATGTTCCGGACGCGGCTGCGACGCCTGCGGGGGCACGGGCAAGACCTACCCCGAGAGCGTCGAGGAGCTGATCGGCGCGCCCCTGCTCCGCGCCACGGGGGGCCGGGATACACGGTTCCACGGGATGGGCCGGGAGGACATCGACGCCCGGATGCTGGGGGAGGGTCGCCCGTTCGTGATCGAGATCCGCAGTCCGGCGAAGCGGACCGTCGACCTCACCGCGGTGGCGGCCTCGATCAACGCGGAATCGAGCGGCCGCGTCGAGGTCCCCACGCTGCTCCCGGCCACGGGGCCGGATGTCATCCGCGTCAAGGAGGCCAGTCCCGAAAAGAGCTACCGCGTGGTCGTGACGGGCGCAGCGCCGGAGGCAAAGATTAAGGAGGTCTTGTCGTTGGTCGCGGGCCGAGAGATCGCCCAGCGGACGCCCACACGCGTCGCGCACCGACGGGCCGACCGCGTGCGCGCGCGTCGGATCGTCACCGCGCAGCTCGTGTCGACCGAGGCCGGGGGATTTACGCTCGACCTGCGCGCGGAAGCGGGCACGTACATCAAGGAGTGGGTGGAAGGAGATGGAGGGCGCACGGAACCGAGCCTCTCCGCCCTGCTCGACAGTCCGCTGCGCGTCGCCTCGCTCGATGTACTCGAGATCCATGACCGGGAGGGTTGAGTTCCGATGGTGAAGAGTTCCAAGGGCAGTAAGTCCCGCACCCGCGGCGTGCTGACCAAGAAGGCGCGCGAGAAGGGGATGCCCCCGGTCACGCGCTTCCTCCAGCGATTCGAGGTCGGCGACCGCGTCATCGTCCGCTTGGAGGCGTCCGACCCCCACGGGATGCCCCACCCCCGCTACCAGGGACGCACCTGCATCGTGCTCGCGCGCGTCGGCCGGGCGTACAAGCTCAGCTTCCTCGATGGCGGCAAGCCCAAGGAGCTCATCGCCACCCCGATCCACCTCCTCCCCGCCGACCGCATCCGCCCGGAGTCGACCCAGCATGCCTGAGCCGGTCCCGCTCGCCCGGGTCAAGGAGCTCCTCACCGAGGAGACGACCCGCCGCACGCTCCCGCGCGAGGCGATGCTCGCCCAGCAGCACGCCGACGCCTTCGCCCGCCTCTCGACCGAGGAGACGAACAAGCTCATCGCCGAGCTCAAGGGCCTTCCCTACGTCGACACGTCCCTCGCCGTGAAGATCGCCGACATCCTGCCGCAGTTCCCCGAGGAGGTCCGCCTGCTCTTCTCCAAGGAACGTGTGCTCCTCGACGAGGCGCAGCTCACCCGGCTGCTGGAGATCGTCGCCCAGTACCGATGAGCGGCCAGGAGCGCCCATGGAGACCTATGCGTACATCTTGGATTACCTGCCGAACGGCCGTCAGACGGCCCAAGGATTCCACCGCGAGCCCGTAGCCCTGGCCATCGGCGAGACCGAGCTCAAGCTGTTCGAGCTGATCCCCAAGACGGGCGTGGCCTTGGCCCCGGGGCAACGCATCGCCCTGGCGGCCGTCCCCGGCGCCCCGCCCGCGCCGATCGATCACGTGCGGCGGCGGCTGGGGTATGACGAACTGACCTCGTCGGCCCGCACCGAGCTCTCCGCGGTGCTCGAGAAGATCGTGGTCGGCGACTCCGCGCGCTACCTGCGGTTCTTCAACGAGGCCCCCTCGGTCTCCCGCCGCTTTCACCTCCTGGAGCTCCTCCCCGGGATCGGGAAGAAGACGATGCAGGCGATCCTCGAGGAACGCGGACGGGCCCCGTTCGCCAGCTTTCCCGACCTCGAGACCCGGCTCCACCTCAAGGCCCCCGAGCGACTCGTCGTCGGGCGGATCGAACAGGAACTGAGCGGTGTCGAGGACAAGTACCGGCTCTTCGTGGCGCCGTAATCCACCGACCTCCCCCACGCTCGCCCCGTCCACCGCCGAGGAGGTCCGGGAGGCCCTCGCGCGGCTCGGGGTCGCCCCGACCAAGCTGCTCGGTCAATCGTTCCTGACCGACGCGTTCGTCGCCGACGCGGAAGCGGCGCTCGTCGACGCCGCCCCGGGGACGCCGATCGTCGAGATCGGAGGCGGGCTCGGCGTGTTGACCGACGCGCTGCTCCGTCGCGGGCGCACACCGCTGACCGTGATCGAGCGAGATCGGAGGTTGGCGCGGCATCTGGAGCGCACGTTCGGCGAGCGGATCACCGTCCTCGCCCAGGACGCGCTCACCGCGCCCATTCCGCCGAACGCCGTAGTGGTCGGGAACCTCCCCTTCTCCGTCGCCACGCCGATCCTCATCCGGCTGTTCGAGCTTCGCATCCCGCGGTGCGTCGCCATGGTGCAGCGGGAGGTCGCCGAGCGCCTCGCGGCCGGACCCGGTTCGAAGGCATTCGGCCGGCTGTCGATCCTCGCCGCGCTCTACGGGACCGTCCAGCTGTTCCAGACCGTGCCGGCCAAGGCCTTCACGCCGCGACCGGCGGTAGAGGGACAGCTCCTCGTGTTCGAGCCCCGCTCGGGCCCGCTTCCCGTCCCGTCGGTCCCCGATTTCGAGGAGATGATCCGCCAGCTCTTCGGAAGTCGTCGGAAGCAACTGAAGAACCTCGTCCCCCGAGTGGTCCCTCAGGGCCGCGAGGTCGACCAGGTGATCCGGGCCGCGGGGTGGCCGGACGCGTGGGAGCGACTGCGTCCCGAAGCGCTGGGGCCCGCGGAGTACTTCCGGCTCGCTGGAGCCGTCCACGACCCGCCCGGGTGACGTGAGCTCGCTCTCGCGCTCCCTTCGAAACGCCGAGTTCGTGGAGGCGAGGCCGGGAGTTCGCTGCCGCTTCCAAGCGGGACGAACGGGTCCCCGGGGGGTTTCAACGTCGTGTGGCCGATTCCGTTCTGGCTGTTCAGAAGCGCAGTGCCTCGGGCCGCACCGCTTCCTGGAGTCAGGCAGGCTCGCCCCGCCACCGGCGGTTCGGCTCCGAACCGCGGTTTGCCGCTAGGGAGTTAATCCATGCCGCGAATGCGCGGGGCGACACGCTTACCGGTACCCTTGCCGGAAACTCGGGCGAGCAGCGCTTGCCCCGTCGAGCGCGGACGTAGGAGGATGCGGACTCCCCCGCCGGCCAGGATCCCCGCGGCGGCGGCCGTGAAGGACGGGGCCACCGAGACGGCGACCGCCGGAGCGGACGCGATCGGAACGACCACCGGAACCGGGGCGGGGCCCACCGGGGCCGGGAGCGGGGCTCCGGTTGCCGGTGGCGGTCCGGCCGCCACGGGGCTGGGAGAGGAGTAGGTAGGGGGAGTATTGAGGACCTGGACGGTCCCCACGGGCCACGAATCCAGCACGATCGATCCGTTCACGGCCGGGACGAATTGGATGGCACTGAAGGCGCCGCCCCACTCGGCACTCCCGGCGTGCCCACATCCGACGGTCACGCACGCATCCACGGGAACCTGGGCAAACGGTGGGCCGGACGCCGACACGTTGAACGGGACGCTCCAGACGTCGCCGATACGAAGCGAATCGTTCGTGGCGCTCGGGCTCCAGGTCCAGAGCAGGGACGGACGAGCGCCGACCAGTCGGATCAACGGGGAGGTCGGGCAGATGGACGATCCCGTGCTGACGTCGACGCATTGTTCCCGGACACCCGGGCGCGACGCCAGCTGGACGGAGCCGTACGGCACGAACGTGAGGTTCGGCGCGTCGGCCCACTTGTACGGTCCGTAGACCGCGCGGCCCCCAGTGGCAGCGATCCCCGACTCGTTCGTGGCGTTCGCCGGACCCACGGTGAGTTGAACGCTCACCCGGGCGGTGGTGGTGAACGCGCTGCAATCCGGTTCGCTCAGGGCGCAGATCTCCGACGGGGCCACCGCGATCGACACGGCGACGTCCTCGGGCGGCGTCACCAACTCCCAGGTGTCGTTGCACGAGCCGCCACAGCCCTCACCATTCGGGGCGTACCCCCCCGTGAGGACGAGCGCGTTCGCCTGCGTATCGAAGGTTAGGATCCCGCCGGCGCGGCCGGGTGGGCCGGTGATCGCCAGCTGCGTCCAACGGCCTCCGCTGAACAACCACGTTTCGTTCAAGTCGCCATTCGTCGCTCCGGCCGTCCCGATACCGCCGAACAGCACGGCGCCGGAAAATTCGGGGTCCCACGTCAGCCCTCCGCCCCACTGATCGACCGGCAGGGTCGCCGATACGACGCTCCAGTTCCCGCCGGGGCAGTACTCCCAGGTGTAATTCGTCGTTCCGCCGTCTCCCCAGCCGTCCGGCCCGAGCGTGAGCAGGATCGCGCAACCATCGGTACCGTCGTATCCGCGCGTGGGACCCACCCCCACGCATGGCAATAGGACCGGTCCGTTACTGACCGCCACGGACCACTGGCCGTTGCAGAACTCCCAGGTCGGGTAGCTCTGGCTGAGCTCGACGTTGTTCACGACCTTCGCCGCGAGGCCGACGAGGAGCATGCAACCGAGCTCGGGGTCGTAGATCATCGAATCCACGTCCTCGAAGGTGGCGTTGGGCTGTGGAAGGGAGTTGACCTCAGTCCAGGACCCTTCCTGGAAGGCCCATGTGTCGTTCAGCTGCCCGGTGAAGAAGTTGTACCCGCCGAAAAGTACCACGTAGCCCGCGGCGGCATCATACCCGATGAGCGCAGCACACCGCTCCGGAGGGCCGGGGATCGACAGGTTCACCTAGCGATCGTCCTCGAGCGCCCACGCGGAGTTGACGCACTGGCTCCAGTCATCCGGCACCGGGTCCCACGAGGTGGTCTGAGGACCGAAGGCCAGCACGTAGCCGGCAGCCGGATCGTACGTAGCCTGACTTCCGTCCAGGCCCCAGTCGGTGACGTTGGGAGCGACGGGTTCTCGAACCCAACTGGCGGCGGGCGTCGCGTCGTACGCGGGGGCGCGTGCGATCGGGTGGGGGATGGCCCTCGTCGACTCCGCCGATGGGGGCAGGGCCGGGGCGGGGGGATGGCCGATGGAAGGGCCCGCGGCTGCGGACGGGGGGAATTCGGTCGCTGACATCGATGCGGCCAACCACGCCAACGCCAGTACAGCGCAAACTCGAACGAACACGGGCGCCGAGGACAGGTACGCGCCCAGGGTAGTTATCCCCTCGTGGAGGCCGATCGGCGCCGGCGCTATGCCGAGGCTGATCGCTGGGTCGCACGGCTGGGCCCGGTCTCGCACAGGCACCCCATCCTTCTGAGGGAGCGGTTTGACGGCGTCCCGATCGGATCGCGCGATGCCGGCGAGCTTGCGCTCCGGCCTCCGGTGACGCGCTAGCTTTAACTCGCGGGAGCCGCCATTTCGAGGGCGAGGACGTCCGGCGGCGAGCCGACCCGCGGCGTCCGGATCCGGTCGAGTCCGCGCATGGTCGAGTTCGACAACCACGTCACGCGGTCGATCTTCCTGCGCTTTGTCGGGCCGTTGTTCCCGGTCTGGCTGTTCGGAGCGGTCTTCGTCATCCTGTTGGACCGCCTTTCCCTCGGCGGGCCTTCGCTGAACGATCGCGATCTGGGCCTGCTGCTCGGAATCTACTCGATCCTCGTCTCTGGCCTCGTGAGCGTGCTGTACTATGCTGAGTGGCGCCGGTCGCCGACCCGAGTGACCCTCTCGTTCGAGGGCGTCTCGGGCCAGGTCGGCGGCGGCACGCGCCCGCCGATCATCTTCCCGTACAATTCGATCGTCCGCGTCCATCCACCGGGCTTCTTCACCGCGAGGGTCGAGGCGAAGCCCGAGGGTCGCCCGATCGATTGGATGAATCTCACCCCCGAGAACGCCCTCCGACTCGCGGAAGCGTGGAGCGCCTGGCGGGAGAGGCAGCTCGGCAATTCACCGACGTGAGCGTCGATCGGGAGATCGTCCTGGACGGCTCGCTCGGCTGGCTCCACGCCTCGCTCCCTCCCCGAACGGGTTGAAGAATCCCGTCAACCCGCGCGAGGAGGAAACAACAGCTGGACTCCGGACGACAATTTACGGTGAGGCTTTGGGATCTTATTGGGCGCCCTGGCGGCGGCGTGACTTTATCGGTGGTCCTGTGAATGAACAGTGGCCGTGGCGGGCGTCGACCGGACCCAGCTTACCCTTGCCGCGGACGGAGTCATCGGCACGCTTTTCGCGCCTCGAACCCAAAACCGAGTCCCAGGTGTCGTCCTAATCGGGGGATCCGGCGGACAGGAGCCTCAGCTTTCTGCCATGGGGCTGGCTCAGGAAGGGTTCCCCGCACTTTCGGTTGCCTACTTCAAGCGGGATGGACTGCCGCCGACGCTGCGTGAAGTTCCGTTGGAGTACTTCGAGAAGGCGCTGAAGGCACTCAGGCGATCGCTGGGACCAGGACGTGGGCCATTGGCGGTTCTGGGGGTGTCCCGGGGAAGCGAGGCGGCCTTACTTTCAGGGGTCCACTTCCCCGAGCAGGTCAATGCAGTCGTTGCGATGGTGCCGGGAAACGTGGTGCTCTGCAGTTGGCCTCCTGGCGGACCGGCGTGGACGCTTCGGGGACGTCCCCTCCCTTACACGTCCCGTTTCGGTCCCTCGACTGAAAACCCTGAGGCCGAGATCCCAGTCGAGAAAATCCAAGGTCCAGTTCTACTGGTATCGGCAGGTGCGGATCGGGTATGGCCGTCTTCCGCGATGGCCTTCGCGATGGCCACCAGGCTGAAAGCGAGGGGTCACCCTTACCCCGATGAACACCTTGACTATCCTGACGCTGGCCACGAACTAGGGCAAGGAGGAGCGCACCACACGCTAGAGGGGGCAGCTGGACTCTCTGAGGAAGTCCAGCAAGCCCCCTCGGCCCGGAAATCACCGCTGGTTGAGGTCGGCAACTTCCTCAGTCGCCTTCGATAGGCTCCGGCTCGCGGTTGGGACCATCGCGTTCTGCTCCCCGGGGAGGTCTGATTCACTCCCTTGCGGGCCCTGAGATTGAGGGTGCTTCGGAGGTCAGGGTCGCCAACGCAGGCTTTCGGGAAGATTCGGGGCCGCCCGATGCGGGAGGCAGCCGAAAGTGACCGCGCCTCGAAGGCTGAGTGACCGGACGAAATGATACAGAACCTTCGTTTAGGCTTTGTGAGTTTATCCTAGGGGGCGGGTGGATTCTTTCAAGGCCGCGCTAACATTTTCATAAGACGTCGCCGGCCACCCTGCCACGTCCGCCTCTTCGGCGAGTGATTCGGGGGCAGTGAGACTTGTCGGGAAGAGCGCCGCCGGATCAATCTCGTGCTCGTAGAGCTGTTGGATCACGACTAGCACGTTGGTAACTACTCAGCTTTCCGGCTTGCGGCAAGTCCAACTGTAGCCCATTTTCTGATGGACCCATAGGCAGAAATCCGGCCTGCGCGCCCCTCATTCCCGAGGGGTATATTGCTCCGTTCCGCGGCGGTCCTCCAATTCGCGCCGGACGAGGACGATCAGCCGCTCTTGGTTCCGGGGGGCAAGACCCGCCGTGAGCTTCGGGAGAAGCTCGAGCGCGCCGAGCGCCTCGAGGAAGAGGTTCGGGAGCTTCGTGAGAAGCTCCGGCGGACCCAGGAGGAGCTCCGCCGCTACAAGGCGTGCGCCCCGATGCTCGCCGCC
>JAKIWD010000118.1 GCA_022750205.1 Thermoplasmata archaeon
GGGGCGACCGTCATCTCGGTTCTCTCTGCGCTCATGGGAGAACATCAAGGGGGATTCCCTCATCTCTGATAAACTTCACGACGAGGTCCGGCCGGGCGGCGTGAGAGTTCCGACGAGCCACGATCTTTGCGGTAAGTCTCAACCCGTTCGGGGCAGTGGCCGTTCGGTGAAGACCTGTTCGACGCGAAAGACTCTCGAGCCCCCGGCGCTCTTCCCCGAAGGTTGACGCGACCCGCCGAGCCCGCGAATGACCCCCGGTTCACCCTGGGCCGAGAACGGGCGTCCGAGACCCGCGGCTGGCACTTCCTCTACACCCGAGGCTACTCTTTGACGGCTCCTCCGGGGTTTGCCCGCGACTGGCTCGTCCGCCACCTCCCGTTTCAGGCTCCCGCCTACTGGGCAGATGCTGAGCGAGCGACAGTCGTGCTGTCCCGGGGACCTGCTCCCGCGATCCTTGTCACGTATCGCCGGCGGGGGCTGGATCGATTCACCGAGTGGGACCTCTCCTCGCCAGACATGCTGGTGGCCACGGACTCTCTGTGGAAGGGCAGGCATCTCGAGATCCTCGGCCGCGAGGAACACCGGTTCATGGGGAACACGAACGGCTCCATCGTGGAGCTGACGCTCCGACGCAAGCCGGTTTCACTCGTTTCGCGGCTCGGCTTCGCTCTATTCCCGACGATGTCCGGGCTGCCGATCCACCGGGAGGCCGAAACCTTCGAGGCGATCGATCGCGCCTTTCGCGATGGACCCTCCTGACTATCCTCGAGTCCGTGGGCCCGCCAGGCAAACTCTCCGCGTGGCCGTGAGCCGCTCTAATCCTGGGCCGGGTCGAATCCGTCCGGACCCAATGCGATGCCTCTCCTTCGGGGCGAGGATATCACCGGTCGGTACGTCATGGAGTGGGGCGGCCAGTACATCCTCTACGAACCGGAGAAACTCGTCAATCCGCTCTTCCCGGAAGCGCTCGGCAGCCCCAAGATCGTGGTCCGGAAAATCTCGGGGAGCCGCGGCCTCTTCGCTGCCTATGATGACAAGGGGCTCTATCCGTTCTCGACCGTCATTCTTGCCCTGCCGTACCACCTGGTCGCCGAGGTCAAGCGCGTCCGAGTTCCCGAAGGCGCGGTCGAGAAGTCTCGCCGATTCGACCCGAGGTACGTTCTCGCGATTATCAACTCGCGCGCCGCCCGATTCTACTACGACATGATGATTGCCGACGGACTCTCGGTGGTGCCGAGTCACGTAAACCGTCTACCCATCCCCGACGCGCCAGCCGATGTTCAAGCTCGCCTCTCGGCGCACGCGGCAGATCTCCTTCGGATGGGGCGGGAGCTCGGAGAGGAGCAGCGGCTTGGCTCCTTCCGCCGAATCGTTTCGGAGCGGCCGAGGACGGGCGAGGATGATCTCGGGCACTATCTCGACAACAGGGCCGAGGCCGTCATTGAGGTCCACGACCGTTTGGACCAGGTAACGAGGGCCTCGCGAATCACCGTCCTGCCCATCGTCCGAGAAGGGGACCTCGAGCTCCGGGTGAGCTACCGACCACGATCGACTGACGAAGAGAAGCATGGGACGGTCGTCTGTCATCTCGATCCCCTGAAAGCGGTGTTCCTCGCATCGGTTATGCGGGACCGGGAGAGACCCGATCTGGGCTCGGGACGCCTGATGGCGAAGCTCCGCGCGATTGAGATCCCCCGCTTCGATGCCGACTGGACCCGTCACATGGAAATCGTTGGAGATATCGTTGGCACGCTGCAGAAGCACGAGGCCGCGATAAAGGAACTTACCCGGGCCATCGAAGTCTCGGAGGCCAACATCGACCGGGAAGCCTACGCTCTGTTCGGACTGGACGAGGCTGACGTCACCCGGCTGCTCGCGTTCCAGCCGAGAGCGGACGAACCAGCCGTCGATGAAGGTGGCTCCCCCGAAGTGGCGGACGATTGACTCCCTGGCCCGGCTTCGGGTCAGTCTGTGAGGGCCCTGACGGTCCAGTGAGCTTGCCTGACTGCAGATGGTATCCGTTCCGAGTCCGTTGCCTCCTCTCAAACGAGCGTATTCTCAGACCCTCAGATGAAGGGGAACCCGGCTCGAGCTACGTCGGTCTCGGTCGCTGGAGCTGCAATAGTGCAGCCCAAGCGAGTGCCTCCCTCGGAGTCGGCTCCCGATCAGCGAGGGTCGCCAGAATCACCGTCTTCAGGTCCGACTCGGGAAGCTGACGAGCCTCCCGTTCCAGCTGGTCCCGGATGGTTTCGGCGTTGCGGTGCCGCTCCTGGAAGGTAACTTGAAAGTCGCTCGCGCTCGCCCCCATCGGTCCAGCGCTGGACAATCGGGCGCTGACTACTTACGAAATTTGTCGACGGATGTTGCGTGTGTAGCTCGGTCGAGCGGCGTCCGACCCGCCGCCGGTTCGGACGCTAAGGACTATTGGAGGGCGACAGACCCATGCCCGGAAGGGTCCGGGTGTCGGGCCAAACGGGCCCATCTAAATTGCCCTCATATGAGTTCGAATCCCCTCGGGCCCGTCGGCGAGTCCGCCAAGATTCGAGCCTCCGTGCTTCGATCGCTATCCTTGATGGACTCCACCTAGAGATCCATGGATAGAGCCCATGGCGACTACCTCTATCGCCTCGGACCGGGAGGCGTACGATTTCCGCCGAAGTCAGAAGCGACCAGGGGAGTCGTTCAGCCAGGTCGTGAAGCGGCTGGCCCATACCCGACGACCGCTTGCAAGCTTCCTCGGGGCCTGGAGGGACCTACCCGAGAGGACCATTCGGGAAATACAGGCCAACCGCAAGCGTCAGCGCGACCTCGATGAACAGCGCTTGGAACGGCTCATGAATGGCGAACGCTGAGTGGTTCGGGCTCTGGGCACATCTTTCCTGATCGACATCCTCCGCGGGGCCGCCGCGAGGGCCGCGACCCTGGACTCCGAGGCGGAAACAATTACCATACCCGCGCCCGCGTTGGCCGAATACCCCGATGGGGCTTGCTTCGCGGGCGCAGGGTCACTAACCTCGGCCGTCTCGGCCAACTCCGCCACCCACGACGGCTTCGGTACGGCCGGCGCGCGCCCCGTCCCGATCGACCAACTCCTCAGGTGGACGTAGCCGCCGGAAGCGGGAGTAGATTGCAACGTCGTATCCGAGCTTCACGCACCCTGCCAGCGCGAACGGCGCCCCGACCCAAGGCCCTCCGGCCGAGAGCAGGGTCCCGGTCACCGGGGCCCCGAACGCCTGGCAGCTTCGGGCCGCGGTCGTGTACCCGGCCGCAGCGCCCCGGTCGCTGGCGGGTACGACCGCCTGGAGGTAGGACTGGCGGGTCGGCACATCCATCTGGGAGAGCGTCGCCCGGGCGATCCAGAGCACTGAAGCCACCAGAAAGGACGGCGCGACGACAAGGAGGATCAGGAAGACGTTCGAGGGGATGTGGCTGAACACCATCGTATTGACCAACCCGTATCGCCGGGCGAGCGGCGCGGCGAGGACCAGCGACAGTCCTGCCGCCAGGTTACTGAGGAAGAAGACGGCGCCGAGCGTGTCGACCCCGGGGTGGAAGTGTGTGGAGAAGTAGTAGACGACCAGGCTGTTCACGATGAGCCCGCCGGCGAAGGCATCGACGGCGAACAGAGCCGAGAGAGAATAGACGATGGGCCGACTTGGTGCGGAGAGCGGAGAGGAACGGTCGCGGTGGGCGCGACGATCTATCTCCCGGGAGAGGCTGAGGTAGGTCGGAACCAGTCCGAGGCCGAGCAGGCCGTAGAAGAGAAACGTGGCATCATGCAGGCCCGGAGGTACGACGCCCGGGGTGGGGCCGGCGAGCCCGCTGAGGGGACCGGCAGCGAGCGCGCCCATCGCGATGCCCACGTACCCGAGCAGATTGTACATGGCGTAGATCTCCGTCCTCCCCCGGTCCTCGGCCGTCCCGGCCAGCGCGGCCTGTTCTAGCGCTCCGAGGGGGCTGACATCGGCCCCCCCGGCAACGATCCCACCCAACAGGAGCGATCCTAGCAGCAACGCCGGATTCGCGACATCCCACCACAGGAGTGCTCCCCCGAGCGCTAGGGCGAGAGCGGAAGCCGCGAGTACGGCCCGTCGGTGCCATCGAAACTCGATGCGAGGCACCGCGAGGGCCCACGCAGCGGCCCCGCCCAAGGCCAGCCCGAGGATAACACCGATCCCGATCGGTGAGTACCCCGACGCCGCGAGGTCGACGGCCAGCACGATCGAGAGCGCACCCGCGCCAAAGCCTCGGGCCGTGCGTGCGCCCATGAGGAGCCGGCGGTCGCGCCGGGCGGAGGGAGCGCCGGTAGCGGGCAGGGGGCTCATCGGGCCGGTCACGACAGGGAGGAGTCCCCCTACCCTCCCAAGAGCCTCAGTGTGCTCGCCAAGGCGCTCCGAGGAGTCCGGCTAGGGTGGGAGTTCGCCGGCGTGGGCGAGGTTACCCCCGCCTTCCACCTTCCACTTACAATACGCATAGAGAGCGTCGTAGAGCGGGAACTGGAGTCGCTGGTTTTCGAGGTCGTCGTGGGCCACCAGGCGAAAACCCGTCGCGGCCGCCTCGAGGCCCGCGGCCTCGGGCTCGCGCCCGGACCCGCCATCGGCGACTCGGACAATCCTGGCCAGCTGATCCAAGGCAGGATCCTTCAGCCCGAATTTCCGGATGATGGCATCGAAGCTCACGAACTCGTCCCCCCCCAGCGCGTAGTGGTGAAGTTCCGCCCCCGGCGTGTCGAAGGGGGTCGCCCCTTCCTTCCGAGCCACTTCCATGACCTGGTCGCCCGGCACGTAGAGAAACTCCGCCCCTGGGTCGATGAACGTTCGAATCAGCCACGGGCAAGCGATCCGGTCGACCTTGGCCTTCTCTCGAGTCACCCACTTCATGCTGGCCCCGCTCCTCGGAGAATGGTGTCGGCTCTTGAGGCTGTCCGAGCTCGACGGGTCGTCCGGCGGTTTCGGTCTATGGCGGAAATCGCCCCGGGCCACTTGCGCCGATGACGCCAGCTTGAGGCGATTCCGTGTGAGGTGGCCCATCCCCGCATACTGAGGCAAGCAAACACGGAGACACCCGTGACATCGAACCTTTGCCCGACCACGCCGGGGTCGGAGAGTTCATGTGACGGAATCAGGGGCGAGTAACACGATTCGTCGTCATGGCCCTGCTCCAGGCGGCGCGGGCGCGCGCGCTCGGATCGCCGACCCCATCGGCGTCCTCGTGGGAATCGAACCGGGAGATCTTCTACGCGGCGGCCGAGCGTAGCCTCAGCGGGGCGAACTCGACACCGGGAGAAGCGCCGCTGCCGGGCGGCCACCCGTCGACTCCGCCGAGCTGTCGGGTCGGCGACGAGGAGGCACGTCCAACGCCGACCTGCACCCGGTCACGTTCACCATCGGCAGCCAAGCGCGGACCTCTGCCGATTTCGGAAAACAGGTGGGTTCCCGGTTCGGGAGCGAGGAGAACGTTGCCAAGGCCTGGGAGGAAGCGGCCCGTATCTTGGGGAGTGACGATCGGTCTGTCCTGGAATCCCAGCGGTGGTTCTTCGAAGCGGTGTATCGCACCCGCCGCGACGTGCTTTCCGACCGATGGACCCGGAAATATTCGTCGGCCCGGACTCCACGTTGATCGAAACATGCTCCATCCTCCGGCGCGTCGGGGAGTGAAGGGTGCAACGTGCGATACGGGCCGGTCGAGTGGCTGAATCCTCGGCGGGAGGCCTACCCACATTCCGAGAAATTCGGTGCGTGAAGAGAGTTGGTAGCCGACTAGCTTCGACGGATCAGGTAGCGAACCTTCCGGTTGGTGCTCGTGCCGGTGATCACGGACGGGTCCGGGCCGGACCGGATAACGGAGTCCCCAAGTCCACGAGCCGTCTCCAACAGGTAGTCGAACGCCTCCGCGCTGAGTCCGACGACCGGACGCCAGATCGAGTAGGTCAACCGTATCGGCGCCCGGGGAGCGGTCGCGGTCGACGCGCGGGACCGATCGTCCACGATCCTCAACCGGAAGTTCCTTGAGTCCCACCGCTTTGTAGCCGTTTTTCGCCCAAGGAACTGGAGCGAGATCGACTCAGGACCGATCCCGATCTCGTACGGCTCGGGGCCGGAGGCGAACCGAAGGAGGAGCGCCCCGATCACGCCGATCGCCACCGCCGATGCCATCGCCGCAATGATCCAATCAAAGTCCGCTGCCGGAAGTGGCACGCAGCCACCCTTCCCACAGATCGCGGCCCCGGACGGGCCCCGATACAGATTTACCGCAAGATTCAGGCCCCCGACGAACCCTACCGCAAACAGGGACGAGAAGATGATGCGACTGGCGTGGTTACTGAGCCAACCGGGGTGAGAGATGTCCGAAAGGTCGAAGGTGCGCTCTGCCGCGGCCCGGCCCCCCCGAGGGGAACCCGCAGGACGCTTGTAGTCTTCGTTCCGCTCGTTCCCTCATCGGGCGGCGAATACC
>JAKIWD010000119.1 GCA_022750205.1 Thermoplasmata archaeon
CCACCCCCCCGTTTCGCGCCTGACGGGCGATGTGGAGCACGTGACGCTCCTCGGTCCGGGAGACGACCGGGCCGACCTGCTTCTGATCGCTCCGGCGACGGCGAACACGATCTCGAAGATCGCCCATGGGATCGACGACACGCCGGTCACCTCCTGCGCCTCGGTCGCATTGGGCGGCGGCGTCCCGATTCTGCTCGCCCCCGCGATGCACGCCCACATGGGCCAGAACCCCGCGGTCCGGGAGAACCTCGCCCGTCTGACCTCCTGGGGCGTCGGCGTGATCGAGCCGGCGTCCGCCGAGGGGGAGGAAAAGATCGCTTCGCCGGAGGAGGTCGCGGCAGCGGTCCTCCATCGGCTCGTGCCGGGTCCTTGGCGAGGGCGGCGAGTCGTCGTCGTCGGGGGGGCGAGCCGAGAATCGATCGACGACGTGCGGTCGGTAACGAACGAGAGCTCCGGAGAGACGGCAGTCCAACTCGCCGTGCAGGCGCACTATCGAGGCGCGGAGGTCGAATTGTGGGCCGGAGCGTTGCAGACCTCGGTACCGCGATTCGTCCCGACCCGGACGTGGCGGAGCGTGCTCGACCTCCGGGCGCTGGTCGCGAGCCGGTCGATCGAGCTGTCGACCACCGATGTCGTGCTGGTACCGGCGGCGCTGTCCGATTTCACACTCGACCGGCGTCCGGGCAAGATCGCGTCCCGCGACAGCGAAACACTTCGGCTCGAACTTCGTCGGGCTCCGAAGATCCTGCCGGAGCTGCGGCGGCGCTTGCCCTCCCCCCACCGGCTCGTCGGCTTCAAGCTGGAATCGGGGCGCTCGCCGACGGCGCTCGAAGGCGATGCGAAGGCGTTCCTGCGGGAGGGCGAGCTCGACTGGGTCGTGGCCAACGACCGCGCCGCGATGGGCGCCGCCCGCACGCGCGTCGTCCTAGTCGGTCGACCGGGCACCCGAGCGCGCTGGTTCGAGGGGACCAAGGCCGAGGTCGCGGGCGCGCTGCTCGACGCGATCGGCCCCTCCCTCGGGTCCGAACGGCCGGGCGGGGACCCATCGGCTCGAACCGCGCCGCCGGAATCCCGGCCCCATCGCCCGACGAGGCGCCGGCGCCCGGCCCGTCGACGCGCCTAGGGACTCCCGCGCTGACGCAGCATTATTAGGTCGCCCGGCTCGGCGAGCGTCGGAGCGAAGGGTCGATGGTCAAGCTCGCCGAGTGGAGGGGCAAGGAGATCTTCCGCCGGTACGGCATCGACCTCCCGCGCGGCGCCGTCGTCCGATCCCCCGCCGAGGTCGCCGGGGCGCTGACCGGCGCCGGGGTTCCGTTCCCGTGCGTCGTAAAGGCCCAAGTCCTCGCGGGCGGGCGCGGGAAGGGCGGAGCCGTCCGATTCGCGACCAACCTCGCCGAAGCCGAGGACGCCACGCGGGCGATCCTGGCGATGGAGTTCAAGGGCGAGAAGGTCCGCGAGGTCCTCCTCGAAGAGAAGTTGGCGATCGCGCGCGAGCTGTACCTCTCCATCGCCCTTGACCGGAGCCAACGGCTGCCGGTCGTGATGGCGAGTGCCCAGGGCGGCGTCGAGATCGAGTCCGTCGAGGAGTCGGCGATCGCCCGGGTGAGCGTCGACCCGTTCCCCGGCCTGATCGGCTACGAGAAGCGTCGCCTCCTCGCCGCCCTCGCCGTCAGCGGCGCGGTCGCGCGCTCGGTCGACGGGCTCCTCGACCAGGTCTGGAAGGTCTTTGTCCAAGAGGACGCCGAGCTCGTCGAGATCAATCCGCTCGCGATCGTCGGGGACCGGGTGGTGGCGCTCGACGCCAAGGTGATCATCGAGGACGATGCGTCGTTCCGCCATCCCGAATACGCCGACATCCGCGACGACCGGACCCCGCTCGAGGAGATCGCCCGCGAGAAGGAGATCGCCTTCGTGCAGCTCGACGGCAATATCGGCGTCATCGCGAACGGCGCCGGCCTCACCATGGCCACCCTCGACGTGCTCGCGGAGTTCGGAGGGCGCCCCGGCGTCTTCCTCGACCTCGGCGGGACCGACGACCCCCGCAAGGTGACCGAAGCGTTCCATCTCATGGCCCAGGCGAAGCCCGCCGCGGTGTTCCTGAACATCTTCGGCGGGGTCACGCGCTGCGACACCGTCGCCCGCGGGCTCGTGGATGCGATGCAGCAGGTGCCGGCGAACGAGCGCTTCCCGCTGGTCGCCCGCATTCGGGGCAACAACGAGGCCGAAGGGGTCGCCATCCTTCAGAAGGCCGGGGTGACGTCCCTGCCGGACCTGAAGGAGTCCGTCCAGGCCGTCATCGCCGCTGCCGGGGGACCGGCATGAGCGTCCTCGTCGACCGCGACACGCGGATCCTCGTCCAAGGGATCACGGGCCACCAAGGGACGGTTCACGCGCGCAACATGAAGGCGTTCGGCGCGAACGTCGTCGCGGGCGCCACGCCGGGCAAGGGCGGCCAACAGGTCGAGGGCGTCCCCGTGTTCGACTCCGTCGCGCAGGCTGTGAAGGCGACGGGCGCCAACGCGACGTGCCTCTTCGTGCCCGCCCCGTTCGCTCGCGATGCGTTCCTGGAGGCGGTCGACGCCGGGATCCAGCTCGCGGTGATCGTCACCGAGCACATCCCGTTCCACGACATGCTGACGATGTACCACTACGGCCGCTCGAAGGGCGCGCGGATCATCGGCCCGAACTGCCCGGGCATCGCATCCCCCGGAAAGACGAAGGTCGGGATCATCCCGAACGTCGTGTTCCATCCCGGCCGCGTGGGCGTCATCAGCCGCAGCGGCACCCTGACCTACGAGATCGTCAACGGCATCAAGGAGCGTGGGCTCGGCCAATCGACCTGCCTCGGCCTCGGAGGCGACCCCGTGGTCGGGACGTCGTTCGTCGATGCGCTGCCGTGGTTCCAGGACGACCCCGAGACCGACCTCGTCGTCCTCGTCGGCGAGATCGGCGGGACCGCCGAGGAGGACGCGGCCGAGTACATCGGGCGCAAGTTCCACAAACCGGTCATCGCCTACGTGGCCGGCCGCTCGGCGCCCCCCGGCAAGCGGATGGGACACGCGGGGGCCATCATCGCCCGCGGCAAGGGCACGGCCGACAGCAAACTGCACGCGCTCGAGGCAGCGGGCGCCCACGTCGCGAAGTTCCCCTACGAGATCCCCGCCCTCGTCGAACAGTACCTTCCGAAGCGATCCGCCCCGTGACCGACGACGTCTGCGCGGTCCCGGAATGCGGCCAGCCGGCCGCGCGCCACCTCGCCGTGCCCGAGGCCCGCCGCGTCTTCGACAAGCTCCCGGAGAAAGGCCGCAGCGCGCCGCTGTGCAAGGCCCACTACAAGGAGTGGAAGAAGGCGACGAAGAAGGACCGGACGCTCGAGCGGCTCGGCCGGCGCTAGGGTCGCCGCGGAGAGGATCCCCCGCGGGGGGCTGGTTCGGGCTCGGAAGGGGTTGTCGACCGGACTACTGCTTGCGCATCCGCTGCGCCCTCATGCGGCGGCGCATCCGCTTCTTGCGCCACTTCCACCGCATGTGGCCGCGCTTCTTCCATACGCGCGAGCTGCGTTTCATCCAATCGCGTCCGAAACGGCTGCCCTACTGCCCGCACTTTATAAGCTTGCCCGCGCGAAAACTCGCTCACCGTCGGCGAGCCGGGCGGTCGAACGGTCGCGGCGTGCGGGATCCGATTTCCCCGATTCCCAGCCGACCCAGGCCTCGACGAGCGCCGGCCCATCTTCACCTTTCGAATGGGTGACCACCTCGGCCGGCCTCTGGTACTCCCCGGGCGGATCTCCCTCGCCCTCGAACAGCGGAAGCCCTGACCGCCCCGGTCGTCTTGGGGCGGGTCGTGACGATGGTGCTTTCGGCGATCCCGGGGCACGATCTCCCCCGGGGGCTCCCTCGGCCCGCTCGGGCCGGACGTCGTCGAGATCCTCGGCAAAGCTGCGATCTACGCGGGGATTCTCCTCTCCCGAGTGTACCGGTACCACCTAGGCCACGCCAGCCCGCGGTCGGCCGGTCCGGCGTCCCGAGACCCGCTCCGCGGCGAAGATTCGTCCGATCGGCCCGCCCGCGAGGCGGGGGCTCAGCTCGAGCCGCGTCCGCGCACGGATTTGCGGTGATCGCGCTCCAGGGCGCGGCCGAACTTCTTCCAGGCGAGTGTGACGGATTTCTCCCACGTCGCCTTCGGGGGGTTCTTGCCTCCCACGCCGTAGGGCGCCCGGCGGGCGGTCAGAACGAGCTGGGTTCGGCCGTCGGGGAGGCGCGAGAGGCGATAGTCGAGCGAGTAGACCCGGTGGCTCCCCACCGATTCCGAGTGCCACCAGTTCGGTGGGTGGAGCCGGACGACGTGGCGCGTCCAGAACCAGCCGTCGTTGGTGTCCTCGAGGTCCTCGTACACGACCTCCCGCGTCGTGCGCTTCAGGATGCGCCGTTGGTACTCCTCGGCCTCGTAGCCGGCGTCGCCGGGCGTGTAGTCGGTGCACCAGTCGTAGACGAACTCGAGCGGCGCGCGAAACGTCGCCCGGACTTCGTAGGTCGGAGGTGGCCATCGGGTTGGTTTCTCGGGAGGCGCGCGCATGGGAACCCCTCGAGCGCTGGAGGATGAAGAAACCTGTGGCGCGTCCGGCCGGGGGAGTCGGGAGACCGTCGCCCCGGGTGGAGCTCGTTCATCCGACGGAGGCGGCGGGCGCCCGCAGGTAGTAGCCCGACGCACGGTCCGCGGTGATGTGTCCCGCCCAGGCGAGCATCGGCCATTCGATATGACCGGCCGCGAAACTCCAGAGCGAGAACACCACGCCCCAGACCAGGAGGTTGTGCACCGTGTTGTAGAGCGTCGGGCCCCACGAGGGCCACCCGCTCGAGCTCCGCGCGGCGATCCCGATCGGAACGAACGCGGCGAGGTCGGGCCAGACCGCCCAGAAGATTGTCAGCAGGACGCTGGGCCACGGGAGATCCTTGAGCAGGAGTCCCCGCCAGACGAACACGACGAGGAGGATCGCGATCGTGGCGGCGCCGTACTCGGCCCGATACACCCACGAGTTCAGCCGGAGGAATCCGGGTCCCCACCGGGGGGCTGGCACGTCGGCGCTCCGCACTCCTCGGACATCGAGGTTCGGGACTTAGCGGCTCGCCCCCGTCGGAACGGGGGGCCTCTCGAGAGCGACCGAATCGGCGGGCCATTATCTATGCCGGTCGACTGGGCGGCCCGTGCTGGCCGACGCCGACCTCGAGGTCAACGTGCTGGAGTTTGTCCAGAAGTCGTTCCAGTTCGACCGGACCGATACCGTGGCCGGCGTCGAGTACGCGGTCTTTCACCGCACCGAGACCGAGAGCGAGTCGCAGTTCCGGCCCAAGCTGGTGAAGCTCGTCATCGTCGTGCCCCGCGAGTGGCTCGTCCACGACCTGGCGTCCGATCTCGTGTTGATCGCCCCGGACGGGATCCACCCGGGACCCCGGGGGAGTGGGGGGGCCATGGAAGCGGCGGCCGAGAAGTCCGAGTTCCGTCAACACGGGGTCGACTGGGTCCGGCAACCGCGCTCGGCGGGAGGTTGGGTGTACCTCCCGAAGCAGGACCGTGCGAAATGGTCGGCCGAAGCGATCGCAGGGCTGCCGTAGCCCGAACCGATCCTCGCGGCGCGAGCGGGAGACCGCGATCCGGTGGGCCGTTCGGTGCTCACCGCCCCTTATCTGCGCCCGCGCGTCGCTCGCGCACAGATGACGACGGTCCGGGCACCGGATGTCGTGTCGGGGTGACCACGTGAAGACGTTCAAGCAGAGCTACCCACGGCGAGGGAAACTGTTGCGCACGCCGTTCGTGCCATTGTCCGACGACGAGTTCCGACGCCTGGTCACCAACGGCTCGGCCATCCCCAGCCAGCAAGGCGCGGTTCTGTTCGTCTCCAAGTGGCGCGACGGACCGGGCATGGCGCCCGACGCATTCCTCGCCGCGCTGCGAGCGCAAGGATCGACGATGGTGGCCCGGACCTACGGGTCAGACGTCAACATCCGGGTGGTCAAGCACGAATCCGCGGAGTCCGCCGGACCTCGGTCCCGCTCGAAGGCGACGCAACGCGCGTCCAACTAGCCCGAGCTCGGACGACCCGAACCGCCCGCGGGTCCGCCCATCCCCGATAGGGGGAGCGCGCGCTGGAGTTCGGAGACCCACCGAGCCGGGTCCGCGACAAAGAACTCCATCGTCGAGCCCGCCAGCTCGACGCAGATCACCGGGAAGCCGAACCGGGAGAACGGCAGATAGAGCCGCTCGAGGAACGACGGTGCTCCCTCCCGGGCCCAGACCCTTCGGACCTCGCGCAATGGGTAGGCATTGTCGGACACGCCTTCCGGGCCGATCCGGGTGATCCCGATGTGCCCCTGCGGGATCACGAGCAGTCTCGCGTCGGTGAG
>JAKIWD010000104.1 GCA_022750205.1 Thermoplasmata archaeon
GAGACCGATCGAGGCGGCGAGCGACGCGAGCTCGTCGGCGCGGGCCAAGGACTGCTTGATCCAGGCCCAGTCCCTTGCTGCGATCGAATAGAGGCTCTCGCCGCGTTTGATGATGCCGAGCGCCTGTTCCGCCTGACCGTGGACGAGCAGCCCCTCCGTCGCCTGCTGGAGCTGTGCGGTCGGGAACGGGAGGCCCTCGGCCTCGAGTTCCTTGCCGCGCCGCATGAGCGCGGCGAGTCGTTCCTCGACCGCGGTCGACGGGGCCGGGGTCGCCATCAGGCCTCCGTGGCGGGCTCCACCGACAGCGTCTGCATCAGGCGCGAAAGCGTCTGGTCCGCTTCCTCGAGCTTTCGGGCGCGCAGGAATTCCGTGGCCCTCCGGATCTCGCCGGCGGCCTCGTAGGCGACTTCGCTCTCGGAGGGAAGGCTGCGGACACGCGCCGCCAATCCCCGGGCTTTCGCCAGTAGCCGCTGCAGGGCCGCGTCCTCCTCGGCCGCCGAGAGGGGGCCACCGCTAGAGGGGGCCGCTTCGGGTTCCGCGGAGTCCATCGCGGGCAGATCGTCGAGCGAGAGCGACTCGATGGCTCGCCGCAGTTCCACGAGGCGATCGCTCGCCTCCGAAAGCCGCCCCCGCCGTAGATGTCGGACCGCTTCGGCGTGGATCGTACGGGCGCCATGCGCCGGGTCATGCTCCTCCGGGAATCGGTGGAGGGTCTCCCCGTGCCGCGCCAGCTCCGACTCGAAATGTGGCGGGAGCTCCTCGTGGAGCATCATCAGACCCCGCGAGGCGATCTGCGACGCTTCGTCGAGGACGACCGGTGAGACGCCGGGGCGGGCGAGCAATGCGCGGACCCGAGTGAGGTCTTCTTCCACTTCCGGGATCGGCGGGCCGTAGGCCTTCATCGCCTCCCGAAGTCCCTCGATCTGCCGGAGAAGGCTGCGCAACCCGTTCCAATCACCCTCGAGCCGAGAGAGCCGCTCGTCCAGTTCGTGCAGGTGGCGAAGGGCCGGGGCGCGGTCGGCTTCGTCGATCTCCTTGCGGAGCGACGCGATCTCGTCGCCGACGGAGACGGCCACACCGGCTGATCGGAGCCGTTCGGCGCGCTCCTCGATATCGTGCGTCCGCGCGGCGAATAGTTCGTCCGTCTGCGTCGCCAGCCTCGCGTGGGCCTGCCGCAGCAGTCCGAGGGCTTCGACGACCCGGCTGTCGGCTTGGCTCAGGGCGGCCTGCCGAAGCTCGCTCGCCACCGCCAGGGGATCGCCTCCGAGGTCGACGAGCGTGTTGAGTTCCGCGTCGATCTGGCGGGCGATCCGGTCGCAGACCGCTTCCTGCGGATCGACCGGTCCGGACGGAGGGGCGAGCGTGGGGGCGGCCATCGTCACGACATTATCCACTGCGGGCGGCTCCGGCTCCTGGAGCACCTTCAGCGCGTCGAGCGCCAACGCGGCGGGGTACCCGCAGCTCTTGCAGACCGGTGCGCCCGGCTCCATCGCCTGCTCACAGATCGGACAGTCCGTTGCCATACCCTATTGATGTGTCGAAGACTGGTACTCTTACGTAAGGCGCCGTCTTTAACCTCTTGCCCAGCGACCGCCGGGCGAGACGCCATCAGCCGCCGGAAAAGGTCGGAATCACGGTGAGCGACTGACTGCGGTCGAGCGGTCGGTCGAGCGGCCACGGCACCGACCCATCGAGGACCGCACACCCTTCCGGAGCGAGGCCGGCCGCGCGGATCGCGGTCCGTACCGGACTCCCTTTTGGGACCTTTACCGTGCGTCGTTCAACCTTCGCTCCGCGGGCGATCCGCAGCTCGATCTCGAGCGAAGGAGGAAGGGCGCTGAGGGGGAGAGTTTCCGGCTCCCGGTCGGTGGGCCGAGGGCCCTTTGAACTCCCGCGATGCATACGCACCACCAGATCTCGAATCTGGCGCCTTGGCCGAGCTAGGCTACCTCAGCGCGAGGACCGGGCCGTCCCGCGGACATATCTGCGTTTCGGTTACGTCGACCCTCGGCTCGCCGGATTCGCATCGGGTCGCTCCCTACCAGCGGCGCGTCGCGGTCCCCGAGCGGACGAGAATCGCCGGGGCGGGCGGGTGGGCGAAGTGCGCCGGCGTTAGCCCGGTCATCATGAACGCAACGCCAATGTTGACGGAAGCCGTGTAGGCGTTCGCGGTGGGGTCCCCACTAACGACCACCATGCCGGCAGCGGGGAGGCCCATCCATCCCGAAGGGGCCTGGACCGTGTAGACATAGGTGCCATTCGGCACCAGGAAGTAGATCAGGCTACCTTCACTCGACCGCGTCATCCCGTCGAAGGTCACGCTCCAGGCGTCACCGGCAGGTACCCCCTCGTAGCCGCCCGAGAACGGGCTCTGCGTCACGACGAATGCGACGAGGATGTCGAGGCTTCCCGCCGCCGTGAAGTTGGTGTAGACCGCTGTGCTCGCCCCGTGGACGACGACGATACCGCTGGCCGGGGTCGCGAAATAATCGCTGCTCACACCGGCCACCGTCCACTCGTACGTTCCGTTCGGAACCGAGAGGGGAGCGGTGGACGTCCCGCCCACCGCCGAGGTGAACCCGAACCCGCTGCCGATCGAACCATAGGGCCAGATCGTCGGTTGCCATTGCGAGGTCGAGGTGGGATACCCGCCCACATGGAAGGTGACCGGGAAGGTGGGGACCGCGGCCGCGTTCATCACGACGGTGATCGTCGTTCCGCTCGCGGTGAACGATCCGCTCGAAGGGGTCAGCGAGAACCCGAGCACCGCTGCGCTCCAGGTGTACGCCCCGTCCGGGAGCACGAAGGATTGGTTTCCAAAGAACTCGCCGTACCCCCAGTCCTGCAGCACGCCGCCCTGAGAGAGGAGGACCTCCTGCGGGGCGACGCCGATCGCGGACGAGAAGTTGAACACGATCTCGGTCGCCTGGAAGAAGTACACCACGGTCGAGGACGCGGCACCCAGCACCTCCGCGACCCCATAGCCGTACGACGAGTACCCGGCGGCATTGGTCGAGTAGTTGAAGACCCACGATCCGTTGGCGAGCGACAGGTCGATCGGGTTCCCGGCGAGGGCCGTCCCGTTGTTGCCCCCGAAGACGAACACCCACCACTGCGCGCCGGTGGGTAACCCGGACTCGGTGGCCGCCAGCGTGTACTGGGTGCTCGTGGGCTCCACGGCCGTGAACGCGATGGTGAACGACCGGCCGCCGGACCCGCTGAGGGTGAAAGTCCCTGATCCCGGGCTCGCCACCTCGACGGTTCCCACGGGCGCCGAAGGGCTGAGGTAATTCGTATACACCGACCAGCTGTACGTGCCGTTCGGTAGGTTCAGGACCATCATGGTGCCCTCCGCGAGCTGGGAGATCGTGAGGTTCCCGAGCTGAAGATCGACGCTCCACGCCGCCGTCCCGGGGATCGTGGACTGATTGAACTGGACGGGGTAGGACGCGTTCGAACCCGAATGGACGCCCGCGCTGAACACGATGTTGACGTACGCTGGGCCCCCGTGGACGGGTAGCGTCCCACCTGTCGGAGACGGCTGATAGCCCGTGACGCTCCCGACGGTATAGGGGTACGACCCGTTGGAGGCGCTGACGATGAGGGATGTCGCACTTCCGGAGAGGACGGTGCCGTTGAAGTCGATGGACCAGGAAGTGGAGAGGGGTAGACCGGTCTCGTTGAACGCGACCGCGTACTGCGGATTGCTCGGCGACGAGAACTCGATCGGAACGCTCGTGGACGCCCCGTCCACGGGCACGTTCCCGCTCGGCGGGGTCGCGAGGTAGGAGCCCACGGCGGCGATCGAGTACGGGTAGCTTCCATTGGGCCGCAGGAACGTGATGATGCTCGTGGCGGCGGTCATCGTCGTTCCATTCAGCACGACGCTCCAGCTCGTCGAAGTGGCCAGTCCGGTCTCGGAGAACGCAACCGAGTACATCGCCTGCGCGGGGCCGGAGGCCGTGAAGGCCAGGTCTACCGTGTTTCCGGCGCCGTTCAGGACGACCGTGCCGCTGGCTGGGTCGACCGTGTAGCCTGCGACGGCGGCAACGAGGTATGCGTAGGACCCCGACGGCTCGTGGAAGACAAGCGTCGAGTTAGTCGAACTCTCCAACCCGCCGCTTGCGGTCAGCGTCACCGACCAGGTGACACCGGAGGGGAGGTCCTCGGCCACGAAGACGAGCGCGTACGTCGAAGTCGTGCCTCCCGGGTTCGAGCCGGGCGACGAGCCGACGCTGAGGTGAAAGCCGGGGATAACGTTCGCAAAGCCGAGTCCGACGACGACGGCAAGGACGACCGCCACGGCAACGATGGCCCCGATCAGCGCCCCGTGCCCACCGGCGCCGTGCGGGATTCCAGGGGCATCGGGGGTGGACTCCGGGTCGGATGCGGCGGCGGCCATACGGCTCCTCACGCCTGACGGAAGATACAGATTTCGGGTGGGAGCGCACCTCCGAGTCCGCTCCCGACCGACGCGATCGGGGGAGCGTGCTACGCCAAACAGGTCCGTACAGGCTTGGGTGAACCGGTGCCGCTGATGATTCCCCGTATGGACCCGGACGGGTCGTGTGGCGTACTATCGGCAGGTACCCCTCCGACGTGGACGGCGGCTGAGAGTTGGTCCCCTGGATGGATGGTGATTGGACCAATTGAGCCAATCCCTCAACAGGATGGCACGCGGACGACAGCACCAAGCCGGGGCGTGAGTGATGGTGCGGCCGGACTAGGTGTTGCCGACCGCGCGCTTCAGTCGCGTGATCGCGTGGATCGGGTACGGGTCGACGCCGGCAGCTTCAGCGAGGGAGAGGCTGAAGTGGTCGCCGAAGCTGATCCCCGTGATCAGCGCCTCGAGCGGGTCGTCGGCGTCGAAGCCAAGTCGCGCGACGCGGACGCGCCGGCGCTTGAGCAGATTCTCGAAGTACCCCAGCCCCGGGGCGATCGACTTGGACTGCCCGGGCCATTCGAGGACCACGACCGCCCACCGCCGGGCGTCCGCCACCGGCAGCGCGTCCCACCCGACGATCGCATTATGGAAAAGCTCGGGAAATTGGTCGAAGTGCGCGAGGCGCTTGGCGTTCTCCTCGATCTGCGTCTTCCACCGGCGGGCGAGCGCCGCGAGGCTCACGTCGGCGTAGATCTGAGGGGTGCGGGCCCCGACGAGCCGGGCGAGCTTGGCGGGCTGCCCCTGGCCGGACGCGTACGACGCTTGGAGCACTTCCAGTCGATCGGCGCTGCGGGCGAGTCGGTCCTCATTGGATTCCCGGAAGAACGGATCGAGGAGCCCGAGCAACCCTCCGAGGACGAAACCGACCGCCGCCCGGGGAGGAAGTCCCGGAGGGAGCAGGAGGTGGGGAACACCGTCCCGCTCGGCCCGTTGGGCGAGTTCGCCACCCGAGCTCAGGACGATCCTCGGCGAGCTCCGGCGACCGGCCTCGTCGTACGCGCTGAGGGTCTCCCAGGTGCGCCCCGAGTAACTGGCCAATAACGTGACGCATTCCTTGTCGACGGTCCGCGGCAAGGTCGGCCCGCGTCCCACGGCGAAGCCGATCTCCAATTCGGGGTCGGTGAGCGAGCGCACGAGGTCGGCGGCGATCGCCGAGCCGCCCATGCCGGCCAGGTAGACGTTCCGGGCCGAGCGGGGGATCGGCCGGTCGAGCTCGCGCGCGGCAGCGAAGCCGTCCCGAAGATGACGGGGAAGTTGGGAGGCCAACGCCCGCATGTACGTCTGACCTTCAGGAGTGCGAGCGGGCATCGGGCCCGCTGAGTGCGGGGGGTATTTTGGCTTGTGGGGTATCCGAATACTCCGAACGAAACTCTATCTTCGACCAAAGGCCATCGCTAGCACGAACGGACCGGCCCGGCCGGAGCCCGTTCTTACCGGGCATGGGGGATGACGCGAGTGGGGAGGTCCCGCACACCGAGGGGATCGCCCGCGTTTCCACCGGGCTCCCCGAGCTCGACCAGATGCTCCAGGGCGGGCTCCTGACCGGTCGCCCGTACCTGATCGTCGGCCCGTCGGGCACGGGGAAGACGACGCTCGCGCTCCAGTTCCTCGCCGACGGGATCCAACGCGGAGAGCGGTGTCTCGTGGTGACCCTGGAGGAACCTCCCAACGAGATCCGCCAGAACCACCGAGGGCTGCTCCCGATGCTGGATCAGGTGTTCGTCTTCGACGCCGTCCCCGACGTGATGCGCTACGAACGTGCCCCGTTCAAGGACATCGCCGCGGTCCGCGAGTCGGTCCAGTTCGCCCAAGTCCCGGCGAGTATCCGCAAGACCGCCGAGCTCAACAGCGTCGAGGTGACCTTCACCGCGCTCGAGCAGACCCTGAAGATGGAGGTGGCGCGGCGGAGCTACTCGCGCATCGTCATCGATTCCCTCACCGCGCTGCAGTACTTCTGCATGAAGGGATTCGATGAGAACCTGGGCGCGCAGACGTTCTTGCGGTTCCTGTCGGATCTACGTATCACCACAGTCCTGACCGTCGAGTCGCCGTTGGAGGACATCGAGACCCCCGAGCGCCTCCTCGCCCGCGGAGAGGTGCGGCTGTTCCGCTGGGAGCTCGACGGCATGACCGTCCGCGCGATCGGCGTGGAAAAATTCCGCGGCAGCGAGCACGACATCCGACTGCACCCGTACCGCATCTCTCCCAAGGGCCTCGACATCAACCTCGCGGCGACGATCTCTCGGGACACCCGGCAGGTGATCGCCCAGGAAATGCCGGTCCCCGTTCGGGTCCCCTCGGGCGCGCTCTCGGGTGGCCTGCAGGCGCTGGAACAGGATGCGCTCGACCTCGCGGCCGTCGGGGTTCCCCCGATCGCCGTCGTGGAGGCGGTCCGAGCGGCGTTGCAGCGTGCGAGGTCGGGCGAGGTCGATGCAGCGTGGCAGGAGATCGCACGGGCCCGCGGACTCGTCCTCGTTCAGTTCCAGGAGTACCGGGATGGCCCTGGTGCCCACGATGCCTCGATGCCGGCGCGCCGGCTCATCGAGCGGGTGGCGTCCGTGCGGATCGGCGTGCCACCCCCCGGGGACCTATCCCCCTCCGACCTCGCCACCGCGCTCGATCGCCTCGCTGCCAAACTTGTACAGCCTCCGGCGGTAACCCCCATCGCCGAGAAGGAGCCGCCCGCGCCACCCCCGGCCATGCTCGTGAGCGGCAGCGCCATTCCACCGCCTCCTCCGCGCCAACTTCCCCCTCCGCCTCCACCTCCACCGCCGCCCCCTCCGCCGCCCCCGCCGCCACAGATACTCGCCCCACCGCCCGTTCCGCCGGTCCTGCCGAGCGACGAGGCTGCGTTACCCCGACGAGCCGCACCGCCGCCCCTCCCTACCGCCCCACCTCCCGCCCCGACGGTGTTGCATTCCGTGCCCGCGCCGGCATCACCGGAGGCACACCCC
>JAKIWD010000028.1 GCA_022750205.1 Thermoplasmata archaeon
CCAGGTCCTCCTGATCCGCCGACGTCACCCGCCCTGGAAGGGGTGGTGGGCCCTACCGGGCGGCTTCGTGGAGATCGGAGAGAGTTGCGAGCAAGCGGTGAGCCGCGAGGTGCGGGAAGAGACAGGCGTGCGCGCACGCCCCGTCGGTCTAGTCGGGGTCTATTCTGCACCGCATCGAGACCCCCGTGCCCACATCATTTCGATCTCCTACCGACTGGCGATGGTCGGAGGGACGGCGCGGGGGGGAGACGACGCCGCGGTGGCGCGTTGGTTCCGACTCGACAAGCTACCCCGTCTGTCGGCGGACCACCGACAGATCCTCCGGCGGGCGCTCGCTATCGCTGCGGATGACCGATGACCCTCGCCGGGTGATACTCAGGCGCGAGCTAATACCGAGTGCTTAGGTGAGCGAACCGTGCGACGGAAGTCGGACGGTGTCGCCCCCCGACGTGGGTGGATCATCGCAATCGCCGTCGTGGCTTGCCTCGGCGTGCTTCCCGCAGCGATGCACGCTCCCCTCGCCCTCTCGTCCCCTCACGGGGGATCTCTGGCGCCCACGGCTCCGCATTTCGTGACCGCGTTCGCGGCGACCCCGAGGGTGCCCGCAGGCGCAGCCCCCTCCGCCTCCTCCCTCGCGAGCCTGGAATGGACGACCGCGACGATCTTCTACGGCGCCTCGGACCCCTCCGGGTACCTCTTCGGCCAAGGCTCGGTCATGGCGGTGGACAACGGCATCCAGAACACGACCTCCTTCGGAGGCGAGGCAGTCGCCGGGCTCAGCAACATCACCCTCGTCTGGAACAATGGAACGGTCGGCTACTGGTCGTACGCCGCCTCGCTGACGGACCCCTCCCCCCGTGAGAACAGCTCGTTCCAATCGTACGAACCCGGCGGCCTGGCGGTCCTGTTCGGCGGCCTCGTCAATCTTCATACCCAGGAGACCACGAACGACACGTGGGTCTACTGGTTCGTAAACCAGACGTGGGAGAACCTCTCCGCCCGGCTTTCCCCACCGGCCCGGGAGAATGCGGCGTTCGCGATCGACCCGACGGATGGGGTCGGCCTGCTCGAGGGCGGGATCGATCCGGACTACGTCAATGGGCACTCGACCGGATCGGTCCTCTGGAACGACACCTGGCAGATCAATCTGACGACCCTCAATTGGACGCCGGTCGCCGCGACCGGGTCTCCTCCCCCGATGTTCGGCGCGTCGATGGTGTGGGACCCGATACTCGCACGCTTCGTGCTCTTCGGCGGCTGTGACGCCTCGGGATGCACGAACGACGTCTGGACCTACGCGCCCGGATCCGCCCACTGGAACTTGACGGGCCCGACCGGCACCGTTCCGACGGGTCGCGGTTCGGCCTCATTCGTCTGGGACCCCTTCGATAACGTCACCCTCCTGTTCGGCGGGTTCACGACCGGCGCCACGGGCTTCACCGCCCTTGGCGACACCTACGCTCTCTCGAGTGCGGCGACCAGCTGGTCGGCGATCGGAGCGACGGGCGGACCGCCGCCGACGTACGACGCCGCCTCGGCGTTCTCCGATTACCCGGGTTGCCGCGGGATGTGGGTCCAGGGTGGGAGCCCCGCCCTCACCGGCGTGGTCTACAACGACTACCTACTGGCGCCGGTCTCGGAGCCCCCGCCGAACTGCTTTACCCCGATCGGAGGATCCACCGGAGGGGGACCACCGGCCAAGTGCTCCAACGCGAGCGCCCTCGTCACGATCCAAGTGCTGGACGCGGCGAGCGGGACGGGTCTCCCCGGGTCGAACGTGGAGATCTCCGGCTCCTGTGGGCAAAGTGCGGGAGTCACCGGCGCGGCCGGATTCCTCAATCTCTCTGACGCCGCGCCGGACCTGCTGACGGTCACGGCGGCGCATGCCGACTTCCACGGGGGGTTCACGAACGCCACGCTCACGGGGCGTCCCGGTCAGGTCATCCGCCTGTCGTTGGTGCCGTTGCCCGAGCTCCACGCGCATGTCGTCGGCGTCAGTTCCGCGGGTACGGCGACGCTCGTCGGCGCTACGGTGGCCGCCGGAGCGATCCTCGTCGGGAACAGCTCTGCCACGGGATGGGTGAACACCTCCGCACCGCCGTCGCTCAATGGCAGCCTCACGGTCTCGGCCAGCGCCGTCGATTACTCCACGGCGGCGACGACGATCGTCCTCCCGTACACGGGCGCGATCTACGCGAACCTCAGCCTCCAGGCCTACGGCCCGATCGAGGTGAGGATCGTAGACGGATTGACCGGCGCTCCGCTGGCGCACGTCCCCGCCCGACTCGGGTTCGTCGACCCGCTCGGGGCGAACTCTACGTTGTTCATGACCGACTCCCACGGTTGGTACAACGCCTCACTGCGCGCCGGCAATTACAGCGTGTCGGAGGCGATCCCCGGGTATTTCGCGAACCAGACCGGCACTCCGGTCTATCACGGCTGGATCCAACCCACGGTCATCGTCGTCGGCGCGGTCCCGCAGTACGGGGCCGACGTGCAGGTCCGCGTGCTCAACGGCGTCCTCGGGACCCCCGTCCCCAACGCCACCGTCACCTTCGGCGGCTCCACCGAGGTGCTCGACGACGGGGCCGGTTGGGCCAACGCCACCGACGTCGGACCCCCCGGGTTCCTCAACGTCTCGGCGAGCGCGCCGGGTTTCTACCCCAACGCCACCACCGTGACGATCGAGCCATACCTCGTCCTCGCCTTCGTCATCCACCTGGCGCCGGCACCGCCGTGCAGCGCCTTTGCCGCCTGCCCGCCGGCGATCTCACCTCCGGCGAAGCTGGTCGCGTTCTCCTTCCTCCCGCCGCCCGGGCTCGCCCGCGACATCCTCCTGTTGTCCCCGGCGCTCCTCGTACTCGCGGGGGCCGCGTACGTCCTGACGTGGCGACGCGCCGGACCGTCGCCCGTCGGAGGGAGCCGCGCCGTCGCCCCCGTCGGAGAGCCTCGGCGAGGTTTATAGACGGAGCCCGGCTCCCGTTCTTTCACCCCGACGGTAAGGTAGTGCGGTCGCATGGCGAAGTGGTTCTCGCGGGCGCCCGACACGCCGCCGGAGATCGTCGAGCGCGTCGAACCGGTCGAGATCCCGGTGATCACCGAGACCAAACGTCGGCTCGGCCGGGATGAGTACGATGCGGCCCTCGCCGGCGCGTTTCGGCAGGTGATCGACGACCTCCAGCGTGCCTACGGCCTGACCTTCCCCGCCGGTTGGAGCCAGTACGAGATCCTCGACAAGGGGCTCGCCGAACCGAAGCTCGGGCACCTTCCGGAGTTCATCCGCCGATTGACCGACCTGTACATCCCGATGCGGTTCGGCCCCCCGCCCTGGGCCCGTGATCCCGACCAACTTTCGGGCTTGCTGCGGAGCATCTACGCGCAGCGGCCGATGTGGGCGCTGTACATCGAGTCCAAGCGGGAAGGACCCCGCGCGTCGCCGCGGGCCGCTCCATCGGTCGCGGCGGCGGCTTCCAAGGGCTCCCGGGAGGCGGCGTGACCCTGTTCGGGATTGGCGGCCTGACCGCCCTGCCTTGGACCGGCATCGCACTCGGCGGGCTGCTGCTCGGGGCCATCGCTGCCTGGTGGCTCGCCAGTCGGGTCCGAGAGCCCGCGGCGCCGATCCGCCTGCTCCCTCAAACGTACCCGAACCGCGACCCCGTTTCGGTCGCCGTGGAGGCGCTCGAATCCGGGCGGTACACTCGGCTGCTGGAGCGCGCCCGCACGCAACTTTCCGCATTCAGCGTCCGCGAGACCGGTCGCCCCCTCGACAACTTGCCCGGCCGATGGACCGGCTGGCGGACCCCGGCATCCCCCGGCGTGCGGACGGTGCGGCGGATGCGCGGGCGGCTCGACCAGCTGCGGCGTCGGGCGGACTGGAGAAAGCGTTCCTGGCTACCTCGGGCCGACGTCTGGCGTTCCTCGGCCGCGTCGTCCGCCCGTTTCCAGCGTGAGATCGCGACCCTGCTCGCGGATCAAGGGAAGCTCGTCCGATCCCGGGAGACTGCATGAGCGGCGAGAACCGCGCCCAGATCGCCGAACTCGCACCCACACCCCTGCCCCCACGCCCCTCCCCAACCCCGGACTCACCAGAAGGGGTCCTGCGCCGCCTCCACGATCGGGTGGCGAACACCGTCGTCGGCTACGACGACGTGGTCCGGGCGCTCACGATCGCGCTCGTGACCCAGGGGCACGTGCTCCTGGAGGGCACCCCAGGGATCGCCAAGACGCTGCTCGTGCGCCGATTTTCTGACAGTCTGGACCTCCAGTTCAAACGGATCCAGTTCACCCCGGACATGCTACCGTCCGACATCGTCGGGAACGTGGTGCTCAATCCCGTGAGCCGACAGCTGGAATATCGGCCCGGGCCGGTCTTCGCCAACGTCGTCCTTGCGGATGAGATCAACCGGGCACCCCCCAAGGTGCAGTCCGCGCTCCTCGAGGCGATGCAAGAGCGCCAGGTGACGATCGATGGGGTCGCCCACCCGCTCCCGGAGCCGTTCGTGGTCATCGCGACGCAGAACCCGATCGAGCAGGAAGGAACGTACCCGCTCCCCGAGGCCGAGCTCGACCGGTTGCTCTTCCGGGTCTTGATGGGGTATCCCAGCCGCGATGAGGAGCGACAGCTCAATCGGATCCACTCCCGAGTCTCCGCGGAGCCGGACGGCCCCCCGGTCGTTGACGGACGGCGGCTCCTCGAGTATCGGGACCAGTCCGCGCGGGTCCACCTGAGCGACGAGGTCCTCGACTACATCATCGATCTGATCCGCACGACGCGGACCGACGGGCGGATCCTCGTCGGAGCCTCCCCGAGGGCCGGCGTGCAGCTGACCCGCTCGGCCAAGGCGTTCGCGCTTTTCTCCGGACGATCGTTCGTGACGCCGCACGATGTCAAGTCCGTGGCGTTCGGAGTGCTCAACCACCGACTGACACTGAAGCCGGAGGTGACGGCCCAGCACTACACGGAGAGCGGGATCGGGAGCGAGCCGGCCGTACGGGCGGTCCTCGGCGATCTCCTCGACCGGGTCCCGGCTCCCCGCTGATCGACGGAACGATGGGCGGCGCCGGACCCGCAGCGAGACGTCGATGATCCGCGCCGCCGGCTTCGGAGTGATGCTGGCGGCGCTCGCCGGTCTCGTCCTCGCGTTGCTGACCCTCAACTACGTGCTGCTCCTGGTCGGGGTCGGCGCCTTCGCGTTCGTCGCGGCCGAACTGCTGGCGTTCCCCGTCGACCACGCTGCCCTCACCCCCGAGGCGTTCGCCGTCGAAGTGTGGGTCGCCCTGCCTCGATTGCCGCTCCACGCCGAGAGCCCGGTCTCCGTATCGGTCGAGTATCGGGGGAACGCACCGGTCTTCGTCGAGCTGGTCGACGTGCTTCCGTCGTCCCTGGCGGTCGTCGACGGGTCGCCGCGCACCCAGCGGTGGCTGAGCCCCGGCGACCGGGTCGACGTCGAGTATCGTCTCCGGGCCAACGAGCGCGGACGACACGATCTCGGCCCGACCGTCGCGCGCGTCCTCGGACCGTTGGGCCTCGCCTTTGACGAGGTCGAGCTGTTGCCCGCCCGCCCCCTGCTCGTCACGGCGTCGCCGCCGAACCCGCGCTCATCTCCCTCGGGCCTCGCCCTCTACACCCGGGTGCGCGGGCGCCTCGCGTTGCGCAACCGGGGCTACGGCAGCGAGTTCCGGTCGCTCCGCGCGTACGACTTCGCCGACGATATACGACACGTCGCCTGGCGTCGGTCCACGCCCGAAGCCCTCGTCGTGCGCGAGTTCGAGCAGGAGAGCCGCCAGGACTACCTGCTCGTCTTCGACGTCAGCCCCCCGATGCAGGTCGGCCAGCGGGGCGTGACGGCCCTCGATCGCGCGGCCGAGGCGGGAGCGGTGGCGGCGGGGTTCGTCGAGCGCAACGCCGAGGACCGGATCGGGCTGCTCACGTACTCGGCGGGCGTCCACCAGTACCTCAAGCCCGGTCGGGGCTCGGTCCACTTCCGGCGCCTCAACGACAATCTCGCGCTCGTGGGGACGCGCCCGGGAACGTTCGACCTCGCCGATCTGCTCGAGCAAGCCCGCCGCCGGCTCCGAGTCCACACCCACCTATTCGTGTTCAGCACGCTCTCCGAGCCGCTCGGCGACCTCCACACGGCCCACACCCGGTTCGTGGGACGGGGACATCACCTCTACCTCTTCGCGGCCCAACCCGAGGCGTTCTACCCCGGGCGCGATGACCCGGAAGAGGAATCGATCGTCGGGTGGGCGCGCGACGTCGAGGAGTCGCGTTTGGCGCGCCGCCTCTCGCTGCTCCATGCGGAAGGGATCCCTACCTTCCGGTACGATCGTCGCGGCGCGACGCCCAAGGTCATCGCCGCGTACGGCCAGGTCCGGGCCTGGGGGAGGGCGGCATGAACGGCGCCACTCTACGCTGGGCGCTCGCGGCCCCCGTCTCATTGTACGTGTTCGCCGTCGTCCTCGGGACCCACACCGCCTGGACACCGACCTCGGTCGCGACCCTGGTCGTGCTGACCTTGCCGCTCGGAGTGCTCGTCACCGACCGCCTCGGAGATTGGTGGTTCGTCCCGCCCGCCCTCCTGTTGGCCGGGTTCCTCGCGCTCGTCGGGATTTCCGGAGGGGTCGGCGACGGGTTGGGGCCCCAGGTCCTGCTCGGCGTCCTCGCCGGGGCCCCGATCCTCGTGATCGCGTCGTACGGACGGGTCCGCGTCTCGAGCACGGCGAGTCTGGGAGCGTTGCTCGCGGGGCTCGCCGTCGACGCCGTCGTGCTCGCGGTGCAGCGCGGACTCCCCACGGCACCGGCGACGGGACTGGCCGCCGACGCCTGGTCCAACGTCCTCTTCCAGCTCGTCGGGCAACAGGCGGTCTCGCTGCGTGCGCTGGCGATCGGGCAGTCGATCCCGCCCGCCCCGTTCGGAGCCACGGGCGATGCCGTCTTCGACGCGCTGGCGGTACTCGGGCTGTTCGGTCTGTTGGCCAGTTGGTTGGACGGGGCGGCTCGCTCGACGGCGAGCCCGTCACTGGCGAGGGGAGCGACCGGTAGGGGCTCCGACCGCATTCCGCTCTTCCCTCCTCCCAGCGTGGGTCGCAGCGGTGCCCGCTCGCTCGTCGTCGCCGTGGGCGCGGTGCTCGTGTTCGAGGTCGCGGGGGCCCTTTCCCCGGCGGACGCCGTGCTCGGGGTGGCTGCCCTCGCCCCGATCGTGGTCGGCGCCGTCGTGCTGCTCTCGCGGGAGCGCGGACGGCACGCCGCATCCCCACTACAGTAGGCAGGGCGGGTCGGCGGCACAATCCGTTTATCGCCCGAGCCGAGTGGGCCTCCCCTTGGACGAACCGCGCTGGCTCGCTGACGAGATGCTCGGGCGGCTGGCCCGATACCTTCGCTTCCTGGGCCACGACACCGCCTACGCCAGGGGCGAGCTGGACGCGGCGATCGCCGAACGCGCCCGGGTGGAGCAACGAGTTCTGCTCACCCGGGACCGCGCCCTCGCCGCACGTGCCCCGGGGGCCCTTCTGCTGATTTCGCCGGCTCTCGACGAACAGCTTCGCACCGTGCGGCGCGCCTACCCGCAGTACCGTTATGCGCTGACGTTCGAGCGATGCACGCTCTGTAATGGCCGGCTCGCCCCGGCACCGGCAGGGGACGCTCGGGGGACGCTTCCCGGCGCTCCGGCCGCTCGGAACGGCAGAGCCTTGACCGTCTTTCTCTGCGATCAATGCGGCCACGCGTACTGGGAAGGGAGCCACACCGCGAACATTCGAACGCGGGTATCGGAGGTGTTCGCGGTCTTGTGACGCACTACTGTGTCGAGCCCTCCGGCGAGAGCCTCCCTCTCGCCACGGCGGAGACCGAGGGTGCGGCCGAGGCGCTCGGGGGGTCCCGCACCGACGACCCGCGATCCCGTCCACCCGGCAATCTGCTCTCCGTGGAGCTCGATGACGACGACCGGGCCGCTCGGTTGGCCGAGCGGCTCGCTCTGGCCTGGCGGGTGCTGCGGCCGTGGCCGGAGGATACCGCCGGGGAGATCGCGACGCGGTTCCGGTCCGAGGGGGCCAGCGGCCGGCCGGCGGCGCTCCGCCCCATGGGATCCCCGCGGACGCCGATCGGGACCGGGCTCGCCGGAGAGTGGGCGCTCGGCTATCGGGAGGGCGGCGGGATCATCGACCTCGAGTTACCGCAGCGAAGGTTCTACGTCGCCCCCGTCGACGCGACCCGATGGTGGGTCGCGGAGGAGGTCGCCGCGGTGGATCGCCGCGCCTACTCGTTGCGACGGCTACCCCAGCTCCCGTACCGCCGCCCCGTGAGCCTGCCTCCCCGACTCGGGCGGGTGCTGGTCAACCTCGCGCGCGTCCGACCGGGAGATCGCGTCGTCGACCCGTTCGTGGGCACGGGAGCGCTGTTGGTGGAAGCGGCGCTGCTCGGGGCGAAGGTCACCGGCATCGACCGCGACCCGGAGATGGTGCGGGGGGCGATCCGCAACTTTGGGCATCTGCGGCTCGAGTTCGAGCGGGTCGAAGTGGCGGACGCCGAGACCGCCCCCTCCGGCGCAACGCCGTGGGACGCCGTCGTCACGGATCCCCCGTACGGACGCGCCTCGGGCTCCGGCGGGGAGGACGCCGGCGACGTGATCCGGCGCGTGCTTCCGCACTGGGCCGAACGGGTCCGGCCGGGCGGATACATCGCGCTCGCGGTGCCCCAACCTCTGGACGTGCTGGGAGAAGGCTGGGAGCTCGTCGCGCAGGTCCCCGACCGGGTGCATCGGTCGTTGACCCGCGAGTTCCGTGCGTACCGCCGCACGGGGGGACGTCAGAAGACGGTGAACTCCTGATCGAGCGGACCGACTCCCTGGAACGACCCGGAGCAGACCTCGCTCGCGTACAGCAGGATGGTGACCGTGGCCTCGAGCGTATTGGAATAGGTCACCGTGACGGTGGCGCTCGTCTCACTCAGGATGGTGGCATACTCGGTGCTGGAGATCGAGAACTTCCCGGACCCGTTCGTCGTCGAGACGTTGCCGTCGGGGAGATGGACCGTCCACGAAGAATTCGCAAGATAACTCTGGAGCGCCGAACCGTTGAGCGGCTGGCTCGTCCCGTTCGCCGTCCCCGCGACCACGCGCACGACGCTCCCGTTGAAGACGAACCCGTGGTCCACCTCGTCGAGGTTGGAGACGGTCATCGAGAGATTGCTCGCGAACCCCCCGCCGCCCGGGCTCGGCGCGGGAGAGGAGGCCGGATTCTGCAGCGTGAACCCACCGGTCGGGGTGCCGATCGGAATGATCACAAAGCCGCTGATCAGGACGCTGATCGCGAGGAATCCCACGGCCCAGCGCTTCCAATCGAGCGGGGTCAGATCGTTCAGCGGGGGAGGGTGCCGCATCCCCAATACAAGGATGAGGACGGCGAACAGGAACCAGCCGGAATAGAAGAATCCGAGGAGGAACAGCAGACCCACCGCCACATAGCTGACGTACCGAGATCGGTCGCCGAGCAGCGCGCGAAAGACGTGGCCCCCGTCGAGCTGACCGGCGGGAAGGAGATTGATCGCCGTGACGAGGATCCCCACCCAGCCGGCGAGTGCCACCGGCGAGAGGTGCGCCAATCCCGCGGGGAAGAAGGCGCCAATGAGCTCCCAGAGCAGCGATTGTCCGAAGAGGAAGTTGCCGTAGTTGATCCCGAAGACCGAGGGACCGCAGTTCGCAACGGAGAGGATCGGAGCGTGCACGCTCAGCACCATCCCGTAGAGGGTGATGGGGATCGAGAGCGCGAACCCGGCGAGCGGGCCGGAAGCCCCGATGTCGAGCAGTGCCTTCTTGTCCGGGATCGGCTCGCGCAGCGAGATGAATGCGCCGAACGTCCCGAACAGCAGGAACGGCGGCGGCACCGGGATGAAGAACGGGAGCGAAGCCTCAACGTGGTGGCGCCGCGCCATGACGTAGTGGGCCAGCTCGTGGACGCCGAGGATCAACAGCAGCGGGAGGGCGAAGGTGAGCCCCCCCAGCACGAAGTCGGTCGGTTGCAGCGCGCTCCCGCCGACGTACGCGACCCAGAGGAATCCGCCCGCCGCCACCGTGCTCACGATGGTGGCCGCCAAGAGCACCACGTTGACGAGCAGCCCCCACGGTTGCCGCGCCGGGCGGCGAACGATCTCGATGAGATACTCGCCCCGCTCGTAGCGAAGTTGGGGGATGTAGAACCGTTCCCAGAGGTCTTGCCGCAGCGCGTCGAACTGGCGCTCGACGGTCGCCGGGTCCGCGTGGACGAGGAGGATCAGCGATTGGGGGGTAAGGCGGGTCTCGTAGACGGGGAACTTCGCCGCGACCCACGATTTCAGCCGCTCGATCTCCGAGCCGGAGCCGGCGGGTAGAGGCCCGGAGTTCATCCCGTCACGATCCGTCGGCCGGCCCCGAGGCGGACTTGCGCAACCGTTTGGCCCGTTCCTTGGCACTGAAGCCGGTCGCGTCCTCGAGGAAGCGGTTGTAGCGTCGGACGGTCTCGCCCGCCACCTCGACCTCGACCTTCGGGTCCATCGTTACCTCGATGGCCAGCTCTTTCTTCTCCGGCCACGCCTTCAAGCGGGCGAGCGCGCCATACTTCGCCAGGACGGCCCCGCCGTCGGAGTCCACCTGACCAAAGTGCGTCTGGCAGAGCTCGGCGAGATGACCGACCGTCAACTGCGCCCGGTGGGACGTACGCACAGGGTAGCGCTGCACGGAGCCCGGCCCACCGACGCCCGCGATTTAACCTTTGACGACGGACCGGCGACGACGTTCGTCAAACGGTCTCGACTTCAAAGAGCACGCGGTAACCGCGCAACAGCCGGGTCACCTCATCGAGGAGGTCGAGGACCTGCTCTTGGGAGCCCGCACCCCGCCAGTCGTAGACGAAATCGTAGTTACCCTGGGTCGGGAGGAACCCGAATTCCTGGAGGCGCCCGGCGACCTCAGAGGGCTTGGCCCCCTCGCTCTGGAAGGTCACCCGAAGATACGTCTCCATCGCGCCCAGAAGTTCACGGGCCAGTGATAACCTTTCTCGCGGAGGTCGCCCTCGGGCGCTCCGACGACGAGTTCGACACGCCCGTCCATCGGCGTTTTCGCTCCCGGAACTGACGGCGAAGACTGCCCTCGAGCGAGCCTGAGCGGCGGCGAGCGGGACCGCCGATGGGCCCGTCAGCGTCAGCCACGACGACGATCGGATCGCGGGGGGGCATACGTGTGTCAGATCGAGCGACCAGGCCGAACCCGTAGTCGGCGCTCTCCCGGAGCCCGATCGCGAGCGCCTCCGCGCGGCGCCGCCGCGATCCCTGATGCGAGGCGGGGATCCGGGGCCGAGCGCGACGCACCCATCTGAGCGAGGCGCGGGGGGGGAAGATCCGTCGGAGTTCGATCTCGAGACGACCGGCGACCTCCGGGTCGAGCCCACGCTCGCGCGCCAAGAGGATCGGTCCCTCGCGACGTCCGTCGGCCCGGATGGCCCCTCGCCGGATCCGCGTAGAGCTGATCGGAAGCAGGTCGTCGGCCGCAACGAGCGGCACGTACACCACATGGAGCGGCGGCAGCCGGCGGCGTCGTCGCGCTCGCTGTATGATCTGTGCCCCGGGGCGCGTATCGGCCGAGGCGACCAGCATCTCCACCTCCGGCGCCAGCGCCCCGCCCACAAGGTCCTCGAGGGCGACGGTCCACCAACGCCGCTGGGGATACCGGGCACGGAGCAGCGATTCCAGGTGGCGGCGACGTCGCGCGAACGGTTCGAGACGGCTCGCCCCCTCCTTCGGATGGAGTGCGAGGAAGCGATCGGTGGTGATGCCGATGCCCACCCGGTTCGCCCGGGCGAACGCGGTGTCCAGGAGACGCCAGTGGCCCGCATGCAGGTGGTCGAAGGTACCACCCAGGACCGCGAGCTTCGCCCGACCCGTCACGGAGCTGCCGGCTTAGTGGATGAGCTCGATCGCGAACGCGACGACGACGATGAAGATCAACAGGTACATCAGCCGAACCGAGTTCTGGCGGGACTGCTGGCGCTGGGCGAGTCGGTCCCGGCAACCGGAGCTGCAGGTCTCCTGCCCCGCCCCACAGACCTTGCCGCAGACCTTGCAGTGACGGTGGTCGTCCCCCGTGGTCACGGAGGCTGGTACGTCGGGACGGGCTGATTAGCTCTGCCGGCCGACCTAAAAGCGTCGGGTCGGCTGTTCGGGCGGGGTCAGTCCGAACAAGGCGGCCAGCTCGGATGCCGCCACGCGACCGGTGATGACCGCCCCGCGCTCGACCCAACGCCGTAGGTCTCGGGGGTTGTCGAGATTGCGTGCCGATCGCCGCGACGGCGAGTACGGAGCATCCGTGCGCTGGAGCGGGAGCGACTCGCGCCAGACGGACTGGAAGCGCGTCAGCTGGTAGCGGACGAACTCGGCGTCATCGCACGAGACCCCGAGCTCGGGACCTGCGGCGGCGGAGCCGGTCGAGCGAATGCATCGCAGGGCGAACCGGTGGTCGATCACGAACAGGCGGGACAGCTGCGGGGCGAAGAAGCGGAACTCCAAGTTCGGCGGGATCGCACCCCACGACTTCAGCAGCGTCGAGAGGAACTCGAGGTCGAGGGCATGGTAGTCGACCACGATCTTGACCCGCACCCCGCGATCGACGGCCCGGGCATAGGCGCGGGCGACCTCGTTGCGGATCGCCTCGGGGATCACGGTCGGCATCATCAGCGCGTCGATCTCCTCCTTGGCGCTGTCGGCGAACGTGACGATGGCGTGGCCGATCTCGTCCGCCCGGGGGTAGATCCGCACCACCGGCCAGCGGGGCTTCGGAGTGACCGGGCTCGGAGGTGTGATCGAGCCGCCCGACGGCCGCGGCTCCCGGACGAGGCGGTTCGCCTCGGTGACGTAGTGTTCGCGCAGGAGGCGCAGGAGCTCGAGATCGTCTCGCATGACCGAGACGGTCCGCTCGAATAGCCGGCCGACGTCGAGAGGAACGAATCGCTGCGGGCGCGTCGGGGTCGACGTCACCAGCCCGCGGGCGCGCAGCTTGGAAAGCACGCGGTAGCCCGTCGCCCGATCGAGGCCCGCGAGACTGATGGATTGACGCGCCGACATCGGGCCGTACTTCAGGAGCGCCCGATAGAGCTGGGCTTCGCGCGCGCCCAGCCCGAAGTGGAGCAACGCGTGAGCCAGGGGATCGGGCGTCGGGTCCGGCGCCGCGGACGCCCGGCGAGGAGGTTCCGGGGACGGTACGCTCGCCGGCGCGCTCGTCGCGGGCGGGGCTTGCATTGTGTGGGAACGACTGGTGATCACCATGAACGATGGAAGGGCGCTGCCCGGTCAGCCGAGCGCGTCGGACCGGCGGGAAATGGTCGCGGCCCGGAGTGTCGCGTTGATTAACTTCCTCCCGAGACAGTCTTGGTGATTATGCGTATATATACTTACGCACGTGTGCCGGCTCTGCGGCGCCCCGACGCCGGTTTTGCGTCAGAAAAATCGTGCGCGACGCCCGTTCAGGAGCGGGGGGCCGCGCGTCGGCGCCGGCGGCCCCGGTCATCGGCCTCGGGGTCGTCCGCGGGCGGTTCCGGGCGCGACCGGGGCTGGAGGAGACCCGGAAGGGCTTCCAGGTTCGTCGCCTCGTCGGTGGAACTGTCGCGATCGCGCAGGAGCGCCCGGCTCTGCTCGATCACGCGCCGGTCCTCGGTCAGCTGGCTCAATTGCCGGACGAGAGTGAGCCAGACACGGCCCTGGTTGGAGATCGACGTCTCCATGCGGTCCCGGATCTCCCCGACCCGTTCGTCGATATTCGTCTCGAGGCGGCGGACCTCGCGTTGAACCTCGCGCCGGACGGTGTCGAGCGCCTCCTCGGAGACCTCTCCGGTCCCTTGCCGCTCGAGCTCGGAGATGCGTAGCCAGGTCTTCCGGACGACGGGAACGAGCCGGTCGGCGAGGATCTGGGCCCGCCGATCGAGGTCGTCCAGCTCCGAGCGGAACGTCTCCTCGAGCTGGGTGAGATCGTCGCGGCGAGCGCCGCCGTTCGATTCGAGCCGCTGCAGACGGTCGGTCAGGTCCGTCACTTCCGCGCGGAGCGGCAGTCCGCTCGCGACGACCCGGTCATCCACCTCGTGGGTGATCTCCGTATGTTGGGTCGCGAGCGCTCGTTCGATCCGCTCCGTGACCGAGGCCTCGAACCGCGGTGATTCGACGAACCGGTTGATCGAGGAGTCGACCTCGCCCTTGAGCCGGGCGAGGAGCTCGATGTAGGTCTGGCGGTCCCGTTCGCCATCCTCGCGCACTTTCTGATCGGTATAGGCCTGTAAGCGGACCTGGAGGTCCGCGATCGCTCGGACCTGGGCGTCGGTCACCTCCCCGCGCAGGGCCGTCAGCCGCTCGGCCGATTTGGTCGAGGAGTCGGCGATCCGCCGATCGAGCTGAGCGAGCAGCTCCTTGGACTCGCCCTGGGCACCCGCGGCCCGCAGTTGGGCCCGGTCCTGGAGTTCCTTCTGACTTGTGTCGACGAGCGCGGTGAGCCGCTGTTCGAGCTCCTTGAGCTCGCGGGGGCGCGCGAGCGCCTGTTGCTCCAACCGCGTCTGGAGCTCCCGTTGCCGCGTCTCGGCGGAGACCGCCACGCGTTGCTCCAGCTCCTTGAGCTCCCGGAGCTGGGTGACCGCGAGCTGCTCCAAGCGGGTCTGGAGCTCTTTCTGCCGAGTTTCGGTGAGGGCCGAGAATCGCCCCTCGAGTTCCTTGGAGTCGGTGAGGCCGCGTTGCACGAGCCGATCCTGCGTCTCCCGCTGGCGGCCGTCCGCGAGCACGGTCAGGCGCTGTTCGAGCTCCTGGAACTCCTTGGCGTGACGGACATCCGCGAGATGGACGCGCGCATCCACCCCGGCGAGGAGCAGTGCTTCGAGCGCGGTTCGCGTGCCCCGGTCGCGCTCCGCTGCTTGGGAAAGGTGGACGTCGAGCTGGGCCGCGAGCGCAGTCCGAAGGGCGTCCTCGCTCGCCGCCGCATGCGTCCGCAGTTCTTCGGCGATCTCGTCCAGCCGCCCCTTGAGCCGGTCCTCTACTGCGGTCCGGTCTGCGAGCGCGCGCGCCTCGGCGTGCGCGAGGAGCGCCGTGATCTTCGGGTCGACCTTGTCGGCCCATCGGCGGTCGATCTCGGTCGCCACCAGCGCTGCCAGGAGCTCACGCTGCCGTAGCTCGGAAGCGGACAGATCGCGACCGATGCGGTCCTGGAAGCCCCCGACCTGACGGCTGATCTCGCCGGTGAGCGTTTCGCGAAGGCCGGCGAGGCGCCCGTCGACCTGCTGCTGGGCCGTGCTGTCCAATCCGACCGGGGCGGGAGGCACGAGGGCCGCCTGGGCCGCCATCCGCTCGTCGACGAACCTAAGGAATTCCGAGGTGATCTGTTGTCGCAGGTTGGCCAGATCCGTCGGCGTGACCCCGGCGGAGAGCGACGCGCCGCCCGGTGGCGGAGCGGGGGGGGAGGTCGACATCGGGGTCTCCAACGGTGCGGGGGGCCGCGCGCTCGCCGGCAGCAGGGAGGGATCCTCACTGACCGATACGGGTACCACTTCCCGGACGTTGGAGGCGGGCGCGGGGGGAACCTCCGTCACGCCCCGTTGGAGCCACGGCGGGTGCTGGCTGGGTAACGTAACCCCGGCGGCGTGAACCGCGACGGGGAACGGCTCGTTCTCGACGTTCGGCGGAGTTTCCGACGGGTCGGGCAGCCGGGCCTGGAGGTACTCCTGGGCCCGCTTGGCCGTCTCGACGTTGACCGGGACGTGCCGACCGCGCGCGCGTTGGAGGAGCAGCGCGGCGCTTTCCATCGCCGTGCCGATCCGCCACATCTCCTTGCGGCGGTCCCGGCCACCCTGTCGCTCGGGGTCGGCGAGGTGGCCGCGGAGCCGCGGCATCTCGACCAGGTCGACGCGCTGGACGATGGGGGCGAGCTTGGCGGCGTTGTGGTCCCGGATGAATTGCAGGACCAGCGGGGTGGTCTCCTTGCCTTTCGGGGGCGAGGGCGGGCCCCCCGTCAGATCGCGCAGCGAGACCGGCGCGCTCTCCCAGCTGGCCATGCGCTTTTCGTGGCGATCCCCGGCCGCCTCCCCCCGGGGCACGCGCATCAGCGCGAGCGCCGTCGGGAGCTGTTCGGTGAACTCGTGCAAGTTCGTCTTGGGCTGGGGCAGGAAGTACGGGAACGCAAGGATCGCGCCGAGCGCCACGAGCGAGGCGGGTAGGCTGCGCACGAGGTCCACCACGACCCGGATCGCCGCCTCCCAGTCGTCGCTGGCGACGGCGACGACCGGCTCGGTGGATCCCTTGTGGAAAAGGAAACCCTCGCCGATCGCGTCGTAGAGGCGCGGGTCCGGGACCGGTGCGGGGCGACCGCCGTCCCCGCGCGGTCCGCCCATCGAAGCGTGCCAGCGCAGGATCGTCCCGCCGAAGTCGCCGCTCGCGAGCAGCTGTTGGGTATCGAGGACGAGCGTCTTCATCCCGAGGCGTGGGCGGTCCTCCGTCGAGAGGAACATCCGCCCGACGCAGGTGTAGCGCCCGCCGTACGCCGGATACAGGAACAGGTTCGGGTAATAGGACAGCGGTTGGGCCGGATCCGGGTCCCAGTAATCGTGGGTGTCGGCGACGTTGACGGTCAGGTGCCCGACGATGCGGATGACGTCGAGCGTCTCACGCAGCCCCGGGAATTCCTCGGGGACGGTCGTGTAGCCCGGGCTCTCGGCCTCGTTGTCGACCTGGCGGCACCAGACGACGGCGACCGGTGCCGTGCTCGCCGCTGCCGAGCGGGAGACTCCCCCACCTGCGCTCCCCGGAACGGCCGGCGCCGACTCCGGGGATGCGGGCATCAGTCCCCCTTGGTCGACCGCCGCTCCAGCACGCGCTCGCAGATCCGGGCGAGCGGGAGGGTGGTGTTGACCATCAACGGGACGCCGAGCGTGCTGCCCGGGCTGTCACCGGTGGCACCCGTCCCGTCGTTCTGCAAGAGCGGGTGGCCCTCTCCAGTGGAGACCGCCGAGGAGACCAGGAAGACGTCCTCTTTGGCCGAGATCCCGCGTCCGTCGTGGGCGACCAGGATCGTCCCCATCCCGGCCCCGTCGCGCCGGAGCAGGAAGTCGGTCGTGTCGAACTCGCTGTGGAAACTGCGGTCCTTGGCCGCCTTCTCGATCTCGCCGTAGAAGTCCCGCAGCTTGTCGGCCTTGGAGATCGCCAGCACGAGGGGGATGTTGCGCTGGCGCGCGTAGCGGAAGACCCCGCGTGCCAGGTTGACCTGCTGGGCCTGGTCACGGAGCGACGGGAGCGCCGGCGACAGGAGCAGGATGATCCCCTCGGCCTCGTGGACGAATCGGCCCAACAGCGTGAGCCCTCGTCGCCAGAGGTCGCGACGATCCGGCCGCCACGAATCGAAGTGGGGGATGACCCGGCAGCTCTTCTCGGTCACCTCGTCGTCGGCCGAACCGACCCAGAGCCGATCGTAGGTGAAGTAGTCGGAGATGATCCCGCCCGCCTCGTCGATGGTATGGAGCTCCATCGCCCGGGAAGTGCCCGGACCGCCGTTGGCGCTCCCGTAGCGGAAGTGCATCTTCATCTCGACGAACTGGTTGTACTTCGTCGGGAGCGGGTACTTCGTTAGGACCCCCTGCTCGTCGCGGCCCGCGGCGAGTTCGACCCACAGCCGCTTGCGGTCCTCCATGGGCCGGTTCACGTAGAATCGGGTCGTGGTCTCCAGGCTCCCCTCCGGGTCGGTCGGGTCCGTGGTCTCGTAGGTCGTCTCCTCGAGGACGACGTCGTTGTCGAGGTCGCCGTAGAGGGGAAGGGAGAACCCTTCGGCCCGGCTGGGGACGTAGAGGATCGGCAGGTTCAGCCCGAAGTGTCCGGACAGGAAGCGGAAGTACGTCGTCTTCCCCGAGGCGGGGATCCCCACGACGGCGATCCGAGCCGCGTCGGGAACGACCGGCTTGGGCTCTCGCTTGGCGGCGGCGCGACCCTTCGTCTTTGCGCTCTTCGCTTCGGGAAATGAAGTGACCTTCCTACCGCTTTGCGGCGAGACAGATCTCGATTAAGTCGAGGGCGCCCTCGATCGCCGGGTCCGCGGACGGGGCCTCCAGCCTAAGGTCCTGCAGGCGGCCGAAGATCTCCTCGACGGCGGCCTCGTGCCGGTGCGCGGCGTCGGCCGTATCGGCGTTGCCGAGCCGCGTGAGCTGGTACGTCCCCCGCAGTTCCATCAATCGGCCGAACAGCTCGATCAATTGGGTGCGGAACGCCGGCTCCGCCCGGCCGAGACGGCTCTCGGTCTCGTCGATGAAGTGCACGAGCGTCTCGGTCTCCTTGTCGTTCTGCATCCGGGCCTGCAACAGCGCCAACCGCCGCAGCACGCGGGCGCGTCCCGGTGACGGGAGCTTCTCCGCCTCGCCCCACGCCTGGAGGAGCGAACGGGCCGCCTCGACGATCTCGCCCCGGGCGAAATGGATGCGCGCCGCCCAGTACTGGGCGGTCACGGTCGGAAGGAGGGGAGAAGCGCGCTTCAGGCGGTCGAGCGCGCCATCGAAATCGCGGGAGAGGTACGCCTCGATCACGGTTCCAAGCGGGCCATATCGCTCGCGCAGGTAGGGCGGGACGAGACCGTTCGGGGCGCTCAGCACGTCGACCTCCAGGGCCGGACCTTCTGGCGGCGCGGCGGGGGCCGAGGGAACGCCGGCGCCGAACTGTCCCGACAGGCGCGTGACGGTGGCGTGCTGCTGCGGCTCCTTGAGCGCGCGGGCGGCACTCGCCGCGTGTCGCGCGAGCTCCTCCGGGTGGAGCTGGTCGAGGGAACGGGCACCCTCGTAGTCGATGTCGAGGAACGCGTAGACCATCTGCGCGAAGAGTTGCGAGCCGGTCACCACCTCCTGATAGGAGTAGGCCGGAGGCGACCCGATGTCGGCCGCCCGTTGATTGAGGGCCGTCAGGAACGAGTTCATCCGGCGGGAATCGACCCCTTTGTCCCGCTCCGCACCGCTCCCGATGCCGATCACGCGGAACGTCAACTGAGACTGGGGTGGGAGGAGGTAGCTGACGAGGTTGGTCCGGGTTCCGGTGGTCGGCCGGCCCGCCGGGTCGTGGACCTCGAACCGCTGGGAGGCGTTGTCCCAGCCGTCGGTCACGAGCACGAGATTGCCCCGTACAGCCCCATCCCCCGCTCGAAGCAGGTCCGCACCGACCGCGAGGGCGTCCCAGATCGCCGAACGCCCGCTCGGCATGAGCATCGAGATCAAACTCTCCAGGTATGGCAGGTTCTCGTGCCGGATCTCGGTCAACGGGACGGCGACGCGGACGTTCTCCGTGAACGTGACGAGCCCGAAGAACGCATGTTGATTCTCGGCGTTCTCCAGGATGCGGTAGACCGCGGTGCGGGCCACCTCGATCTTCTGCTTCTCCGGACCGGGGGTCTCTGGATCCGGGAGGGGGGCCAGCATGCTCTTGGAGAGGTCCAGGATGAGCACATGGCGCTCGCGAGCCGGAGCGGCATACGTCGCTGCTCCGTCGTCCGCTTCGGTCATCGGTGGGTCCTGAATCTCAGAGGGGGCGACTAGCTGAGACGCTGCCCCTCGTTGCTGCGCGGGACCACTGCCGTTCGCCCTCTGCGCTCTGTATTTAGCAGTCGTGGGCTATATCTGCCTTCGCTCGCGCGGGGCCACCTCCGAGGGAGGCCGGCCGCCGGGAAACGCCGGATTCCTCGCCGCACCATCGCCCGCGGTATGGTTATATGGGGGGCCCGGGTCGGCGCCCCTCACATGGGCAACATTCGGCAGACGTACATCAAGCGGGTCGCCATCGAGCTGATCCGCAACCACCCGACCGAGTTCACCCCGGATTACGCCCACAACAAGCAGAAGGTCCTCGAGCTCACCGACCTCGGCGTGATGGTCGATGGCAAGATGCATGTGACGTACAAGAAGTTGGCCAACCGCATCGCGGGGTACGCCACCCGCTATGTCACGCGCCGGCGCGGCGTCTAGTGCCGCGTCCACCAGCGGAGTGCGGGACGCGAATTCGTCACACAGTGGATTCGATTGAGCCTTCGGATAGCAATGCGAAGGGCCGTCCTGGCCTCGTCCCAATCAGCGTAGTTCGATCCAGTGAACGCCCACCGTCGTAGCGTTCGAAAGTGGGTCTCGATCGGATTGAGGTGGCTGGCGTTCGTCGGGGTGGGGGCGAAGGTGATGCGGAGCTTCCGGGCCTCGGCGACCGCCGCTGGCGTGGTGTGCGTCGAGAGGTTGTCCTGGATCAGATAGATCCGCCCGCCCGAGGGGTACTTCCTCCGGACCCACCGAAGGAAGCGTACCCACCCCACGCCGCTCTTCGAGGAGGAGAGGTACCCGCGGAACCGTTTGTGGTAGTAGTCGTAGGCACCCATCAGATAGCGAACTCCACCGAGCCGCTTGTACGTCGCTGGCACTCGGTCGGGGTGCCCCGACCGAGCCCAGGTGTGGCCACCGTACGGTTGGAGCGAGATCGGCCCCATCTCGTCGACCGACACCACGATCGGAGGGTTGTGGGGGCGATTGGTGAGTTCGTTGAGCCGCCGGAGCTTCTCGGCGAACTTCGGGTCCTTGGAGCGCTTCCAAGTCTTCACGGACTGGAAGGTCACGGACTCTTCGAGGAGGATCTGCCGCAGCCGTTCGCGACTGATCGACTCGACCACGCCCTCGAAGACCAGCGTCTCTTGCAGCAAATCGAGGGACCAGCCGGTGAGCGCCTGCCAGCCGTGGTCCTTGGGTCGGGAGAGGGCGAAGCTGACGATGGCCTTACGGATCTCCGGAGTGAACTTGGGCTCGGGCCCGGGGCTCTTCTTGGGGTAGAGGGCGTCCCGACCGATCCGATTGTAGTCCTTGATCACCCGTCGGACCCAGTCCTCGCTCCAGAGGACCAATCCCGCGATCTTCGGCGGAGAGAACCCCTGGAACGAGTGCAAGACGATCATCGCGCGCTTGACGACCGTGGGGTCGTTGGAGCGCTTCACCAGTCGGCTGAGAGCGTGGCCCTCCTCATCGGAGAGGTCGCGAACGCGGAGCATCGAGGAGGGGGCAACACACCCTCCGGGAAAGTACTTGCGTTAGAGTTCAGGAATCCCGAACTCTCCCACTAGACGCGGCACTAGGC
>JAKIWD010000105.1 GCA_022750205.1 Thermoplasmata archaeon
TCGCCACCATGTCGCCGAACTAGACGCAGGACAGGGCGTCCCTATTTAATTGGACGGCGCCGGTGAGGCGTTTCCAGGGTCGCTAGAGCAGCTCGGCGATCGCGCGTCCCTGCATCTTGGCCGGCGGTTCGATGCCCATCCGTCGCAGGACGGTGGGGGCGATGTCGATGATGGCGCGATCGGGTTGGGGGCCGTGCTGCGCGCGACCCGGCTCGGCCATCGCGTAGACGCCGTCGAACGAGTGCACCGAATCGTCCGGGCCCGTGTCGTTCTCCTTCAGGAACATCGTACCGTGACCGATGGTCCCGGCGCTCCGCCACTTCAGCTGCGCGAAGTAGATCATGAGGTCCGGGGCATCGCCGCGTACCTCCCGGTAGATCGCGGCGGGTTCCCGGACGTCGGGTGAGAGCGGTGCGCCGTCCGGGAGCCGAACCTCGGCCAGTTCCCGGGTCATCTGGGCGGTCAGCCCGGGCATCTGATCGGCCGGGAGGATCCCGTTCGGCTCCCGACCTTTGACGTTGAAGAAGATACGCGCGTAGTAGCCGCCCGCACCCCAGGCGCGGGTCTTCGACCAGTCGATCGCGGCCTTCTCGATCTGGGTCCCCTTCGGGGGCATCGGTCCGCGGAGCGTGAGATACCCCTTGGAGATCAGCCACTCGTTGATGCAAAAGCAGCCGTCCATCATCTGGCTGCCGTGGTCCGAGAGGATGAACACCGTCACGTCATCGCCCACGAGCGCGAGGAACTGGCCGAGCTCGTCGTCGAGCATGCGGTAGTACTCCTCGACGAGGGCGTAGAAGGCCGGGTTCTTCTCGGAGCGCGGGTGGCCGAGGTCGAAGTACTTCCAGAAGGTGTGGTGGATGCGGTCCGGGCCGATCTCGTGCAACGCGAACAGGTCCCAGCGTTCCTTCTTCCACAGGTGGCGCGCGACGGCCCATCGCTTGCGGGTCATGGCGATCAGCTGTTCGCCGATGCGCTGGCGATCGGTCGCCCGGAACGTGACGTCGAAGTCATACCCCCCCGCGACCCCGAGGATCTCCTCGGCGAGCTCCGGCGGCTGGACGAAGTCCTTGGCGTTGTCTGGTGTGAGGAAGTCGGAGATGTAGACCCCGTTCACCCGGGGGGGTGGGTAGCCCGGCGGCATGCCGATGACGGCCACGCGCTTGCCGAGGCGGGAGAGGATCTCCCACACGGGCGGATGGGGCAGGAGCTGCGGGGTAGGCGAGTAGGTGTCCCAGTAGGTCCCGGGGCGCCGGTGACGGAAACCGTAGATGCCGAGCGTACCCGGGTCCATGCCGGTGAACATCACGGCCCAGGCCGGGACCGTGATCGGGGGGTCGCAGCTCTTCAGAGTGCCGTACACGCTGCGCTCGAGCAAGCGCTGCATGTTGGGCATCAGGGGGAGGAACCGGTCGAAAAGGAGACCGGGGGGCACTGAATCGAGCCCGAGAACGAGCGTGCGGGCGTGCGGGTCGGCCATGAGGCCGCTCGTCAGGCCGGTCCATAAAAGCCTGATGGCACGGCGCGGTGTCGCCGGCCGGACGCGAAACCGTCGCGGGCCGGGGTCGGCTACGCGCGGGGCCGCTGGCGCAGCCAGAGATACGTGGCGAGCGCGCCGACGAGCAGCGGTATACCGATCGCCGCCGCGGCGATGGCGGCGTCCTTCGGGCCGCTCGTGTCGGAGTTCGGAGCCGGCGAGAACTCGGCGATCACCTCGAGCGGCTCGGTGGCGTTGAGCGTGATCATCGCCGTGGTCGCATTGACCGAGCCCGACCAGCCGAGGAATACGAAGCCGGCCGATGGCGCCTCGGCGAGCAGCGTCACGGTGCCGTTCGAGTCCACCCAGGTAGGGTAGCTTGCGACGCTGCCACCGAATTCCACGTGCACTTCCAGTGCGAACTGTTCCCGGAAAGAGACCGCGAACGAAGTGTCCCCCGCCAGGCCGAGGGAGTACACGCCCACCCCCTGCGGAACGTACCGGGTGCTCGGGCTGACGAGCACGGCGGGCACGCTGAGCATGATCGACCCCAGCGGTAGCGACGGAATCGTCAGGGTGGACGAATTTGTGGATGCGCCCCGCGCGCCGAGGGTGGCGGACCAGGCAGAGCCTGACGGGAGCCCGGATTCAGTCGCGGTGAGCGTGGCCGTAGTCGCCGGAAGCGGTACTCCGAAATGTGCCGTCTCGGTGAGCACGCCGCCCATCGTCACGAGAATGGCCAAGTTGGCGCCGGAGTAGGACCCGGGCCCGGAGCCCGACCACGCCTGCAGCACGGCGGCGTTGGAAGTGGCGCTTCCGGCGATCGCGACGACGCTCCCGGCGGGCTCCCAGTACGAGCCGTTCCCGGGACTGGACGTGCCAGCCCCCTCGACCGCCACGGTCAGGCTGTACTGGGTCAGGAAGTTCACGTAGATCACGCCCGGTCCCCCGATCTCGAACGTGGCGTCGGGGGCGGGGGGGAAAGTGGCGGTGAGGCTGGAAGGAACGAACCGTTCTCCCGGCGTGCCATTGTCGAGCGTGTACGGCACCGATACATTGTATCCCCCGGCCGAGACCGCCGGAAGTGCGAAGGTGGACGTGTTGGCCGAGTAGATGCCCCCGTTGAAGACGATGTAATACGATTGGCCGGCGGGGATGCCGGTCTCGCTGAGCGTCACGTTGTTGTAGACCGCGATGAAGGTGGCGTCCTCGGTCAGCGTCCCCCGCGGGACGATGGAGATGACCGGGTTCGAGGAGTTGACCGCGCCGCTCCCGTTCCCGGTCCACCCGGCGAACGCGTAGCCGGATTGAGGCGTCGCCGTGAGCTTCGCGGACGTGTTGGCCGTGAACCAACCGCTACCGGGGGAGACCGTTCCTCCCGAGTCGTCGAAGACATGGACGTGAAAGGCCTCCGAAAAGTTGAGCAACACCCACGCCGGCCCCGCGGCCACCTGCGTGATGGGCCCCGCGGACGCGTTGATCCAGGAAGATCCGGCCTCGAACAGGTCGAAGTCGAAGCTTGTCGGGAAGTAGGCGGGGGGGAACAGCAGCGTCGATATGTTGACGTCGGCGGAACTGATGGTGGCGTAGACGGGGGTTGCCGCGAGCGAGACCGCCTTGCCGCCGTCAACGGCCCAGTCCGTCGTGGCCGAGCTGAAGGCGTAACCGGTGCCATCGAACGTCGCGTTCCACTGGGTTCCGCTCGGTAATCCGACGGTGGCGACGTGGAAACGGAAATTCAACGACGCCAGCGAACTTTGGGTGAAGCTCACCGAGACGTTGGGGCTTGAGGCGGGATCGACCGGCGCCGGCACGCTCGGGGTGCCGGACCAGACCGTTCCGGTCGTCCCTGTCGGGAGCGTCCAGATCGCGAAATCGATGGCGTGTCCGAGGCCGGTCACGTTGGCCGTGATGTTCGCGCCGGACGCAGAGGCGGTCGCCGGGGTGGGCACGCCGGCCTGAAACTTCCACCAGGAGACCGACCACAGGGTGCCGTTCGGAAGTCCGATCTCGTGGAACGCGAGGTTCACCCCGGCGTTCGGGCCGGCCACCGGGTCTCCCCGCTGGGCCCGAGGTGCGCCCGTGGCAATTGGGTGTACGACCGGCCCGACTGAACTTGCGGGAGCGGCCTCGACCGATGGGATCGATCCCGATGCAGGGGCGAGCCCAGCGCCGCTGGGGGACGGGCTGCCGACCCATGAGCCGGCAGTCGCGCGTGGGCCGAGCGCCCCCCCGATCGCGCCCAAGAGCAGGAGGGTTACGATCAGGAGAGCGCTCAGGCTAGAGTTCTCGACGTTGGATTCATGCCAGGGCTCCGGCTTCCCACTCAGGGTCGTCGGGACTGGGGAGGTACCACTCGGAGGCGCCGCGGCTGCGGCGTCCGGGGCGCGGGGCGGGGCTCGCCGACGGTAGCGCATCAGGAACCACAGACCGAGGGCTCCCACCAGCAGCCCGATCACGGCGACCGCGGCGACATCGATCGTGCGGTGCCAGAAGTCAGCCGGCGGGGCGGGCGAGCCGAACGTCACGAACTCCGTGATCGGGCCCGACACGTTCAGCTCCGCCGAGGTGGACGTACCGTTGTAGGCGCCGTCGCCGTCGCCGAACCAGCCCACGAGGACAGAATTCGTCCCAGGGGTGGCGACCTCGCGGACAAGGTTCGTCGCGTTGAACCACCCCGACCCCGGCGCGACCACCCCCGGCCCGATCGGATCGATCGTCACCCAGAATGCGACCGAAAAGGTGAGGTTGACCGACTGAGGTCCGTTCCCGAGGGAGACCGAGAGCGTGGAGATCAGAGGGGTCGACCGACGGAGCCCATCCGGGCTGGTCGCGACGGGGATCTTGACCTGGTGGGGACCCGAGCTGAGAGGCGGAGTGGTCAGCGTCGATCCGCTCGCCGCATACGTCGTCCCATCCACCGTGACCCCCCAGCTCGGGGCCACCATCTCACCGGCCGGGACGACGAACGTCAGCGCGTAGACGACCTCCGACGCCGGAATGTTCGGGCTGAAACTCGCGACCTCCTGGACGGAGCCGTACAGCGGGATCGTGACGCTGGAAGCCGCGCCATTGTAGCTCCCGTTCCCGATGCCGTGCCAGCCTTCGAACGTGTACCCGGGGGAGGTGCTTGCTGTGAATGTCACGGCCGTCCCGGGAGGCGCGTACTCGTTGAGAATCGAACCGGAAGGGTCGGTCGCCGCGATCGCCCCTCCTGCGGTTGCCTGGGCCAGCACCAGGTACTGGACGGTGAAGTTCACGTACGCGCGGGAGTTGCCGCACAAGTAGCCCGGGACCGCAACGGGGAGGTAGCGGGACGAGAGTCCGGGGGAAGTGAGATTGATGTACACATCGGGGACCACGATGGAGTAATTCCCGGTCTGTCCAGCCGGCGGATTGATACACGAGTACAGGTTCGGAACGACCAGGGCGGGCCGTCCGCTACTGTACCCAAGACCGCCCACGTACGCCGTCCATATCGTTCCGTTCGGGAGCCCGAGCTCCGTCAACCGAAGGGAGAGGTCGTTCGGGGGGCGGGGGAGGAACGTCGCGAACTCCGTGATCGGCCCGTCGAGGATGATCGAATGTTGGGGCGCCTCTCCCGTGTACGAGCCGAGCCCCGTTCCGGTCCAGCTCTTGAAGACGTAGGCCGAAGAGCCGAGCGCGAAGAGCGGCTCGACGGTCCCGAGCGGTTCCCACTCCGCGCCATCGGGGAGCACAGAACCGCCGGTGCCCCCGTACACTTGAAGGAGGAACAGCACGCTGAATTGGACCTTGAAGCTGGCATTCGCCGAGTAATTGGCCGGCGAGGCGAGGGTGTTGGGCACGAACTGGACGGTGCCGTTGGGTCCGGTGGCCGATTGGGCGATCGCCTCATACCAGCCGGGGTGGCCGGTCACGACGATGCTCGTCCCGCTGGAACTTCGCGTCGTGCCATTGAAGGTCAGGTCCCAGACGTTGCCGACCGGGAGTTGATTCTCGGTGAACGTGAATTGGGTCGTCGGGGCGGACATGTTCTCGTACGCGAAGGTGAAATTGATCTGACTCACACCCGGGAGAGCGAATTCGCTCCCGGAACTCGGGGTTCCAAAGTACTGCCATCCAGGGAGATGGGGGCTTGCCGTAGCCCCGGAGATAGTGTGGACGCCCGCCGGAAGGCCCGAGGCCTGGATCCCCGAACTCGCGGGGCCGCTGTAGAGGATGGAATCGAGGTAGAAGTAGAGAGTGAGACTCCCATTCAGCGTCGGCGCGAAGAACGTCACGTTGTAGGTGGGCGCCGAGCTCGGGATGATCTCTGGGATCACCGAGGGAGACGGACGCGACGGAGTAGGAGCAAGCCCGTGGTGCGATCCCCCCAAGTGCGTGGCCGCCGCGGCCGCGAGCGTTCCACCTGCCAACAGACAGAGCACGAGCGTGCAGCACAGGTAGCGCCACGATCGAGGCCGCCGACCATTCCCGGAGGGGCGGGGCTCCGCGTTTCGGATCTTCGGCCCGCTCATCTCCCCGCGCTCCGCTCCGGACTCGTGGACGCGCCCGCCGGGCGGCGATAGCGCCTCCACAGGAGCACGGCGAGGAACAGCACGACGAGCGCCCCACCGACTCCGATGTAGGGGAGATAATCGTGGAGGCCGGAGGTAGCAGGGGAGTTGCCGATCGGGGTCACGGCCTGGTCACTCTGGGAAAGTATGCTGACCGATATCGTGACCCCCTGACCGTCGACATACACGCTCCCACGGGGCGTAGAAACGAAGTATCCGGCGACGTTGACCCCGACCGAGTAGGCGTACGTCCCGTCGGCGAGCTCGATCGTCGGTCCATTCCCGGCCGTCGTCGAGTAGTTGGTGCCGTTCACCACCACCCACCATCCCCCCGATGGGAGGCCGAACTCCACGAATGCCACGGTGAACACGAGGGAGGTGAAGTAGACGGACACGGCGATGGGGCTTCCGGCCACGAGGAGGGATCCGGAGGACGGCGTCGGGTGGAACGTTCCCTGCGGCGGGATGGTGTAACTGTACGATCCGTTCGGAAGGTCAAACCCGATGGTGGCACCTGCGGAGAGCCCCACCACCGTGGTGCCGTTGATCGAAACCGACCAGCTGCCCACCGGGAGCCCTGCCGGCTCGAACGAGACCCGGTAATCGGGGGGAGTGGCGAAGTGGACGATGATGGTCATGTTGTACCCGTTGACGGTGAACGTGGCGGCCGCCGGGGTCGCGACGTAGCCCCGGGTCGCCCCGGAGGAGTACGTGTGGCTCCCGTTGCGCTCCGCGATCGTGACCGTCTGCGGTGCCAGTACCGCGGGCAGTCCAATGCCATCGACGGTCACTTGCCAGTCCGTGTTGATCGGTAGCCCCGTCTCGTTGAAGGTCACATTGAATCGCTCGGGGGGTGGAAAGAAGGTGAAGTTGAACGGAGGGAACGGCCCGTTCACGACGATATTCGCCTCCTGCGGCACCGGGATCCACGGCACCGTGGACCCGGACGCGATCTGGTACGAGCCGTTGGGCTCGTAGTAGATGATCGGTTGGCCCGCAAGGGAGCTCTTCTCGAACTGGTCGATGAAAACGTGCCACTTGGATTGGGCGGCCACTGGCAGGCCCGTCTCGTTGAACTCCAGTGGGTACACCTCGAAGAAGGTGACATTCACCTGCACGGGCGATCCTTCGACCGTGACGGACCCGTTCGCCACCTTGGGGAAGTATGCCAGGCTGCCGGTGACTTGGTAGGGGAAGGTCCCGTTCGACAGGTTCTCCGTGATGCTGGTTCCGGTGGCCTTCTTCGTCGGTCCGGTGAGGTTGAGA
>JAKIWD010000031.1 GCA_022750205.1 Thermoplasmata archaeon
CCGCATGGCCGCCGACGCCTTCCGGCCGATGCTGGACGAGCTCTCCCACGGGGGTCGCCCCACCTTACCCGACGGACTGGTCGAACGGGTCGCCGCATCGATCGCCTGCCATGCGGCCGTCCGGGCGGGCGATCGCATCGAAGCGGCCGAGCTTTCCCGGATACTCGCTCGGCTGTACGATCTTCCCGAGGCATCGTACGCCTGTCCGCATGGCCGGCCCATCCTCGTCACCTGGACACGAGGGAAGCTCGACCGTCAGTTCCTGCGCTCGGGCGACTAGGGCGATGCTCGAACGAGAGCTCGCACCGGCCGTCGTCCATCACCTGGAGGCCGACGGCTATCGGGTCTGGGTCGATCCGGATGGCTCCGACTTCCTCGACGTGGTCGCCCGGCGGGGCCCCGAGCTCGGCCTCGTCGAGCTCAAGGTCGCGGACTGGCGCAAGGTCCTCGCCCAGGCCCAGCGGCGCCGCGGGTGGGCGGATTGGATCGCGGTGGCCCTCCCTCGCGAGAGCCTGGCGGCCCGGGTCTGCCAGGCGCCCCAAGCCCCCCGAGGGCTCCGCGTCGGGGTCTGGATCGTCGAGGGCGGTGCGGTACGCGTGCTGCGCGCGGCCCAACCGTTGTGGGCTCCGGGCGAAGCGCGCCCGTTCCCCGAGCTGCGGGACCGGATCCAGGATTTCACCGATCGCCTGATCGACGGTTCGTTAAGCCCCGGCGTCCGCTGGAACCTTCCCGGCTCCTCGGGACGCGTCGGCCCGAACCGGCGAAGCACCCGCGATTGGAGGCTGGAGGAGTTTCCCGTCGACGAGTAACCGCGGCTCGGACGGCGTGGGTCACGCGGGGATGACGGGGATTCCTGGGCCAACGATCGGCCGGAACACCTCCTCGAACCGCTCGGCCATCTTCGCGAAGCTCAGCTCGTCGGCGAGCTGTCGCCCCGTCTCCGCGACGGAACGTCGCAGCGCCGGGTCGGCGAACATCTCGGCGAGCTCGCTCGCATAGTCCCCGGCGTCGTCCGTCGGAACGACCCGCATCGCGGACGGGGCCGGGATCCCTTCCCGCGGGATGTGTCGGCTGACGATCGCCGCCACGCCGTAGCGCATCGCCTCGCGCGGGGCAAGACCGAATCCCTCGTACCGGGAGGGAGCGAGGACCACGTCCGCGGCGCGGTAGGCGCGCGCCTTGGTCATCTCGTCGACCACGCCGAGCGACAGCACCCCGGGCTCGGTGGGAGGGGACGAACCGACCACGATCAGGCGCGCGCCGGGGAAGAAGACGCGGACCCGTCGGAACGCCTCGAGCGCGAGGGGCAGCCCCTGGCGTTCCGGGTTGCGCCCCACGAACACGACCGCCGGCACGTCCGAGGGGATATGGAGCGCCATCCGCGCGTCCTCCCTGCGGCCGACATCCAGGGGATCCGGGATCCCGAAGGGGAGGTGGCGGACCCGGTCCGGCGGGATCCCGTAGTACTTCTCCAACAGCTCACGGTTGGACTCCGATCCGACCAGGATCACGCGCGATCGCGCGAGCGCCTTGCCCTCGAGCGCGCGGAGGGTCCGGCGGTCGAGGAAGTTGCCGACCCGCTGGCGCACCCCCCGGGACGGCTCGAGCGGCCGCAACGTGTCAAAGGTGTGCAGCGACACGTCGTGGACGAACATCGCGAAGACCGGTCGGCCGGCGGGCCGGATCAACGCGCGGTCGAGCGCGCCGGCCTTCTCGTCGTTCCCGATCAGGATGTCGGTGTTCCGGTCGACGAGCGCCGAGGCGTTGCGCCCGATGATGATGTCCCGGCCGAACGGCCGGCGGGAGGCGCCGAGGACGGGCACCGGTACGGGGACGACATCGCCGAACGGTGCCGGGGCTTCCAACCCGGTCGACGGGTACAGCACCCGAACGGCGTGCCCCCTTCCGGTGAGCGCGCGCGCGAGCTCCCAGACGACCCGGGACAGCCCCGACGTGGGGTCGTCCGCGGGGGCCGACGCGAGGAACTCGATGCGCCAGGGCATCGCCCGATCACGCCGCCTGGCCCGCGGGCGAGAGGGCCGAGCGTCCGTGCATCGTCGTCGGCACGGGCAGCCCCATCACCTCCAGGATCGTCGGGGCCACGTCGAGCAGCGAGAGCGTCCCCGGGAGCGCGTGGGGGAGCGGTTCGTCGGAGCGGAGCAGGAACACGCCATCCATCCGGTGCACCCCGCTGCCGTAGAAGTACTCCGGGCGCTTGCGGAGCATCGGCCGGGGGTAACTGAAGTCCATCCTCGACTCGGTCGCCAACGAGTCGATCCGCAGGAGGAGCGCGGGCGCTTGGCTGAGGTTGGAGCCCTGGTAGATCGAGCGGGGGTCCATGACCTCGATCTGGGCGTCGCGATACGCCTCGAGCTTCTGGCGGATCTCGGCGGTCACCGCGTCCTTGCGCTCGGCCGTCAGCGACGGGTTGTACCGGTTCAGGTAGATCCCCTCGGGGACGGGGTACGAGAAGGCGACGGTCTTGTCCCAATCGATCTGACCGGCCATCGATTCGAAGCTGGATTCGCCGGCCACGAGCCGTCCGACGAGCTCCCGCCCGGCGGAACCGCGCAGCTTGTCGGCCAGCGGTCGGATGACGCGGGCGCCGAGGCCGAGCCGGTCCGAGGCGATGAGGAGCGTCGACAACGCGTTGCGGCGCAGACCCTTGCCGGCGCCGTCGTGGAAGACCAGGTACCCTTCCTGCTCCAGCCAACGGTTCGTGAAGAAGTCCGCACGGGCCGCCCCATGGCCGTGGTCGGAGACCACCAGGGTCGTCGTCGATCCCCCCTGGGCGCGGAACGCAGCATCGACGCGGGCACACGCCGCGTCGACCGCCCGATAGAACTTCCGTAACTCCGCCGGGATCCGACTGACGGGGCCCTGCAGCTCGGCCCAGTGCTGATGCTGCACGCGATCGGTCTCCCGGAACAGTACGAACAGGAAATCGGGCTGGAACTGGCCGATCAGGAACTCGGCGGCCGCGCCGTGCTGGCCGGCACCGCGCGTGGCGAGGTCCAGCCAGGGGCCCCGCTCGGATTCCCGGTAGGCGGGGAGCTCCGGAAGGTACGGCTCGCCCAGGGCGTGCTCGAGGTCGCCGCGGAGGGTCTCGGGATAGGTCGTGGGGCGGTCGGACAGCATCCCGGGGACGACGAAGCCGTTCAACGGATAACCGGCCCGCAGGGGGAAGTTCAGCACGCCGACGCGCACGCCCTGGCGGCTCAACCGGTCCCAGACCGCCTCCGCCGGGCGGAACGTCTGGACGATCCGACTCTTCCCGGGCCCGCCGTCCGGCTCGGTGAAGCCGAAGATCCCGAGCTCGCCGGGGTCCTGGCCCGTCGCGAACGAGTACCAGGCCGGAATGGTCTTAGGAGGAAAGACCGAGTTCAATCGCGCGCGATGCTCGGCGGCGAGGGACTTGAGGAAGGGAAGGTCCCCCGCCTCCATGAGGGGGTCGAGCAGGTCGAAGGTCGCGCCGTCCAGCCCGAGGACGAGGCAACGGCGGGCTGCGCGTGCCATGACCGTGAGCTTCCTCCCGCCGGTGGGTCCGCGCCGACGAACCTGCGCGAGTATTAAGCCGTCGGTACACCGCGGGCGCCGTCAGAGGAGGCGGATGGCCTCGAGGTTGTACGGCACCCTGCTTTCGAGGTTGAACCGCTTGTGGATCCCGCTCGACAGGTCGAGGGCTTTGGACTCCTCGCCATGGTTGAGGATGATCCGCTGCGGGCGCGGGTCGAGCGTCGCGACGTAGTTCATCAGCTGCATCCGGTCCGAATGGCCGCTGAACCCCTCGATCGTCGCGATCTCCAGGCGCACGGGCACGTATTGCTGGCGGCTGCCGTCGAGGAAGCCGGCCTCGTTCATGCCGCGTTGCAGGCGGCGGCCGAACGTCCCGTCCGCCTGGTAGCCGACGAAGAGGATGCCGTTCTTCTCCTCGGATGACCAGGCCTTGAAGTACTCCATGACGGGGCCCCCGCTCATCATCCCCGATGTGGCCAGGACGACGCACGGTTCCTTGCTGTCGAGGATCCCCATGCGCATCTGGGATGAGTCGACGCGGTGGAAGATGTCCGAGAGGAACGGGTTGTCGCCCTGCTGGAAGATCTGGGTCCTCAACTGGCTGTTCAGGAACTCGGGATAGGCGGTGTGGATCGCGGTCGCCTCGAAGATCATGCCGTCGAGGTAGACCGGCACCTGGGGGATCTTGCCCTCGCGCATCCGCTCCTCGAGGACGAGCATGACCTCCTGGGAGCGGCCGACGGCGAAGACCGGAACGATCAGCTTTCCCCCCCGACTGAGGATCTTGGAGGTCAGCTGGCTGAACTCGTCGGAGGCCTGCTGCCGGGTCGGTTGGACGTCGCGGTAGCCGCCGTACGTCGACTCCAGGATCATCGTCTCGAGCCGGGGGAAGCGGTTGGCGGCCGGGTTGAACAGCCAGCTGCGCTCGAACTTGATGTCCCCGGAGTAGGCGAGATTGTAGTCGCCGTCCCCCAGATGGAAGTGGCAGATGGACGACCCGAGGATGTGCCCGGCGTTGTGGAGGGTAAGCCGCATGTCCGGCGCGATGTCGGTCGTCTCGCCCCACCGCAGCGGGATCGCGCGGGTCACCATCTCCCGCACGTGCGACGAGTCGTAGAGGCCCCGGCGGGCCTCCTGGTTGGTGACCTTGATCGCGTCGAGCAGCATCAGGGTCATCAGGTCGCGCGTGGGGGCGGTACAGTAGATGGGTCCGGTGTAGCCGTACTTCAGCAGGACGGGGATCAGGCCGACGTGGTCGAGGTGGGCGTGGGTGACCACGACGGCGTCCAGCGAGTCCAGCGGGAGCAGCTCCGGGGCGTTGAAGTACGGCGTGCGGTCCGAGCCCGGGTCGATGCCGCAGTCGATCAGGACCTTGGAGTTCTGCGTCGTGAGCAGGTGGGCGCTGCGCCCGACCTCCCGGTAGCCACCCAACGCCGTGGTGCGGGCCCAGATCTTCTCCGGCAGCCGGTCCCGGGCGATGCGGACGCCGACCTTCTTGAGGAAACTGCGCCGACCGTCGAACTCGTTGCGCAGGTGGATGCGCACCTCCTCGACCGTCTTGGAGGGGATCGGGGGCGTACGGACGACGGTCGGCACCCAGCCGATCCGTCGCTTGAGCTCGTTGAGGACCGACCCCTGCCGGCCGATCGCAGCTCCGGGGTTCGCCGCCTCGATCGTCACCTCGCCGGTCTCGGGCTCGAAGAAGAGCTGGCTGATCTCGGCCTCGACGGGGATGAGCTCGCGGATCGCCCCCTCGGCCTCCTTCGGGTCCATCAGGGTCTCGGGGTCGCTGCGGACGAGCACGCGGCGGCGCAACCGCTGCGCGATCTGGCGGAGGTAGTCGCCCCCGGACAGGAACGCGTCGAGCTGCTTGGTGTACAGAACGATGTGCGGGCCTTCCAGCTCGATGTCGGTGACCTCGATGGTCTCCGGCAGCACCTCTCGAAGGGCCTCTTTCGTTTGGTCGAGTAACGAGTCGAAACTCATCCTTGGGGGAAACGGTTGCCGAAAAAGGTTGGGCGAACGGGCGGAGCGCGAAGAACCTAGGGAAGGACCGGTGGCAGCGGGATCTTGAGTGCCTTCAGGCGCTTGTTGATCTCGTCCTCGCCGAACTCGCGGTACTCCTTGGTCGTGATCGTGTGGATGATGTAGCCGTCGCCGCTCGCGGAATCGCGCTTCATCGCCGCCGTGAGCCCGCGAAGCGCCAGGTCGACGCCCTCGGAAACGCTCATCTCGCGGGAGTAACCCTCTTCCAGGATACCGTACGCGAACGTCGAGCCGCTACCAACCGAAACGAACCGGTCCTCGATCGAACCGCCGGCCGGGTCCACCGAGTAGACGTGCCCACCCTTACCGTCGACACCGCCGAGGATGAGCCAGGCGTAGTACGGGAACATCCGGTTCCCGTTGAGTATGTTGGCCAGAAGCGTGGCGGCCCCGTCGGCGTTCAGGAGAGACCCGCGGCGCAGCCGGTACAGGGAGACCTCCGCCTTCAGGTACCGCGCGAGCACCTGGGCGTCGCCGACCAGGCCCGCGACGGTGATGCCGAGGTTGTTATCGATCTTGAACAGCTTCTGGGTCATCTTGTTCGCGATCAGATTGCCGGCGGTCGCCCGGCGCTCCGTCGCGAGGACGACGCCGTCCTTGCAGACCATGCCGATCGTCGTGGTGCCCTTGAGGAGGCGCTCCGTATCCATGACTGAGATGGCGTGCATCAGATCCCCCAGCTAGGCTGGAAAACAGTCGGGTGACAAAGGCGGGGTATATAAGCGCTCGCCGGTAACTAACGCTAGTTTCAGTCGGTGCGGCCCGGGAACTCGCCCCGGCCAGCCCCGCGATCCGGCGCGTCGTACGCCCGCCAAGCGGCGGCACACCCGTGCCGGATGGGGGAAGGTTTTTGCTTGGGCGGCGGTCGGCCCGCTGGGTTTCTCGCGATGTTGCGTCACGAAGTCGTAGTCGTGGGCGCAGGGCTCGCCGGCCAGCGCGCGGCGCTGGCGGCGGTCGAGGCCGGCAAGGACGTCGCGCTCGTCTCCAAACTGCACCCCTTGCGCTCCCATTCCGGCGCGGCGCAGGGCGGGATCAACGCCGCCGTGGGGAAGGAGGACTCCGTCGACACGCACATCTATGACACGGTCAAGGGGTCGGACTACCTCGGGGACCAGGACGCCATCGAGTTCTTCTGTCGTGAGGCCGGCCCGACCGTTGTCGAGATGGAACATTTCGGCACGATCTTCAGTCGGTCGGCCGATGGGAGCCTCGCGCGTCGCCCGTTCGGAGGTGCCGGGTTCCCGCGGACGATCTATGCCGCCGACCGGACCGGCCTCGCCCTCCTCCAGGCCCTGTACGAACGGCTCGGTACGGAGAAGTTCACGATGTACGAGGAGTGGGACCTCACCTCCATCATCGCCCGGGAAGGTCGCGCGCAGGGTATCGTCGCCTTCGATCGGCGCCACGGCAACTTCGAGCAGATCGCCGCCCCGAGCGTCGTGATCGCCACCGGTCCCACCGGACGCATTTACGGCCGCACCACCAACGCGCACTCGTGCACCGGCGATGGGATCGCCGCCGCCTACCGGGCCGGTGCCTTCCTCAAGGATATGGAATTCGTCCAATTCCACCCCACGGCCCTCCTCGAATCGGGGATCCTGATCACCGAGGGCGCCCGCGGCGAGGGAGGGATCCTCAAGAATGCGAGCGGGGAGCGGTTCATGTCTCGGTACGCGCCCCACGTGCTCGAGCTCGCCTCCCGGGACGTCGTCTCGCGGGCGATCTTCACCGAAGCGCTGGAAGGACGGGCGTTCCCGGGCGGGTACGTCCACCTCGAGCTGATGCATCTCGGGCGGGAGCGCATCGAATCTCGCCTCCAGGAGATCTGCGACTTCTGCCGGACCTTCGCGGGCATCGACCCGGTCACACAGCCGATACCGGTCTCTCCGGCCCAGCATTACATGATGGGCGGGATCGGGACGAACAGCCAGGGCGAGACGAACATCCCCGGCCTGTTCGCCGCGGGCGAAGCGGCGTGCGTGTCGATCCACGGCGCCAACCGGCTCGGGGGCAACTCGCTGCTCGAGACCCTGGTCTTTGGCAAACAGGCCGGGATCGCGGCCGCCGCCCACGCCGGCACGGCGCCCTCGCCAGCCCTGCGTCCCGCGGACCTCGACAACGAGGTCGCCCACATCCGAGCGATGTCCGACCGCGGCGACGGGGTCGGGCCCGAGACCCTGCGGACCGGGATGCAGGAGACGATGGACACGCTCGTGGGAATCTACCGGACGCCCGACGAGCTGACCGAGGCCCTGCGCCGGGTCCGCGAGCTAAAGACCCGCTATGCCTCCGTGCGCGTCGTGGACCAGTCCAAGGTATACAACATCAATCTCACCGACGCGCTCGAGACCGGGCACATGCTCGATCTCGCCGAGGTGATCGTCGTCGGCGCGATCGCACGGACCGAGAGCCGCGGTGCCCACACCCGGCGCGATTTTCCCCGGCGCGACGATGTCAATTGGATGAAGCACACCATGGCGCGCAACACCCCCGACGGCCCGGAACTGACGTACACCCCCGTCGCCTATACCCGGTGGGAGCCGAAGGAGCGCGTGTACTGATGGCCGCCGAGCTGCTCGACGTCCCGCTCGACGTGTATCGGTTCGACCCCCAGCGCGACAAGAAACCCCATTACGCGCATTACGATCTCAAACTCCCGGCGCACACACCGGTCCTCAGCGCGTTGCTGAAGGTCCGGACGGACCTCGACCCGACTCTCACCCTTCGCTACTCGTGCCGGAGCGCGATCTGCGGCTCCTGCGCGATGCTGGTCAACTCCAAGAGCCGGCTGGCGTGCCAAACGCCGATCGGCCCCGAGCTGGCCCGCCACGGCCGCATCGTCATCGACCCGATGCGCAACCAACCGGTCCTGCGGGACCTGGTGGTCGACGCGGACACGTTCTGGCAGAACTACCGGAAGATCGAACCGCATCTCATCCCCGACGAACAGCACCCGCTCCCCACGGACCGGGAGAGCCCGATGACCCCGGAGGAGGTCGACCGGTTCCAGGAGACCCCACGGTGCATCGCGTGCGGGGCCTGCTACTCCGCTTGCCCCGCGGTCGAGGCCGATGCGGCGTTCCCCGGACCGATGGCGCTCGCCAAGCTCTACCGGTTCGTCGTCGATCCGCGCGACGGGGCCACCGAGGCACGGCTCGTCAAGATCCAACCCGAGGGCCTGTGGTTGTGCCTGCGGTGCCACCTGTGCACCGAGGCATGTCCCAAGGACGTGCGGCCCTCGGAGCGGATCCGCGATCTGAAGGAGATGGCGATCGCGGTCCAAGGCGGGTCGGAGAACGGCTCGCGCCACGCCATCGGGTTCAAGGACAACATCCGGGAGAAGGGCATCCTCAACGAGATGAAGCTGGTCCGGCAGACCTCGGGCATCGCGGGGATGCTCTCCCAGATTCCTCAGGGGATCAAGTTGGCGCGCAAGAAACCGGAACTGCTGCGCTCGCCGCACCGGATCGCCGGCCAGGATGAGGTCGAGAAATTGTACGAGATCCTCGACGGGGACGATCGACCGGAGACCCCATGAAGCTCGCGTACTACCCCGGGTGCGTCGCCCAGGAATCCGGCAAAGAGCTGGACATGGCGACGCGCTGGGTCTGCCAGAAGCTCGGCATCGAGCTCGTCGAGTTCCCGAACTTCTCGTGCTGCGGTTCCGGATTCATCGACGAGGCGAACCCGACCCTCAACGTCGCGCTCAACGCGCGCAATCTCGCGATCGCCGAAGGCGCCGGGCTCGACCTGCTGACGATCTGCTCGACGTGCACGGGGATGTTGTCGCTCGCCAATCACCGGCTCAAGGACCCGGCGATCCGCCAACGGGTCGACGGGGCGCTCGGCCAGATCGGAGTCACCTATCGCGGCTCCACGAAGGTCAAGCACCTCCTCGAGGTCCTCACGAAGGAGGTCGGGCTTGAGACGGTCAAGGCCCGCGTCCGGCGCCCATTGACCGGCCTCAAGGTGGGCGCGTTCTACGGTTGCCACCTGCTGCGTCCGGCCGGCGAGCTGGGGAGCGAAAGCGCCGAGGAGCCCGAGAGCTTCGAGCGGCTGATCGCCGCGCTGGGGGCCACCCCCGTCTACTATCGCGGACGCGTGATGTGCTGTGGCTTCCCGATCCTGTTCGTCAAGGAGGGAACGGCCAATCGGATCGCCGGTCGCCAGATCGACGACGCGAAGGCCCACGGGGCCCACGCCATGGCCACCCCCTGCCCGCTCTGCCACATCTCGCTCGACTCGTTCCAGAACAAGGCCGAGCGCGAGGTCGGCCACCCCCTGAACATGCCGGTCTTCCACCTGCCGCAGCTGGTCGGACTCGCCCTCGGCGCGACCCCCGAGGAGCTCGGGCTGCCCCGCCACATGGTCTCCACCGATCTCGCCCTGGCCCATCTGGGCGAGGTCACGGTGCCGGCCTGATCCGGTAGGGACGCAGCCGTGACCTCCGGCGGTGACCTCGCGACCTACGCCGTGGTCCTCGCCGTCTTCGTACTGATCATCGGGCGCCGCGTCGTCATGATGGTCCGCGGGACACCCTTCAGCCTCGCTCGGCTCGTCGGCGTCGCCGTGTTCTACGTCGCCTTGTGCGCGCTGGCCCTCGCGTTCGACCTCCTGCTCGTTCCGTGGTGGCTCGTCGCCGCCGATGTCGGAGCGATCGTGGTCGTGACCGCAGGACTCCCTCCGTACATCGAGTCGCAGGTCTCGGTGTACCGCGGGCCCGGTGGCGGGTGGTACTACCGGCTGGGTGCCTGGGTGCCCCTCGCGTACGTGGCGCTGTTCGTCGCGCGGCTCGGGATCGAGTTCGGCGTGCTCGGGATCAATCCGTTCGTCTACAGCGCGAGTGTCCCGAACTTCACGACGGTCCAACTGGCGATCCTCGCCGGGGTGGATGGGCTCTTCGCGTTCAGCACGGGCCTGATGCTGGCACGCAGCTTCGCGGTCTACCGGGTCTACCAGCGCGCGGCCGCCGCAGAATCCACACCTTCGGCGGCGCCGCTGCGGTGATCCGCGCGCCGATCAGGATTCCGGCGCGGGTTCCGCCGGGGCCCCGAGTTCCCGAGCAGCCGCTCCCTTGGTGACGTAGAGGTGGAGGCGGTCGCAGTTGCGGTGGAAGTAGGCGCCTCCGTCGGACCCGTAGTCCTGGGCGAGGTGCTGGGCGAGCACCGTGTCGTTCCACGTGGGATCGACCTGGGGGGAGAACATGCAGCGGAAGACGAGGAAGCGTCGACCGTCGAGATCGAGCCGCTCGGTCTCGGGGGCACCGCAGAAGGGGCAGACGACCACGCTGCGTGACCGGAGGGGCGACCTATAGGGTTTCCCGAGCGGGCGAGCTCAATCGATGTATCCCAACGAGCGAAGCCGTTCGCGCAACCGCCGCTCGTCTTCTTCGCTGAACGGCTCCTTCGAGGGGGTGTCGAGCAGTCGTGCGAGGATGAACGCGACGTAGGCGTCCAGGTCGGGAAAACTGCTCCCGTGCATCCGCGCTTCCAGCGCCTTGGCCATCTCCTCGGGGAGGTGGATCGGGCGCTGGCCGTCGCGAAGGTCGCTCACCGGATCGCCTCGACCTGGTTTCGAGCGGGGGGGCCCAGATAGGCTCTTCGCCCGGTCACTCCCACTCGATCGTGGCGGGAGGCTTGTCGGTCACGTCGTACAGTACTCGCGTCACCTGGCTCCCGAGCACCCGGGTGATCCGCTCGGCGATCGTGCGGAGCACATCGGGGGGCACGGCCATCGCCGTCGCGGTCATGGCGTCGAGCGATTCGACGACCCGGACGCTCACCGCCTGTCCATACGCGCGATTGTCTCCGGTCACGCCCACCGTGCGACCGGACAGGAGCACGGCGAAGTACTGCCACGGGCGGGCCAGCCGACCGGCGGCCACGGCGCGGTCGATCTCTTCCTCGACGACCGCGTTGGCCACGCGCGCGAGCGCGACCCGCTCGGCCGTCACGACACCGCTGACCCGAACGGCGAGCCCCGGTCCGGGGAACGGCTGGCGCTCGGGGCTGGGCACCCCCAGGTGCTGGGCGAGGGCCCGAACCTCGTCCTTGTAGAGATCGCGCAACGGTTCGACGAGGACGAGCCGGCTGTCGGCCGGTACACCGCCGACGTTGTGGTGGGTCTTGATCGTGTCGCGCAGCTGTCCCCCGCTCTCGATCCAGTCGGGCGCGATCGTCCCCTGGATGAGTCGATCGGTGCCGAAGCGGTCCGCCTCCTCCTCGAAGAGCCGGATGAATGTCGTTCCGATCCGTCGACGTTTCTCCTCGGGGTCGGAGATGCCGTCGAGGGCGTGCAGGAACCGGTCGGCGGCCGGCAACACTTCGAAGCGAAGCCCGCTGGCCCGGAAGTGGGCACCGACGCGCTCGACCTCGCCCTGCCGGAGGAGTCCGGTGTCCACGAACAGCGCTTTGGCGCGATCGCCCAGGGCCCGCTCGGCAAGAACGGCCGCCACCGTGCTGTCGATGCCCCCGCTGGCCGCGATGACGGTCTTCGCCGGGACATCGTGCCGGAGTCGTTCGATCGCCTCGGCCGTGAACTTCGCCGGGTCCTTCATCGGGTCGTCCCGGCCGGGGTGCCGGGTTCTTCACGCCACTTCGCGCGGTACTGCTCGAGCACCGCGGTGAGCTGGGGATACTTCAGCGCGAGGATCGCCGTCGCCAGGAGTGCGGCGTTCTCGGCGGCGTCCAGACCAACGGACGCGACGGGAACTCCCGGGGGCATCTGGACGACGGAGAGCAGGCTGTCGAGGCCCAGCCCGCGGTGGAGCGGAACACCGATCACCGGTTTCAGCGTCCGGGCGGCGACGGTCCCCGGGAGCGCCGCCGAGAGCCCGGCCATCGCGATGAAGACGTCGGTCTCCGGGTCACGGGCCAGTCGGTCGACCTTCTCCGGGTTCCGGTGGGCCGACGCGACATGCAGCTCGCAGGGGATGCCGAACTCTACGAGGCGCGCGCGCACCTTCTCGGCGACCTCGGTATCGGACTTGCTCCCGATGAGGATCGCGACCTTCACAGTGCGTGCGATGCGCGCCGGCAGAAAAGCGATGCGCCCACGCCGCGGAAGAGCGAGGGGAAACCTCCAAGAGTGCGCCCGGTCCCGCTCTGTTCGTGCCGTGGCGATTGCATCGTGACCGGGCGTTCCGCGGCTGGCTCGGTGCACGCGCCGGCGGCGACGCGGAATTGGGGGACCGCCTGCTCCGCCGTGCCTTCCATCTGGGGGCGGCGGGCGTCCTCGTCTACTACATCGTCCCGGCCCGGATGTTCGTGGTGGTCACAACCTCTCAGCTACTGCTGCTGGGGCTGGCGGGGGTCCTCGCCCTGGAGGGTCTCCGACTCCTCCACGCGGTGGAGATCCCGACCCTCCGCGACTACGAGGCCGGCCGCCCGGCGAGCTACGCGTACTACGGCGTCGCGCTCGTCGCCGCCATCCTGCTCTTCCCGGAGCCGATCGCGATCACCGTCGTGCTGGGGACGGCGGCGATCGACCCGCTGATCGGCGAGCTGCGTTTGGCGGGCCCCTCCGTCCGCCGCTGGTACCCGGGCGGACCGGTGGTGGCCTACTCGGCGCTGGCGCTCGTCGGCCTGGTGCTGGTGGGGGCATGGTCGCCGGAGCGCGCGATCGCCGGGGGTGTACTGGCCGCCGTGGTGGCCGTGGCCGCCGAGCGCCCGAAGATCGTGGGTGTCGACGACGATCTGGCGATGACCCTCGCCCCGGCGGCGGCGTTGCTCGCCTTCGGACTGCTCGGACCGGGGGCCCCGGTCCACCTCGCGGGCGTCTAGACGATCGGCGTAAGCTTCGCGGCGGGCGCGCCCTTCTCCTGGTCGATGGAGATCGAGTAGATCGTCGTGCGCGGGCGGATCCCGTAGATGCACGGGGCGTTGTCGATGTTGATGATCCGGAAGTACGTGTCCATCATGTTGAGGATCTCGCTGGAGACGAGCAGCCCCGGCTTGAGCAGCCCGATCCCGAGGTTGCCCACGAGCTTGGTGCGCTGCACGCCGTGGAAGTACATCCGGATCGCGACCTGGTCGCCCATCAGGCTCTCGAGCGTATCGAAGGCGGTGTACTCCAGGAAGGGCTTCTGCTCCGGTCCCCGCGCGGCCTTCTCGGCGGTGACCATCGCGCGCATCGCCTCGTCGCGGCCGAACCGGGCCATGGGGACGATGTATACCTCCTCGGTCTCGTTCGCCGTATAGTCGGCGATCCGCACGCGGGTGTCGAACAGGTTCGGCGCGGTGTGGCGCGTCAGCGTCTCCCGCAGCTTCTCGTGGGACTCGCCGGCGGCGAGGACTGCGATGATGCCGCGGCCCTGGCTCAGGAAGTTGAGGAACGTCGGCGTGAACAGCATGTAGTAGTCGTCGATGCCGACGTTGACGTCGACCTCGAAGGCGTTGAAGCTCCCGCGCCGGAACCCCCCGCCGAGGAGCGCGTCGAAGTCCGGGATCCCCGTCGAGTAGAACCGCTCTGCATCGGCGAACGGCTTCCACGCCGGCGAACCGGTCGGTGCATGGGCGGGGGGGGCGAACCCGAGGGCCTCGAACCGCCCGCCGCTGAGCGTGACCGCGTAGCGGGGACGCGTGATGTTCGTGGCCCGTAGCTTCTCGAGTCGCAGGTGCCGCACCCGGCGTTCGTCGAGCTCCTCGCGTTGGATGGAGATCAGACCGTCCACCAGGTACTCGATCCCGCCGGCCTCGGGTTTCTCCAGGATCATCACGACGTTCGTGTTGGAGCTCTCGACCAGGTCCTTCTGGAGCGCCATGACGAACTCTTCCATCTCGAGTCCGTACTTGTGGGTGATTCCCTCGAGGGAGTCGATGACGAGCAGCGACTTCTCCGGGAGCGCTTGCTCGATGCGGTTGTAGACGTTCTCGACCTCGGGCATCGGCGTGCGTTTGAGCAGCGCCGTCAGGTGCGTCCGGTCGACGCGCGTCGGGGGTCCGCGCTCCTCGGCGAACGTCCGCATCATCTCGCGGGCCGCTTGGATCTTCTTCTTCTCGGTGTCCGGAAGCTCCGGGGAGGCGCTCTTGCCCGGGGCGTTGATCGCGTCGAGGAACAGCTTGCCGGCATCGAGGATGCGGGCGCGCATCTCCGTCGCCTTGAGCCACGGGAACTGACGGTAGAGGGCCTCGTCACCGACGCGCGTGGAGAGGTAGTAGGATTGCTGCGGGCGTCCCACCCGCTCGAGGAGCTCGAGGCCGAAGGTGGTCTTACCGGTACCGGCGCCGCCCTTGACGATGAGCGAGCGGCCGCCACGGCCGCCGAGGAAGGCGATCACCTCCGGTGGGACGCCACCAAGGCTTCCACCGACCGCCTCCGTCACCCGTGATCACCTACCGACACGTTGTCGCATCCGCCACAGCGTATCAGATTTCCACCGCTCAATGTGAATTGGGGGAAGGTAAACCTTTCGCCGCCTCGGACGCTTCCCCGGCGAACTCTGCGGCCCGTTGGAGCGCGACGGCGATCGCCCGCGCTCGCGCGGCCGCGAGCGGAGCACCGGGTTCCCCGACGGCGGTCGCTGCGCCAGGGTTGCCGCCGCCCTTGCCTTGGAACGCGGCGCGCGCCCCCTCCACCACGTCGCGCGCGGGGACCTGCGCACTCGAGGAACCGACGAAGAGGATGCCCCGCCCGTCGACCTCCGACGTCAGCACGGCCACCCGGTCCGCGGTGCGCGTGAGCAACCGGGAGAGCTCCATCAATACGGCCTGGTTGCCGGAGAACTCCCCCGCGATGACGGTGATGCCGCCCGAGGTCTGCGCGCGGGCCGGATCCACCGCCCAGGCGTCGGCCGTTCCCCTCAGATCCCCTTTGACCTGCGTGCGCGCCGCGTGGCGCGCCTCTCCCGCCTCCTCGAGCATCTTGGCGATCGCCCGGGGCACCTGCTCCGGCGGAACGTGGAGCTGGTGCGCGGCGTCGGAAAGCTGAGCGCGGGTCGCGTCGATCACATCGAGCGCCCGTTCCCCCGCCGCGTAGTGCAGTCGGACGATCCCGTCCTGGATTCGCTCGGTGCTCAGGATGCTGAGCACGCCGACCTCTCCGGTCCGCGTGCAATGGGTGCCTCCGCACGCTTCCACATCGAACCCCTCGATCTCCACGATCCTGAGTTCGCGACCGGGGACCGCACCGCCCTGGTACAGGGTAAATCCAAAACGCCGTTCCGCCTCCGAGCGCGATTCGAAGTAGCTCTTGACCGGCCGATTCTCGCGGATCACCCGGTTGACGCGCCGCTCGACGGTCTTGAGCTCGCCTTCGCTCAAGGCACGGAAGTGCGTGATGTCGATCCGTGCCGCGTCCAATCCCTTGTACGCCCCGGCTTGCCATACGTGGGGGCCGAGCGCCTCGCGCAGGGCGCCATTGAGCAGGTGCGTCGCCGTGTGGTGCTGCATGAGCTGCGTGCGGCGGTCGCCGTCGATCTTGCCATGGACTCGGGAGCCGAGGGGGAACGCTGCGTCCCGGTCGAGCTTGTGGAGCACCCAGCGCCCGGCCCGGGCCACTTCCACGACGGGGATGTCCCCCAGACTGCCGGTATCCGTGATCTGTCCGCCGCCGGTCGGGTAGAAGAAGGTCCGGTCGAGCACGACGAACGGTCCGGCCGTGAAGAGGACGTGGGACTCGAACGCGCGGGTGTACGGGTCGAGGTAGTACTCGACCTGGGTGTCCGGGAGATCGGGGGGGATCTCCGGGAGTCCCGCGCTCCGCTCGGCGTTGTCCCGCTCCGGGACCTCCTTTTCGTGCCGGACCGCGAGACGCTGGTAGACGTCGTCGGGGATCGCCGGCGGGTGTTGGAGCTCGGCGACGGCCAGATCCGGCGGCATGCCGAGCGAGTCGTACCACTCCACGAGGTCGTCGCCGGTGATCCGCTTCCCGGACTTGACCGCCTTTTCCTCGTAGCGTCGGACCAACCCCCGGGCACGACCGATCGCCTAGTCGTACCGCTCCATCTCCGCTTCGAGGACGCGGTGGAGGTCGTCGCGGTGCTCCCCCAATTCGGGGAAGTCGCTGTCGAGGTCCCGCGCGGCGCGATCCATCACCGCGATCAGGGTCGGCGCTTCGGGGACCTTGGCGAGGAGGCGAAGCATCCGACGCACCAGGATGCGCGCGAAGTACCCCTCCTTGCTGTTCGACGGAACGACCCCGTCGACCAGGAGGAAGTTGAGGGCGCGGGCGTGGTCGATGAGGATCGCCGCCTCGGCGGGCGCGAACGTCGCGCGGAGCTCGTCGAACGCGTGGCCGAACACGGCCTCGTAGGCCGTCTTGGTGCCCTGGCTCATCCAGACGAATCGTTCCAGACCGTAGCCAGTGTCCACGACGGTGAGCGGCATGGGCCGCAGCGTGTCCCCGTCCCGGATGTACTCCATGAACACCAGGGTCGCCAGTTCCAGCCCCTTTAGACCGACGCTCAGCGAGGGACCTAGGTTGCCACCCCCCTCCCAGACCTCCTCTTTGTAGGTGAGGGATCTCGGGTCGGCCCCGAGCTCCCCCGACAGCAATTCGTGGCAGAGCTCGACGCAACGTTCCTTGAAGTACACCTCGTGATCCGGGCGGTTGAAGGCGTGGTGGGCCATCATCTCGAAGATCGTGAAATGACGCCCGCTGCGGCCGACCTCTTCCAGGTCGATGAACCGCGGGCACGGCTGCGAGATCGTCAGCGGGTTGGCCGGCGGGGGGATCGCCCCGCTCGTCACCCACGGTTGGAAGTCGTAGATGCTCGCCTGCGTGAAGAACACGTCATTGCGCCAGCGCGCGACCGTCGGGTAGCGGCGCACGCGCGTGTGCCCGCGTGCCTCGAAGAACCCGAGATAGGTCTCGCGCATCTCGTGGGGCGTGCGGGGGCGCGTGAAGCCGGGGTGCCCGATGAAGGCGTACGGGGTGCACGGCGCCTCTTGGCAGCGGTCGAACTCCCCAAGGCTCCAGAACGCGGACCCGCAGACGGCGCAGACCCGCCGATGGAAGCCGTCGCGATGGAAGAACTTCAGCTCGTACTCCGTCGCGTCCATCGGCGGCGGGTCGAGCGAGCCGGGGTCTAAAACGATTGGGCCGGAGGGGCTCACCGGCGGGGTTTTCGAGCGCCCGTCTTCGATGCGGGAGTGCGCGTGGGGGCCGGTTTCCGTCGTGCGGGCCGGCGGGCGTCCTCCTTGCGCGGCGGCGGTCGTCCCACCCGGAGGGCGATCCCGGTGGCGCAGAGGTCGATCACCGGACATTCCGGGCACCGGGGGCGGTTCGGACGGCACAGGTTCTGGCCGTGCTGGACCATGAGGGGGTTGACCGGGATCCAATACCGCTCCGGGACGCTTTGCCGGAGGGCGGTCTCGGTCTGCTCGGGGGTGCGCGTACGCACGACGCCCAAGCGATTGGAGATCCGATGGACGTGCGTGTCGACGGGCATCCCCGGGATACCGTACCCGAACACCAGGACGCAGTTCGCCGTCTTGGGGCCGACACCGGGAAGGCTCGTCAACTGCTCGAGGTCGTGGGGGACCACTCCATCGAATCGGTCGAGGATCAGTCGGGCACACTGATGGATGACCCGCGCTTTGGTGTGATAGAAGCCCGTCGAATGGATCAGCGGCTCGATCTGGGCGCGCGTCGCGCGTGCGAGCCGGGCTGCGTCGGGGTACTTCGCGAAGAGAAGCTGGGATGCGCGGTCGGTGTTCTCGTCGCGAGTACGCTGAGAAAGGATGGTGCCGATCAAGACCTGGAACGGATCTTCCGCGTGGTCGCGCAGGTACGGCACCCGCCAATCGCCGGTGTGGTAGAACGCGGCCAACCGGTCGAGGAAGGCCTCCCAATCGAACGCGGGGGGAGAAGGTGTCACGGCCCTGCGCCCTCGGCGTGGGGTTCGGCGGTCAGGGTCCGCCCCGGGTCGGACAGGTCCGGCTCGTCCTCGGGGGCCCCTTCCTGCAAGCGCAGCACCTCCCCGGCCAGGTAGTCGCTGCCGGTGACCACGGTGAATCCTTTGGGTGCGGTGGCACCCCGCGCGAGCGCGAGGCCCTGGGCCGCGTCCGGCGCGACCACGATACGGCGGAACCGGCCGAGGGCGGCGCGGCGGAGGTCGTCCGGAGAGGCGCTCCGCTCCGAGCGCACCGGAACGATGACGATCGTATGCGCGAGCGGCTCGAGCGTCCGGAGGATCGTCGCCGCGGGCTTGTCCGCGAGACAGCCGAACACGATCACGTTGTCCTCGGGCGACTCGAACGGCGCGATCTCGCCCAGACTCTCGGCGAGGGCCTGCGCGCTCTCGGGGGTGTGGGCAACGTCGACGTAGAGGTCGGGACGCCGCGCGACGCGCTCCAGTCGCGCGCGCCAGCGGATGCGGGAAAGTCCGCGGCGGATCGCCGCATCGGGGAGCGGCTGCCCCGTCGCGCGGGCATACAGTTCGGCCGCGCCGACGGCCATCGCCGCATTGCGAGCCTGGAACGAACCGAAGAGCGGGACCTCGACCCCGTCCAAGGTGCGGTGCGACGTGTGGATGGTCAAGCGCTGTCCCTTCGGGGAGATCGTGCGGTCCGTGAACCCAATCTCCCGCCCGAGGTGCGAGAGCGGGACCCCCGCCTCGGCAGCGCGGCGCTCGATCTCCGTGCGCGGCTCGTCCTTGGCCTCTCCGATAACCCCGGCCATGCCGCGATGGAGGATGCCCGCTTTTTCCCGGGCGACATCGGTCAGGGTCGGGCCGAGGATCTCGGTGTGCTCGAGCTCGATCGTCGTGATGACGCCGACCGCGGAGTCCAGGACGTTGGTCGAGTCCAAGCGACCACCGAGGCCCACCTCGACGACGGCATCGTGGACGCCCCGACGCCGGAACCAGTCGAACGCGACGGCGGTCGTCACCTCGAAGAAGGTGGGCGCCCGGTCGATGCGGCCGGATCGTTCCAGGCGGCCGGCGATCGCCTCGACGCGATCGACGCCGGCGACCACGTCGGTCTTGGAGATGGGCCTCCGATCGATCTGCATCCGTTCCCTGTAGCTGAGCAGGTGCGGAGAGGTGAACA
>JAKIWD010000004.1 GCA_022750205.1 Thermoplasmata archaeon
ACCAACCCCCACCAATTCTCATTGAAGTCGCTCAAGTACGACCAGATTTCAGCGCTCTATGGACCGACTCGTGACGAAACCCTCCGGAGAGCTCCAGCGTGAAGCTACCCTCTCGGGCCACCCGAATCACCGGCGGGGTCGTGGCCTATCGGGACGCCGACCGGATGGGTCGAGCGATCGATTCGCTGACCTCGCAGCGATTGCCGCCCGGATTCTCCTGGGGAACGATCTGGCTGGTGGTCAGTCCGAGCACCGACGCCACGGCCGAGATCGCGCAAGAGCGCGCTCGCCGTGACCCTCGTATCCAAGTCGTGCTCGAAGCCGAGCGACGTGGAAAAGCCGCTGCGCTCGCTGAGGTCTTGAGCCGGGCCGACACCGACTACATAGTGCTGCTCAATGGGGACGCTTGGGCGGAACCGGAGGCGGTGGCCATGTTGCTCCGAGAGGTTCGCGACGCTTCGCAGCGATTTGCGGTGATGGCGCGGCCGGTGCCCGACGCTCGCCGGTCATCCGCCTTAGACTCGATGATCGACCTGCTCTGGGAGGTCCACCACGACTTCCACCTTGCGACGCTCGGTTCGGGGGAGGGCACTCACCTGTCGGACGAGATGATGCTGGTCCCCGGGCGCGACCCGCCACCGCTGCACGCTGGGATCATCACGGACGGCCCTTTCATTGGTGACTGGGTCCGTTCCGGCGGTGGTTGCCTGGCGTACGCCTCTGAAGCGCGGGTGCACATCGCTGTACCGGCGACGCTTCGGGAGCATCTCGTGCAGCGGCTGCGTATTCACCGCGGACACCGCCAGGTCGCCCGCCTGACCGGGCAGCACCCATCCACGCTCCCGAGACGCGCGCTCGAGGATCCCAGAGCTGCGTTCAGCATGCTCTCCCGGCGGGCCCAACGAACCGCCCACGGCGGCCGCCTCATGATCGCGTTGATCGCAACCGAGCTGCTCGCCGCGGGCCTTGCGGGGTGGTCGATCCTTACGAGGCGCTCGGAGCCCACGTTATGGGAGAGGATCGAGGGCAAGCCGTGGGAACGACCGTCCCCTGGGCAGCGTGAAGAGCCCGCGGTATAGTTCGTCGCTCGGGATGGTTTCGCTGGACGCGGCCGACTCCGAGGAGGTAGCGCGGGGGCCCGAGCCTAGGCTACCGCCAAGCGCGTGGAGGTGGCCCCGACAGTTCACGCCCGTCATCCTACTGCTGATATCGGCGACCCTCGCCGCATTCGTCTACTTCCTCGTGTCCGAGCTTCGATGGTGGGAGTTCCAGACTGCGACATGGGACCTGGGCATCTATCAGCAGGCGCTCTGGTCGACCTCCCACGGCCGTCCATTCTACGAATCGGCCGACTACGAGACTGGCGGCTTCTCGACCTTCCTACAAGTGCACAGCGCGTTCACCCTCTATGCGATTGTCCCGCTCTACGCCGCATTCCCATCCCCGTCCACCCTCTTCGCCGTTCAATCGGCCGTTGTCGCGGCCGCGTGTATCCCGCTCTACTATTTTGCCAACGCCATCACCTCAAACGCGCGGCGCTCACTTCTTGCGGCGCTCCTGTATCTGGCCAGCTCTGCGACGATCAGTTCCGTGCTCTACGACTTCCACGTAGAGGCGTTCGTCCCTCTCGTCTACTTCTCCTTCCTCTACTGCTTCGAGACCCGACGGTACCTCGCCAGCGGCGCGGTGGCGCTCGTTGGATTCGCCACCATGGAAGTGGTCCCAGCACTTCTCGCCGGGGTCGCCCTCTGCTACGGAATCCCCGAACTCATCACGCTCCTGCGGCGGCTGCGAAACACGCGAGGAGCGTGGTTCACCCCCTTGCTAGAGTGGCCACGAACTTCGGCCCTTCGGTTTCTAGCCTCGATCTCGCTGCTTGTAGCGTCGGTGGCGGGGTACCTCGTTCTCCTCGAAATTCGAGAAGTATGGCTCGCGGGATGGCTTGGGGTCTCGAGCTTTCCACCGAGCGCGGTGATGGGAGGATACACCATTGGCGCGAGCCCTTCGACGCTCGGGCTGTCTCTGAGCAACCTCGGCGTAGGTCTCGGGTGGAAGCTCGAGTACTGGGTTCTCCTCTTGTCGCTCGTGGCATTCTTGCCCCTGCTGTCTCCTCGATCCCTCGCGCTCACCCTCCCGTGGTTTTCCTTCACCATGCTCAGCGCGGATCTCAATTTGACTGAAATCGGGTGGCAGTACGGGTTTCTCGCGGGTCCTCCCCTTATCGCAGGACTTGTCTTCGCCCTGCCCCGATTAGATCGAATAGACTGGCGGCAATTTGTTCGCCGAAAGCTCCGCGGAAATCGCCAGCTCGTGGGCCGGCCTTCGGGTTGGAGTCGACGTGCTGCTGGAGCAGGGTGGCTGGTGCCTGCTAGCCTCCTTCTGGTGACGAATCTCGCAATCTCCCCACTCGGGCCAGGGCTGCTCGGGTTGCCCGACGGGAACGGGTACCGGTGGTCGTATCCTGCGCCGCCCGGATTCGCAGCTGCGGTGCAGCTTGCCGGCCTGATACCCGCGGGGTCCGCGATCTTGGCGAGCGACGACCTGTTTCCGTTGGTCGCCAACGACCTCAACGCGTACTCCCTTCACTGGGATTACGACCCGACGCTAGTGCTGCCCTTCAACGCCACCAGCCCGCCAACATATGTGTTCCTCGCTCAGAATCGCCTATACGCGGTTCCACCCTGGCTAGAGTCAGAACTCTACAATTCCACCATCTTTGGCCTTCGAGGGGAAGTGTGGAGCACACCCGCGGGGGCCGTCCTCCTGTTCGAATCCGGCTACCGAGGGCCCCCGGTGGCGCTGGCAGTCCCCCAGACGCGGACGATGGTGATCGATCCGTCGGAGCTCAGTCTCGGGCCAGCAGGCTACGAAGCACCCGACCCGGTGAGCCCGACCGGCGTCGCCGTGTCCTCGGCCGCGGGAAGCCTCGGTCTCATCGCCCAGAGCGCGGGGTATGTCATCGCGGGAGGTACCTACCTCTTGAACCTCTACCTCCACACTTGGACCAACTCTTCGGCTTCCCCCTCTCCGACGACCGACGCGTTGACGGTTGACGCGAACGCATTCGGGCAGAGTCTCTTGTTCGAGACTAGTGTCCCATACGGCCCGTTTTCGGGGGCGGGTTACGCCGCGTTCAATCTGACGCTTACCTTGCCGGAGCTGTCGCTCGAGGTGGTCTACCGATTCTACGCCGCGGGGGCGAACCTCGGTGTCTCCCTCGCGGAGATCCGTCTCACTCCCACAGCTGGATAAATTGACCGTTCGCCGGGCCCGAGCGATTTTCCAACTCGGCCACCCCTGAAGACGAGCGACGCGGTGCTTCCCCCCACATAGAGGTCCAGATGAGAGAGCGGTTGTCGCCGCTCGGAACCGCCCGTCTCTCAACCGGCCCGAATCTTCGCGACGGAAGCGGGCCGGTTGGCAGTGGTGCGTGCGGAGCTTCCCGCACGGGCCTCAATCATGGGGGAGGAATTTCATTGAGTGGTAAGTTGGCATCATAGCTCCACAGTGGGATGCCTTCCGCGGTGCACGCGGCGATGAGGGCACTCGGCGTGCCCGGGGGAATCGGCAAGTAAAGAGTGGCCGCTCCGTCGGGTGGTACGTCGACCGTCGCCTCGGCTGCGGCCCCCGTCGAGGGTGTGTACCCAAGGGTCAACAACTGCGCGATGTCGACGCTGAGAGATAGGCCCCCAAGGGGAGTATACTGCCCGGTGGGCGACCAGACGGCGTTCCCGAAATAGAAAACGCGGCCCGAGCCCAATGGTACGTAGGCCAGTGAGGTGCGAGCTCCGGTCCCCGAGGGCCCCGGCGGCGACTGGAAGCCGAGGGGTACGCCTCCATGTAGCTCCAACTCCGTCACATTCGCCCCGTAAAGTGAACCGTTGTACGTGATCCCGAGGGCACCAGTTAGGGCCGAGGGTAACGATCCAAGAGGAGGGCCACCGACGGGCTCGCCGGGCACTGACGTGCTATTGGCGGGATCCGTCAGAGGGAAACCCACCAAATCCATCTGACCTTCCCACCCCAGCCCGCCGGGGCAACAGCCTCGCTGGGTCGATCCGGGCAACGCCTGGAAGAATCCGATGGGACCCCCAGCCCAGATGAGAGTCCCTCCGTTGTGGATCCACTGTGCGAGCAGGGAGGAGTTGTGGGAAAGGAGCGAGTCCGGAATCACGCCATATTCCGCCACGACAAGGGTCGCTCTTGGATTGGCGAGCAGCGTTTGGCCGAGAGCCATGGCGTCAACGGCCACGACTCGCGCGGTGGATCCCTGCTCCTCGAGGAGAGTCGTCACGCGCTGGTCAAGCGCCAATACGTCCCCGTACGACCCGAAAACTGCCGGGTACGCCGGGTCCACGAGCAGAAACGCCGGACCCCCGCTCCGGTTGAGCGTTCCGGGTAGGATCCCGACATGTACGGCGATGGGGAATGGGCGACTCGACGAAAGGACGATCGCGAGTGAATCATTGCCCGTGGGCGACATCGATAGGGAGATCGCCAGTGGCGACTCGTGGACCGAGAACCAACCCACCGCGGACTCAACGAGCAAAGCGGCGACGAAAATCGCGAGGACCCCGGTGGCCCACGCGAAGGTTCTTCCCGGTCTACGCGCCGCCATTTCCGCTCCAATTTCGCCGGAGACGCTGCCACGCCGGGCGGAGGAAGAGCCGGAGGGACGCCGACGCGCCAAGGTACAGCACCGTCGAGCCACCCACCAGGCCGGAGATCAGCCAAATGGCGCCTCGAAGCCCTGGCACCTCGACGTAAGCGATCGCAACGTGGTTCACCCAAGAGACCGTCGGAGCTCCCAACATCCATGCGAGAGGGTAGAACATGCCAAACGGGGTAAGAAATGACCAGTACATTGCGATCCCAGCAGCGGTGAGCACGGCGAAACTTGTCTTGACCGCCCGGTTTGAGAAGAGCGGTGCGGCGACGAGAAGGAGTGGTAAGAGGCCGACCACATTCTCCGGCTGCGGGGCGGAGTCGGATACAAAGATCGCCACACCGCCGATCAAACACGCGACCGCCAGCGCTGTTGTCCGGTCCGCAACGCTTACCGCCGTTCCATGAAGGCGCACGTAGACCCCGACCGTGGCGCCGATGACTGCGATCACCGCGAGCGATCGCAACACTCCGAAGGCAATCATCGAATCGGAAGCGGTCGTTGTCAACGTCGCATACACCCCCGCGGCCCGTGGAGATGCGGCATTGAACACAGCCAGAACACTGATCCCTCCGTAAGTGGGGCTCCCGGCCTTTGCCAACAGTGCTGCGGCGGTCTGGGGGAGGATGTAGAGGAACGGCACGACGCTTACGCCGAGCCCGATCACCCACCTCCCGAGGTTTTTCAAGCGCCCCCGCTCGGGTACCGAGCCGGTCGGAATGGAAGCCATCAACGCCGCCGCGAAGAGGGGGAGAAAAACCAGCGGGTAGCCTTTGGCAAACACCGCGACACCGAGGGCTAGGCCCGCAGCCATCCATCGTTGGTGCGCGCTTAGGACGACGGCATAGAGAACGAAGAACACCGCGAGGGTATCGACTTCGCCGTGGACGCTCGACGCCCAGATGACCAAGGGATTCAGGAACCAGGCCGCCACGACCCACTCCCCACTTCCGGGTCCTGAGCGCTCTCGGACGACGCGTAAGAGGAGAAGGGCAACACCGAAGTCGGACGCGATCAGCGGCAGCTTCCACGCCAGAAGAGCTGCGCTGGTCGGGAAGACCGCCGCGTCTACCCCCGTGGCTACGGCGACCGGCGCGATAGCCGGCACCGAAATCAAGAGAGATTGAGGGCCGCTCAAAAGGGTGATCAACGCGACGAACGGCTCGGCGAGATATGGAGCGAGGGGGGGATTGAACCATGTGGTTGAGGCGTACGGGTTGCCGGAGTACACCACCGACACCGAGCTCAGGACGAACCCGGGAGTGTCCACTGCCCATGAGCTCAGTGGGGCAATGATAAGGCGGACCGCGAGCCCGATCAGGAAAATCCATCGTAGCCGTCTGTTTTGGGGAGCGCGAACCGCCCGACACGCCCAGCGAACGCCCCGGACAAACTCCTGCCTGAACCGATCGAATACGGCGGTGCCCCGAGCGACCTCGGTCAACTACGCATCCCCGATCGGCGCTTCGTCGGCCACGCGAGGTACGGCGCCCACGAAGGGCAAGGGAGGAGAACCGATGGATTCTCCCCAGAGCGCGAACGTCGTCCAATCCACCCCGCAGCGGACGAGGACCGCCACTCCACCGGTGTAGTTCGCCAGCGACAGGGACTTGACGATCGACTCCCCCGGACCGAGCTGCACATCCTGCGAGGTGGACGGCCCTGATACGGGTGTAAAGCCGAGCCCAATCAACTCGGCCATGTCCGAGGCAACGTCCAACGTCCCGCCGGTTATCCAGCCATTAGCGAAAGGGACGTAGGATTGGTAGGATGAGAGGTCCGCGCCGCCGAAGTAATAGATTCCCCCTTCGCCGACCGGGAGGAAACAGATCGACGTTCGAGGCGACACACCGGCCGGTCCTGGCGACGCGGCGATCGTCCCTAGCACTACTCCTGCGTGAGCCACGACCTCCGACACGTTCGCGCCGTCCGCCGTTCCCGGATACTGCAGATCGAGGGCGCCCCCGAGCGACGATTGATTCGTTCCGAGAAGCGGAGGGGAGGGCGTCGTGGTGGCGGTCCCCCGCGGGGCGAGACGAGCAACGTCGGTGAGTGGGAATCCAGCGAGATCCAGCTGCCCTGCCCACGCTGGGCTGTCGTAGTGGAAACCAGAGGGGACTGTCGGGTGGCCGGCACTGAAGCCGAGCGGGCCCCCTGCCCACACCAGGGTACCCCCGCCCCGGATCCAGTTGCTAAGTGTATGCGAGACCGCCGACAATATGGAATCCGGCGCGGGGGTACCGACTATCACAAGCACGGCGTTAGGGTCCTGCTGTAGGACCCCCGGGACATCGCTCCCCCTGACGGAGTAGACCGGTATGGAGGACCCCATCAGTTGCAGCGTCGCTTGGATCCGTAGTGGAATCACGGACAAATCGCTGTAATCCGAGTACAGCGCCGGGTATGCTGGGTCAAGGAGAACGAACACACCCGAAGCACCCCTCGCACCCCCGGAGGCGACTGCGGCAAGGTGCGCTGTTAGGGTCAAGCTTCTTGAATTGACGGTGAACGTGTCCGACAGACCCGTTGTGCCGGATAACGACTCCGACACCGAGACGGTGAGAGGGGGCCCCGCCTGCTGTATTCCAATCCCGAGGAGACCCTCGCACAGCAATACGCCAACCACGGCGAGAACGAGCGCCGCACCCGGTACCGCCGATTGGGGCCTACCTACGGACGAGACGGCCAATGGCCCGGCTCACCCCCACCCGCCAATCCGACGGCAACGAATGCCTAAATGCAATAAACCAAACGACTAGCAAGGCTGCACCTGCGATGATCCCGGGAACGAACCAAAAGTATCCAGGAGGCGCACCGTACCCACCGTGCCCATACGTGACGAAGACCGAGTTCGCGACAGCGGTTGGCCCAGGTCCGAGGAGGAGTATGAATGGGGTGAATCCCTCGAGCGGGGTGCCGAATACCATGTAGAGCGCGAACGCGGACAGCGAGACTATCCAGGTCAAGCGGCTGCTGACCCTCCCAAGAGAGAGGGAGGAAGCGAGCCCAAGGGGCACTATGGCGAGGAGGTTTTCGGGTTGCGGAGCCGGATACGCAAGCAGGAGGCCGGTGACGGTCGCCAACGACGCAACCGACAGCATCGGGAGGAGCCCGGCAGACGAGGCGATGTCGGACCTTCGGATGCGCCAGCCAACGCCGGCTGCCACGACGATCGCCGTCCCCACCGCAATCAGCTCGAGCACTTGAAGGAGGACAAGGCCGGGAATCACACTGCGCCAGGCGTGGGTGAATCCTCCGAGAGCCGGGCTCCCACTATTGTACATCACGAAGATGCTGAGACCCCCAAAATCGGAGACCACGGTCGGGCGCCCGACGACCGCAGGAATGAAAGCAAGATACGGCAGAAAGATGGCGCTCACGAGGACCAACCCCAACGCGAACTCGGCGAGCCGTCGAATTGGCCGACCAACGGATTCCGCGGAACTGCGACGCGCAGAGATGAGCACTGCGACGGCAAGCGGAAGCAGGACGAGCGGGTACGCCTTCGCAAACGTGGCCAACCCGAGGAGCGCACCGGCAAGAAACCCCCTGCCGTACGCAAGAGCGACGATCAGCAAAACGACAAGGAGCGCGGCGAGGCCATCCGGCTCCGCGTGCACCGACGAAACCCAAATGGCGAGCGGATTCAGAAAGAAGGCAATGCCGAGCCATGGCGCGAGCTCAGGCCTACCTGACCGGCGTGCGAGCCAGACCAGTCCAAGGGTCGTACCGACGTCCGCCGCGATCAAGGGGAGCTTGATCGCGACCAGCATCAGCGGAGAGGCCACCCACGGGCTGATGAACCCCGGTCCAATCGCCGCGGTCGAGGGCAGAAGACCAGGGGCGTAAGTGATGAGCTGCTGGGGTGAATAGACGAGCAGCAGTAGAGTCACCAAGGGTAACTGGAGGAACGCGGAAAGCGGAGGGTTGAATAGCGTTCCGCCGAGGTATGGCGAGCCTTGAAACACGAAGGAGAGGTCGCCTTGGGCGAAGCCGGTCGTATCGGTGCTCCACGAAGTCAGCGGCGCCAGCACGAGGCGCACGACGAGTCCCACCAGAATCGCCCACCGGAGTCGGCGGAACGAGGGTTCGGTGAGAACCGTTCGGAACCTGCTGCCGAGCCACTCGAACGGGTGCGGAGGCAACCCCACGAATGTGATCAACCAGGATCCGCAAGCCGGTGGAGTGTCCGAGCCGGTCGAGGAGAGTTCGGGGGGCGTCGTCACAGCTGGATAAAGCTCACCGACCCCGCCTATCAGGGCTTTTGTGGACCGGGTGGGTTCGAGTTAAGGGTTGGTGGACGGATGATTCCCCGGCCGCAGTACCTCGCGCCGCGCGCTCCAACCCTGCGCGCCGTGGCGATGTACTCGCGCTCGTCGAGGATTCCATAAACCTAGAGCTCGCCGCCTCCGTCAATCACTCACCAGTAATTGCCCCGAGGATGAGGGCCGAGATCTGCCGAGATGAGGCGTCCCACGAGTACTTTCCGACGGCGGCGAGACAACCCGCGGCCAGTCTAGCCCGCAAGTCTGGAGAGCCCCAAATCAAGGAGATTGCCGCGTCCAGCCCCGCGGGGTCGGCGTCGGAGTAGGTAAGCGCGGCGCCTTCCGCCCCGAGCGACTCGGCCGCCTCGATGGTTTCGGGGATGACGGAGGGGCAACCATAGTGGAGGGCTTCGAGGGTAACGAGGCCAAACGCCTCGGTGGTCGTCGAAGGGAGGACCAACGCCCATGCCGCCTGATACTGACGGGCGAGGGAGAGGTCATCGAGCCGGCCGAGGAAGCCGACCGCTTCCGCGATGCCGAGGCGGCGGGAGAGTCGCTCGAGCTCAAGACGTCGATCACCTTCACCGACGATCCACGCTTCGACGGCGACGCCCGATTTCCTAATCCGCGCAATCGACTGGAGCAACAACTCTGGGCGCTTGTAGGCTCGGGCCCTGTCTAAACCACCCACGAACAAGAGGCGATGGGCGGGCCCCGGCGCGGGGGGAGGGGGCTGTGACGCCAGGGCGGGCGGCCACCCGGATCCAATTCCAGGGCCGGGCGCGACTGGGTGAATCCGGCGAGCCAAGAGTCCCTCCTCGGCGAGGTGTCTTGCGTACTTCGGGCCCTGGGGTATCACCGAGCTCGCGATCCGCAACCACCGAAACTCCCACGCCTGGTAGAGTTTTGCGTACGGCCTCGATCCCAGCAAGTCACCATGATAGGTGGCTACCCATGGGATTCGAGCGACCCGGGCGTACCCCCCGGCCAGGTCTCCGGTTAATGAAGGCTGGTTGGACCACACCACATCGGGACGGAAACGCCGCAAGCCAGTCAGCAACGCTCCAGGCAGGATGAACCGCTCGCCGAGGAATTGGACTGATGCGAGGTAGTGGAGGCGGTAGGGAGTGGGTTGGGGCGGTGAATGCGGAGTGCCCGGTCCAGCGCCCACCTCCAAGTTTAGATTCGAGGTGAACACTTCAACTGTGCATGAGCGCGATAATCGAGTTGCCACTACTCGATGGTTCAACTCCGCGCCGCCCACGGAGGGCGCGAACACCGGGGTTACCAGGGCAACCTTTGTGGCTCTCCCCGCGACCTCCTTCATCCCGACGCCCAGAACAAGGTCGCTGTCTGAACAATAGAGCAGATATCTTCATTGCTTAGCCCGGAGGTGCGAGGTTGAGCTTCCCAGGTGAGGTGGATTGTCTGGGTCGGGCTGGCCAGGAGAGTCGCGGCCTCGATGTTGGATTCAGAGTCGGATGCCCACTGAGAGCGGAGCACGCTTGGTCACCGCTCGCAAGGCTCGTGGATGACCAGAGCCTGGCGCTTCGGGATCACCGGATTTCGGCATGATTGAGCCCGAGTCCGCGACCCAAAGACACTTTCGAAGCCCGGCTCAAAGCCGGCCCACGGTGAGCGTCTGCATCCCCGCCTACAACGAGGAGCGCAATCTAGGGGCACTGCTTACCCGGCTCGAACAATCCCCCCTCGTCACCGGTGAGCTGGTCGAGATCCTCATCGAAAGCTCCGGAAGCACGGATCTAACGGCGACGATTGCGAGGTCGTGGGCCACCCGATGGGGAGTAGTCCGGCTGTTGGAACCCGGCGCTCGGATGGGACTTTTCGCCGCGTTGGAGCGACTGATCTCGGCCGCACGTGGCGAGGTTGTGATCCGTCTCGACGCCGATGTACGCCTCGATGGAGCGGTCCTCGATCAACTGGTCGAGGCGCTCGAGCCTCCCGCCTCCGGGATTGCCGGCCCGCGCATCGTGCCGCTGCCAAGCCCGAGTCGCCTCGTTTCGGGAGCAAGCGCCGCGGAATGGGCGTTGCACCATCAGGTCAGCCTTCTTTGCCCGAAGACGACGATCGTGCAGGCCTTCCGCCGGATGGACGCACCCTTTGACGTCGGTAATCGGCTGGAAGATGCCGCGTTGCAGGCCGACGTGGAACGTACGGGACGCAAAGCTGTCTACGTCCCCACGGCGATAGTCTACATCTCCCCACCGTCCGACATGAGGGGGTTTGTGGCGCAACGAGCGAGAACCATTCGAATCATCCAAGGCTATCTCCGCCAGGGCCACGCTCGGCCGGCAACGGCGTCTCCGTCGATCGTCTGGCGGGCCTTGTGGGCGGAGGTGCAGGGCCGGGACACGCCCATCGCAAGTTTAGCCCTCTTTGGGGCCGTGGAATTGTTCTCACGGACGCTCGCCTGGGTGCGGGGGCCGGGAGCCGCCGGCTCTGCGCCGCTTTGGGAGCCGGTAGAGGGAACCAAGGAGCCGGGGTGGGCCAACAATGGTGGGTCCCCGCCGTCGACCGGCGCGTAGCCGCCTGGGCCCCCGCGACTCCGGAGTGCGACGGGAGCGATCGCAAGGGGGCCTACTTCAACGATTATTCCTGGAGTGCGGAGCGCTTGACCGGACCGTCCTGAGACGAAGGTAGAGGTATGACAGGGGTCCATGGTTCGCGAGCGGCAGCTCAGCCCGGGGCAATCTTCGGAACGGCACGCTAGGGTCAAATCGGAAGACGTCGAATCGGCGGAAGAGTTCGTCCAGTTGGGCCTCGCGCCCCATCCAACCGTCCGGGTTCCACTCGAGTATCAAATTGCGCACCCGACCTTTTTCGATTAGCTTTGAACAACCCTCGAGGGCCTGGGGTTCGGCACCCTCCACATCGATCTTCATCACGTCGACCTGGTCAATCCCAAGCGCCTGAAGGTGATCGTCGATCCGAACACAGGGGATAGTCGTAGCTGGCCCTTCGCCCGCCCGCGTCAAGGAGTGCGAGCCACGGTTGCTGTCGGGAGATAGGTGCAGGGTACGGAGTCCGGCCGTCGACCAGGCAGCCTGCGGGACGAGCGTCACGTTTGGAAATCCATTGCCCGCGACGCTCTGAGTGAGCAGGCCGAACGCGCGCGCCTCTGGCTCAAACGCGACAATCCGGCTGGACCGGGGTGCCGAACTTGCGGCGGTTATCGTAAACCAGCCGATATTGGCACCGACATCCACCACGACTCCGGCATCCTGGACGAGTAATCGCCAAATTTCTGTGGTTGCGGATTCATAGTAACCGAGGATCGCAATGTTGGGCGAAAGGAACGAAGTGTCTTCGGGATCGATGAACAGCGTGACACCGTGGCGCAACCGGACTTGCGACATTGGTGCTTTCTGAAACTGGCGCTGCACGGAGCTGCGGAGTTCAGCGTCGGGACCGATCTCCCCCCCCAGAAAGCGCCAGACCAAGCGGGGGAAGCGGCCAGGTCGGGCCCGCAGGACGCTGAGGCCCGTGGAGATTACCGCGGCTGCATAGGTGGACATCGGGACGATGAACGGATCGCCCGCAGCACTCGCCATGTCCGAGGGGTCCACCGCGGTCGTCGAAACCATGGATGCTATCACTCGAAATCGGGCTCGTTGGCTGTGCGCCCATGCCGCGAATAACGAGGGCCTCTTATGGCCTCGCCGAGGCACAGGGTCCGGGGGGACATTCGCGCTACAACGCAGAGATTTCACTCTAGAAGCCGGAGAAGGGCGTCGATCTTTGGACGTGATTTGTCAGCCCACAGCCGGCCCAGAAGTCGACACAGGTCCAGCTCCGTGTGGCGCTGAATCAGCCCCTAGTGCGTGACGGGACAGAGTACGCCTTAACCGGTACCTCAACAATTCGCGGCCCCTCTACGGACTCGGGGGGGCTCGAGGCTTCGTCAGTGGCGCCGCCGCGCCGGTGGGGTCTGAGTGGGATGGAGGAGCCGAAGTGGGCATGTTCGGCGGCCCGGGCATCGTGGGCGGAGTAGGTGGCGGTGCGTTACGGGCCGCTGCGATATCCGGGTCAACCATTGCGGTCGACTCATCGGACTCAGCCTTGATCTCGTCCTCGATGGACTTGATCTCGGAGAGCAGTTCGGACTGCTTAGGGATTGGCCCGAGCAGGTCGTCCATCGTGCCGATGCTCTTTTGCAGGTCCTCCAGAGAGTTGAGCGGGCGGTCGGGAACGCCTCGCGAAACGCCGAGGTACTCGCTCGCGCCTTCCATCAGTCGCGTGAACTCGAAGGGGAACAGGATCTTGGTAGCCTGACCGTTGCCCACCGACGCGAGCGTGTCCAGCGAGAGGACGGTCAATGCCTTGGCGTCCAGGGTGCTCGCTCCCAGCGAGAGCACACGAAGGCGTTGGCTCTCTCCCTGGGCTTCTAGGATCGTCGCCATACGACCACCATCGGCCTCGAGGATCTTGGACTGGCGTACCCCCTCTGCCTGGAGAATGCGGGAGCGCTTCTGGCCTTCTGCCATTAGGATGGCGCTGCGCTTCTCTCCATCCGCGCGAAGGACGGCCGCACGGCGTTGACGCTCGGCGGCCGTTTGCTCTTCCATCGCGGACTTGACGGGGCCGACCGGGTCGACCTCCTTGATCTCGACGGCCTCGACGCGGACGCCCCAACGGTCGGTCGCCTCATCCAGGATGTCGCGAAGCCGGGTGTTGATACGCTCTCGGTTGTACAGGACCTCGTCCAATTCCATGTCGCCGATGATCGACCGGAGCGTGGTCTGGGCGAGGGCGACGGTGGCGATGTGGTAGTCCTGGACCTGGAAGATCGCCTTGGCCGGGTCGACGACCTTGATGTAAATGATCGCGTCGACGTTCGTCGGGGAGTTGTCCTTGGTGATGACCTCCTGCCGGGGCACCTCGAGCACCTGCGTCCGTAGGTCGACCTTGATCACGGTGGCGAGGGGCGAGACGTAGTTGATACCCGGGTTGATGATCCGCTTGTACGACCCGAGTACCGTGACGATCCCCTGCTGATACGGGTTGATCGTGACGATGACGCGCGACAGGACGATGATGAGCACGAGGAAGAAGACGACGAGTACCAGTGCGTAGACTCCCGTGTAATCCATGGTTCGTTTCCCTCGATTTTTAGCTCAAGGAGCTTGTGTCGTTAACTGGCGCGACCCGGACCGAAACACCCTCTCCGGAAAGCACTCGAACCTTGGTCCCGATCGGGATCCCGTGGTCCGCGCGGGCCGACCAGATCTCCGATCGAATGCGGACCTTGCCCTGGAGCGTGTCCGGGGTCACATCCGCGATGACCGTGCCGATCTGTCCGGTAAGGCCGGAGGTGGTGGTCGTCATCGGCCCGTGGGTCGGGGCGACCCATCGGTAGTACGGGAGTTCGATGAGCGTCGCGGCGATCCCCGTCACCGCGATCAGCACGACCCCCCAGGGCGTCCCCAACGAGTCCGAGAAGAACACGGCCATGAGGCCACCGACGAGCAGCACGCTCGCCGGGATCAGAAGCAGGGCCCCGGGGTGGGCCAGCTCTAGGGCCAATAAGATGAGTCCGATGATGATCAGGAGGACCCCGACCGAATCGTAGAAGGCCGACACGCTATCGGGCGCGGCTAGGTCCGCGCCGCTGATAAGCGTTCGGCCCGGGACTTCAGTCCCGTGCGAGTTTCAGCGGATGTACGTCTGCGTGGTGGCGAGGTCGAAGCGGGTGACGACCTTGAGCCGACGCCCGTCGCCGCGGGGGGCGAATTGGAGGAACGGGTACATCCTCCACAGGTCGCCCTCGGCCATGTGCGTGGCCGGGTGCTCCGCGCCGAACGCGGCGCGGGTCACGTAGGCCGTGACGCGGCGCACCTCGGATTCGTCGAGGTATCCGAGCGCGTGGAGGTACTCGTGGGCGAGGATGACGTATACGAAGCTGTTGAACTCGGTGGACGTCTTCGCATGGGCGCGCATCGTCTGAACGAGTCCCTCGTTCAGCACGATCAAGTTGCCGGTGACCTGCCAGTACGCTCCGAGCGAAGGCGGCAGGTTGGACAGGCCGAGCCCGAGCCCCGGACGCTCGATCCCGAGGGCGTGGCGCACGGCACCCCGCACCACGCGGAACACGCCGTCGTAATCCAAGGTCGCCTCGAGCCGTCCCGCCAGCGCGAACGGCCGGGGGTCGTGTACGGGAAGGAGAGGGCTCCCGTGGACAGAGGGCGTCGGGACCCCGGCTCCGAAGGCACTGAGAAGCTTCATCGTACGAAATATGCCGGCGCCCCTTCAAATAGGGGTGGTTACGCCGACGCCACGGCGCCCGGAGCGCTCCGGAAATCCCACCGGGGTGCCAACCTATATTATTTCGGCGGCGGGCTCGGAGGTCCGATGGGTAAGGCCGAACAGCTCCTCTTTCCCCGGATGGAACGGGTGGAGGATCGCCGACGCGAGCGCCAGCAGGGAAAGCTGCTGGACGAGTTCTTCGACCATGCCACGCTTGTCACGGTCTCCCGACTCGTCAATCAGGGACAGTTCGATACCCTGGACTACCCGATCTCGACGGGCAAGGAGGGGGGAGTCTTCCGTGCGACCGGGCAGGAAGGTTTTCGGGCGGTGAAGGTCTACCGGGTCGGCAACGCGGTCTTCCGTCACCTTCCGGCGTACGCGGTCGAGCAGCTTCGCCGGGAGTCGAGCGAACGCAACTACGCCCGGTTGATCTACGCGTGGACGCGCCGGGAGCACACGATCCTCCGGCGCCTTCGGGACGCGCACGTGCCCTGTCCTGAAGCCTATGGCCACCTGCGCAACGTGCTCGTGATGGAGTTCATCGGGACGGACGGGATCGCCTCCCCCCGACTCCAGGAGGCGGAGGTGAAGGATCCCCAGGCGATGGCGGACGACATCGTCACACTGGTACGCCGGATGGTGCGCGACGCCGGGCTGGTCCACGGAGACCTCTCCCCGTACAACCTCCTCTATCACGGCGGGACCGCGACGGTCATCGACGTCGCCCAGTCGATCCCGGTCGAACACCCGCAGGCACGCGAGCTGCTACTGCGCGACATCAAGATCCTGACCAAGTACCTCCGGAAGCTCGGCGCCGAGATCCACCCGGATTCGTTCCTCGAAGCGGCCGGCGGGAATTCGCTGCCGGCGCGGAGCTGAGATGCCGACGCTCTTCGTTCGGATCCCCGACGACCGGATCGGGGTGCTGATCGGCACGGGAGGCGCGACGAAACGCCGAATCGAGGAGAAGACCGCGACCCGCGTGACGATCGACCCCGAGGAAGGTGAGGTCGAGCTTGAATCCAAGGTCGAAGGCGACCCCGGCGGGGTGCTCAAGGCCCGCGACATCGTCCTCGCGGTCGGTCGCGGGTTCTCGCCCGAACGGGCGTTCCGCCTGCTGAAGGACGATGTCTACCTCGCGGTCGTCGATATCAAGCAGGTCTCGGGCAAACGAGACAAGGCCGCGGTCTGGCGGATCCGCTCCCGGGTGATCGGGGAGCGCGGTCGCGCCCGCGCCCGCATCGAGGAGCTGTCCGGCTGCTCGGTGAGCGTGTACGGCACCACGGTCGCCCTGATCGGGGACGAAAAGCAGCTCGAGCGCGCGACGCGCGCCGTCCAGCTCTTGCTGCGCGGCAGCGAGCACGCGGCCGTCTTCCACCTGCTCGCCCGCCTTCGCCAGGAAGCCCTCGCGGAGGAGGCGATGACCGTCCCGGACCTCCCCGAGCCGGAGTAGCTGCGTGGCGAAGATCGCGGTCCTCGACCCGCGTTCCCTGGCGTGGGCGCGCCATCGGTTCGAAGCCTACTACGCCGACGCGGCGCTGGAGCCGCCCCCCCGATTCGCCCGACGGGAGTTCGCCGCCTTCCCGTTCGCGGAAGCGACGTTGATGCGCCGGCACGGAAGCTTCCGCACCGCCGAGGACTTTCGGGACTTCCTCCTGCGGGAGGTGCCGCGCCACGTCTACTACTCCTCCGCGTACTATCGATATCCCGACCACGCCCAGATGTCAGGGAAAGAGTGGCTGGGCGCGGACGTGATCTTCGACCTGGACGCCGACCATTTACGCGGAGCCGAGTCGCTGACCTACGCCGAGCAGCTGCTGCGCGTCAAGGATCGGGTCCGCGACCTGTGGGATGACTTCCTCGTAGGGGATTTCGGCATCCCGCCGGAAGAGATGTCCCTGGTGTTTTCCGGCGGCCGCGGCTATCACATCCACGTTCGGAGCCCGGCCTACTGGCCCCTGAGCAGCCCGGAACGCCGAGAGCTCGTGGAGTACATCCAGGGTACCGGATTTGACGAGACGACCGCCGTCATGGAGGAACGGACGGTCGAGCCGATCAGCTCCTCGGACTCCGACGGTGACTCGCCACGGCCTGGCCGGAGTTCCCGGGCGCGAAGTTTCCGGCGATTGCACCCGCCCACGACCCCGGGCTGGCGCGGGCGGACCACGCGGTCATTCCTCCGCCTCCTCGAGCGATGGGAGGCGGCGGGGCGGGAAGTGGCGGCTGCCGAGCTCGAGCAGCTCGGAATGCCGAAGCCGGCGGCCCGTCGCCTCGCGCGACAGTTGGTGACCGACGGCCGGGGCGCGCAGATCCGCGAGACCCTGAGCCTTGACGTGTTCCACGGAGGGGTACCCAAGGAGCTCCTCGAAACCGTGCTCCGGCAGGCCCGGATCGAGGTCCAGGGCGAGACGGACGCCCCGGTCACGACCGATATCCACCGACTGATCCGACTCCCCGGCTCGCTCCATGGCGGATCGGGATTCCGTGTCGTTCCGCTCGACCGCGCCGACCTGGACGCCTTCGACCCGTGGACCGATGCCCCCGTGGTCGCCGACATGAACGCGCGCACGGAGGTCGAGCTCGTCGAGTCCCATGCGTACCCCTTCCCGGGGACGTCGACCGAGGGACCTCCCGGACGTCGGGTTGCGCTGACTACGCCGGCGGCGCTGTTCCTGGTGCTACGGGGCGAAGCGAAGCTTCCGCCTTCACCGGGATGACCAGCCGGCCGATCCGCTCGATGGAGCCTTCCACCGCATCGCCCGGCTTGAGCCGACGGGTCTCCTTGCCGAATTCGAAGCCGGGGGTCCCCCCGAGCGTGCCGAGGGAGATCAGGTCACCGGGCTCGAGAGTGATGCCACGGGAAAGGTGGGCGACGACTTCGGGCAGGCGAAACAGGTAATCGTTGGTGTCACCGGTCTGCCGGACCTCGGCACCGACCTTGAGCTCCATGCGGAGGGGATAGGGGCTGCCGAGCTCCTCCTTGGGGACGATCCACGGGCCGACCGCCATCGACGCGTCGAACCCCTTGCCCATCACCCAGTCGGCCGGGCCTTCGCCCGGATACTGCAGGTCCCGGTAACCCATGTCCAGGGCGATGGTGTACCCGGCGATATGGTCGAACGCCTGGGCGGGAGTGATGTGTTTTCCCGCCTTGCCGATGACCGCCGCGAGCTCCACCTCGATGTCGGGGAAAGTCCCGGCGTCGTGCAGAACGAGCGGCTCGTTGGGTCCGACCAGGCTGTTGAAGAAGCGCGTGAACGCGTACGGCTGTTTCGGGATCGGCTTCCCTTGTTCCGCGAGGTGGCTGCGAGAGTTCGAGGCGAGGCAGTAGATCTTCACGCCGTTGATCACGGGGGCCAGAAGCCGGACCCCTTCCTCGGCTTTGAAGAGGTACCGGGCCCCGGTCGCCGCGCGAGGGGTCCAGCCGGCCTTACGGCGGCGATCGATGTAGTCGAGGATCTTCTTCGTGAGATCGACGGATTCCGGGCCGCCCGCGAAGAAGGCCCGCATGTCGCGGAACCGGCTCGGGTCGGCCCCCTTGACCGGATTCACCCCGAAGTAGTCGCGGCATGCGGTGTCCAGGTCCACGTACTCGTTGGCGTCGGTGAGCATCCCAAAGTGGAACTGGTCGCCCAGCAGGAAGTGGACCAGCTTCACGGACTCGGGATTGGCCTCCGGCGGCTCCGGAGCGCCCACGGCCTATAACGGTGGCCGTGACTTAACCCAGGCCTAGCCAATGGTTAAACCGCCCGGGCCCCCTCCGCCCACAGCGGGGTGGGAAGTGGCGGATCGCGCGTATCACCGCCCACGCTGGCTCGTACCGGTTGCCATCGCGACGGTGGTGGGTTTGACCCTCAGTGGGTTCGTCGCCGCGGGCTCCCTGAAGGTGACCAAGGGGCCCACCGAGCACGAGATCGGCAACTACGTCGCAGCCTCCAACGTCGGGACGTGGTGGAGCGTCGTCAAGCTCGCGACGACCACGTTGCCGTCCGGGCCGACCGCCCCGAGCAACACGACTGCGGCTCCTACGGTATTGCCGAGCAACGGCACGGTGAGCTACGGTCTCAACGGTGGGGCCAGCGGAGGCGCCGCCCTGCTCTGGATCTTCCAGGCGCTCGTCACGGCCCCCCTCAATACCGAGATCGAGCTCGAATTGAATTACTCGTTGAGCGGCAACACGAGCCGCTTCACGGTCTACCTCGAAACCCCGTCTTCGGCTTTCTCGGGCACGCTCGATGTCCGCCTCTACTACTCCATCGCCGCCTCGGCCCTCTCCGGGGGCACGATCCAGAGCGTCACCGAGCTCTCCGCGAAGTGCCTGACCGTCGGGACGTGTCCATGAGGCTGCAGGAGCTCCATCGCCGGAGGATGTTCGTTGCCCTACTCGTCGTGGGGTTGGGCATCGCCGGGTTCTCCGGGGGCGTGATCGGAGCGGCATTGACGGTGAAATCCGGTACCGAGACCGCCGATGGGGCGGCCGAGACCGGCGCTGCGATCACCTGGTGGTCGCAGACGGCGATCTCGCTCGCCACCATCCCATCTCCTGCGCCGGGGGTGGCGAATGCCAGCGAAACGACACCGACCCTGCTTACGGGAAGCAATGCGTCGTACGTGTTCGTGACCGCGAAAGCGAACGACTCGGCGCTCCGCTGGGACTTCCAACTCAAGACGCCGCCCGTCCTCACCGAGTTCGAACTCACCGTCACGATCCTGAACCTTTCCGCGTCGACCCCCACGTCGGTGACGGTGTACCTCGAGACACCGGCGACGTCGCCCTCCGGGACGGTCCTCGTCAGTCTCTACTTCGACCAGGGCGCCGGGGCCGCCGGCTTCCGCAACGTGAGCCAGGTCTCCCAGGAGTGCTCGGCCTTCGGCACGTGTCCGTAATCGCTCACTCCTTCCACTCCGCCCGACTGCCCGCCCCAACTTCAAATAGGGCGACACTCCATCCCGCGGCACTCCGGGGGTCCCAGCCGCATGAAGCATACTCGAGTATCGGTCAAGGCGATCTACCTCGCGACCGCCCTTAGCTTGGCCGCCTTCGTCGGCGGCTATGCGATGGCCGGTGCGTTGACCATCAACTCCAGCGGTACCGAGGCCGCCAGTGGCAACTTCGAAACTACCTCCGCGATTACCTGGTGGACTCAGGCCTCGGTCGGTCTGGCCTCGACCCCGAGTCCCCTCCCGACGAGCTTGGCCTCGACCACCGCCACGAGCCCCGTCTCCCTGCCGGCGACAAGCTCTGGGTTGATGATCAATGCCGGCACGGTCGGCAATGTGGCGCACTACTTCAAAATGACCGAATCGACCGGGGCGCCGACCTCGACCGAGCTCGAGATCGTCTTCTCCATCTCGACCGGGGCGGGGCCCACGATCACCACCGTGACCGTCTTCATCGAGTCCCAGGCGACCGCCCCGTCGTCGGCCCAGACCTACACGCTCTACTACGACCTCGGATCGGCGGCTTCGTCGAGCATCGTGCTGAACAGCGTCGAGCAGATCTCGCAGCAGTGCACCTCGGTCGGTAGCTGCCCGTAGCGCCCTCGGACCCGTGTCGCCCGACGTCGACGGGATGGCTCCCGCCGACGCGAGTCCTCTGGTCGAGGGCACCCACGCCTACCGGCATGATGCCACGCCGGTTCCACTTCTCGGTGTGGCGGTAGGGCTGCTGGCCTTGGCCGGCTGGTTGCATGTGATCGGCTCGACGGCGGGTTCGTCGCGGTTGCCGCTCTGGGTGCTGTTCTTAGGGATGGGCGTGATCGTCCTGAGCGGCGGCGTCGCGGCCGTCCTCCTCGGCGGCGACGACCCCGAGTCGGAGGCGACGGACCTCGATCTTGTCGCCCCTCGTGAGCCCGCGGCTGAACCGCTGGGGGCCGCTGCGCCGCCCGCGACTTCACCGCCGATGCGGGTGTGGGATGGGCCGGAGCCTCCCGAACCGCCGCGACCTCGTGCGACGATTTCCGGATCCCTCGGGACGGGTCCAGCCCTGGATTCGCGCTCCCCGACGCTGAATCGTGAGTCCGCCGGTGGACCGACGCGCGCGGCAGGGATGGGTGCCGCGCTGCCCGTGACCGCCCCCGCACCGGCCGCAAGGGACGCGCGCGAAGGCATCGACGCTTCGTCAGCGATGGGGTCGCCGGGTGGGCGCGAGGCGGCGCTCGCGTGCGCCACGTGCGGTCGTTCGCTCCCGTCCCGGGACGCGTGGAGGCGATGCCGCAACTGCGGTCGACCGCTCTGCACCTCCTGCCTCACCAGCTCCGTGCGGCGATTGGGCTCGGGCTATTGCGATTCGTGCGCCAAAGCCCTGAGCTAATCGGACGGGGCCCGGCGCGGGTCCCAGGTGACGAGCAGCCCCTGATCGCATCGTTCCACATCGCTAAGCCTCAGGCCGATGGCCTCCCCGTCGTTCTCGGCTCCCGGTCCGGACATCATCGGGGGAGCCGACGCGCCGCCGATCAACACCGGCGCCACGAAGACCGTCAGCTGGTCGACGAAGCCCTCGCGGAGGAATGACGCGATCACGTCGGCCCCGCCCTCCACGAGCAGCTGGCGGACTCCCCGGCGAGAAAGCTCGCGCAAGAGTCCGGCCAGGTCGACGCGCGCGGGACCCGCCCGATACCCCCCCACGTGCGGGGGGAACGGGCGCGCGCAGCCGGCGTTCGTTGCGATCAGCGTCGGTTGACGCTCGTCGAGCACACGGGCCGCCGCCGGAGTGCGACCCCGACTGTCGAGGACCACCCGAAGCGGCTCCTTCCCCCGAGGGGCGTCCATCAGCTCCCAATGCACCCGGAGCGACGGATCATCGAGGATCACGGTGCCGATACCGACCAGGATCGCGTCCGAGGCCGCTCGCAACTGCTGCACCCGGCGCAGGTCGGCCGGGCCGGACAATCGCGCGCGGCGACCCCCGGAGTACGCCAGTCGGCCGTCCGCGGACACCGCGCAGTTGACCAGCACCCGGGGCCTCGGCGGAAGGACGTTGGGCGTGTCCGCCATACGACTAGGCCGTCCGACGACCGAGCTGCGCGATCTCCGCACGGTACGCGTCGGTCGCGAGTCCGGCGGAGGACGCATCGGGTAGGTTGATCGTCGCGTTCGCGAGCGCGCCCGTGATCGCCGCGTCGAGCAATGCCCGAGCGGTGGTTAAATCGCTGGCCAGCGCGGGAGGGAGTTCACTGGCGACCTCGGTCAGAAGGTCCGCCGCACGTCGGGCGGCCCGCGCAGTACCGAGCGGCACCTCCGTCGCCGTTCGGATCGAATGACTCAGGCTCGCCCGGGCGTTCGGCTCGTCCGGAGTTGCCTTCACCGCTTTACGTGCCGCTCGCATCGCCTCGTAAGCTGCCGAGTCGGCGTCGATCCCCGTGACCAGCTCGCCGCGAAGCGATTCGAGCGTCGCGAGCGCCCCTCGAAGATGCGGTGGGAGCGCCTCGGGCTTGGCGGCGTAGCGGACGACCATCTCGCCGAGCGCCACTCCAAACGCCCCGGCGGCTGCGGCGGCGCTTCCCCCGCCGGGAGTCGGCGTGCGGGCGCCGAGAGCACACACGAAGTCGGCAAGCCGCCCGGTGGCGTAGCTCGGCGCTGACTGATCGGGAGTTCGGGGAGCGGCACCGGTCGTCGCACGAACCTTTCGCTCGAGGATAGTCCCGCGGTCGAACTTCGAGAGCTGAAGGTAGAACTGCGCCGCGTCGAGGAGGGCGTCCTCCGGGACTAGGCCGACGATCTCCGACTCTTCGACCTGGGTGCCGTTCTTGACCGCCTCGCTTCGGACAGCCTCCAGGGCTCGATGGATGGGTGTCTGCCGATAGTCAGTAAGGTTCATCGACACCTGGGCGCGGTCGGGCCCGTGAGTCTCGAACCCCAGCGCCTTGACCTCGGGCAACCCCCCGTCGCGGCCCCGGACGGCATGGGCGATCCGCTTGGCGACGGCGACGTCCGGCGTCGCCAGGTAGGCGTTGTAGGCGATGAGAACCGGTCGGGCGCCGATCGCCACCGCGCCCGCCGTGGGGTGGACGCGCGCCTCGCCGAAGTCGGGTCGTCGGTCCGGATCGGTCGCGATCGAATCGCGGATCCCCTCGAATTCGCCGCGTCGCACCTTGGCCAGATCCTGACGTTCCGGTCGCCGCGCCGCTTGAGCGTAGAGGTACACGGGGATGAACAACTCCCGGGCCACGCGCGCGCCTAGAGCCTCGGCGAGGGCGACCGCCTCGGACATGGTCGACTCCCCGAGCGGAATGAACGGTACGACGTCGGCAGCCCCCATGCGGGGATGCTCACCGTGGTGGGTGGTAAGGTCGATCAGGTTCGCCGCAAGACGGATCATGCGGAACAGCGCTTCCGAGAGCGGGGTGCCTTCTCCGACCAGGCTGATCACCGAGCGGTGGTGGTCGGCATTGCTCTCCACGTCCAGGAGGGCCACGCCCGGGACGCCCGTCGCCTCCGCCGCGAGGCGGCGGACCTTCTCGGCGTCCCGGCCCTCGGAGAAATTCGGGACCGCCTCGAAGTACTTCGTCACCCGACCTCCCCGCCGCCGAACGTGTCGAGCAGGGTCTGATGGCCACGGGTGACCTCGTCGGGCCCGGGGGGCGTCGGGCGGCGGCGCCCGCGCGCGACCGCAGCCCGGACGCGGTCGACCGAGAAACCGTGCCCCTCGACGAGCAGACGCTCCAGCAACGTCTCGTCGACCGGACCGAACGGCGGGAGGACCACGTCCTCCGTGGCCGGGTGCCGAAAGATCTCGGCCACCGGCTCCACCTCCGCGGGATCGATGCCCACGGCTCGTAGCGTCGCCTCCCAGCCGAGGTGCTGTTGCACGAGCTTGAGGGCCTTCTTGGGGCCATAGCCCTTGGCGCCGTCGTTGAAGTCCGTACCGACCACCAGTCCGACGAGGATGAGTTCCTCGCCCGAGATCCCCAGCGTCGAGAGCAGCTCGGCCCGGTCGATGACCTGGGCGGCCGGTGCCGATCCCCCCCGCGCTCGAGCGCTGAGCCCCCGAACGAGTCGGGGGGCGCCGAACAACAGGCTGTCGTAGTCTTCTGAAGCCGCCGCCCAGACCTGCCCGCGCGCCGCCATGAACGCGGCCTGCGCCTCTCCCTCCGAGGGAGCCTGGACTGTCGGAACCCCGAGGGCCGCGAGCAATCGTTTCGCCTCCTCGACCATCGGGCGGGTCAGCCGCGAGGTCTGGGCCGCCTTGCGCCGCGCCGTTTCCAGATCACCGGCCGCGAGCGCCTCGTGCCATTGGGCTTCGGCCTTCTCCTTAGCCAAGAAGCGGGTCCGCAAGGTCCCGGCCTTGAGTTCGGGTGGTTTTCCATCGAAGACCCACACCGGTAGTACCCCCTGTCCCAGGAGCGCGGTCGTGCGATACAGGACCCCCATCAGGTGGCTCGTCGTCTGACCCTGTGGATCCGACAGCGGCCGCCCGTCACGTTGCCGGATCGTGGCGAGGAACTGGTAGATCGCGTTGTAGCCGTCGACGGCGAGAGTGTGACCGCTCAGACGCTCCCACGGGAGCTCCTCGGGATGAACGATGTCGCGGAACGGGAGCCCCACGCGTCGGCGAGCCGAGGCGACTACTTGGGGGTTTCCGGCGAGAGGAATCCGCGGGGGACGAACCTACATGTACCGACGCCGATTCCGGCGGCCATGTCCGAGCCGTACCGCTGGACGGACGATGACCCCTCGGGCGCCACCGCCCCGGGTGCCACCATCCTCTCCAGCTTTCCGACGGCGGGTCTGGCGGCGACGATTGCCGCCCACTACGTGATCACCTCGTTGAACCTTCCCCGGATCGGTATCCTGGAGTCGTTGGATGCGCCGCCCGTCGCCATCGTGCAAGGGGGTGAGGTCCAACCCCCGGTGCGCTTCCACGGCCGGACCGACCTTGGCGTCGTGCTATCGGAGTTTCCCCCGACGGTGAGCGCCGTGGGCCCGCTGGCCGCGGGGATCCTGGATGGGGCCGAACGGCGAAAGGCACGCTGGGTCGTCTGCCTGGAAGGAGTCGTCCCCCATCCGGTGGAGGATGAAGGTGACTCCGACGGATCGGAGCCGAGCGTTTGGTGGGTGGCCTCGCGGAGCGACGAAGAGCTGCAACGCGCGGTGGATCGCTCCGGCGCGCGGCCCTTGGGCGACGGGGTGATCGGAGGGGTCTCTGGTGCCTTGCTCGTCGGCGGACTTCGCCGCCCGGTGCCCGTGCTCGTCCTTCTCGTGCGCGCGCGCGAGAGCGCGGGGTTCCCGGACCATCGGGCCGGGGCGGCACTGATCGAAACCCTGGACAAGATCCTACCCCAGCTGAAGATCGACACGGGGCCGCTGCGCTCGCAGGCCGAAACGATCGAACGGGCTCTGCGCGCCGTGATGAAGGGCCGAGCGCCGACTCACCCCGGCGCAACGCCCGACCTCTCGGGGTCCGGCGGATCGGGGATGTATCAGTAACGCAGCCTAGAACGTCTCGGCGTACGTTAGAATGTAGAGCGCTCCGACGACCATGGTGGTCAGGAGTACGAGCAGTGCGACGGGATTAGAGCCAAAATGCCAGACCGTCACCCCGATCAGGGCTGCGGGGAGCAGCTGGGTGACCAGGAGGGCGCCGACCCGTCCGTCCATCGGCGACGGGGAACGGAGTCGGCTTTTAACGGTTCGGCCGGCCGGTCACTTGTGGATCATCGCAGCATCTCGGGACCGCCGGTCGGGGACAGCACCTCGAAGGTGAGCTCGGCGATCCCCGCGTCGAGCGTGGGGGCCAACGGCATCGGGGTAAGCGGAGGCTCGGGCACCCGGGGCGGCATCGGATCGCGCACCTGTGGCGGCGGTGCGCGGACCGGTTCCGACTCGGCGAGTCGCTCGATCCGACGCGCCTCGACGACGGCCTCGATCGGCGCCACGATGGAATGTTCGATGTAGGCACCGACGACCTCGGCCCAGTGGTGAGCGACCCGGTTGAACGGGAGCGAGCCCTGGTGCGGGACGAGTGTCTCGTTGTCGAGCATGTGAAGCCAGCCGCGGCCTGTCTCGCGCTTATCGATGAAGCCGTCCACGAAATGCAGACGGCCCAGCGCCCGCTCGGCGGTCGCGCGTCGCTCGCCCTCGGCGCGGAACGGTTTGACCGCGAATACGCTCACGAACTCCGCCGACCGGGCCGCCGCGTCGAGGACGAACGGAAGGGCACCCGTGCCCGTCCCTCCGCCCAGGCTGGCGAGGATCGTGACGAAGGTCGTCCCTTCGAAGATGCGTTCGAGCGCGGGCTCGGCCGCGTGGGCCAAGCGGGCGCCGGCGGTCGGCGACCCGCCCGTCCCGGCGTCGATCGCGCTCGGCGTGCCCAGGAAAACCCGCCGGTCGAACTCCTCAGCGTCCTGGACGCGGCTATCGCAGTTGACGGCCACCGTCTCCAGATACCGAAGGTGCTGGCGTGCGATCTCGCGTCCGATCCGGATGGCGCCCCCGCCCACGCATACGAGAACGAACCGGACATCGTGGCCGAGACGCAAGGTCTCGATCACCCCTTCCTCGAGCTCGTCATCGCGACTGTCGGCTAGATCGTTCCGGCGTTCCGCGCTCCTCGAACCGTGCACCGCACCCACCCCTCTTTGTCGCGTCGGACCTCGGCCGCTAGCGGCCGACGAACCCCCGATCTTTCAGGCGCTGGCCCGCCTTGCCCAGGGCCTCGACCTGGGCGCGGGCGGCGGCGGCCTCGTGGACGAACCGGCTGTGGCGCTGGACAAGGTCGGCGACCTGCCCTTGCATCTCCCCGACCCGCACGAGTTCCGCGAGCAGATCGCCCAGCGGCCGGTCGTTGCCGACCAGCTTGGCGTGGACGATGAGCATCGCCACCTCTTCGCGTCGCAGGCGCACGGGCACTTCGACGATCTCTCCGGCTTCGGCTGCCGGTACGACCGCGGACATGGCCCGGTCTCGGAGGAACGAACGCAGCGCTTCCCGCATCAGCTCCGACCGCGTCCGGAACTCGCCGTCGGCGACGAACGAGTCCATCAGCTGGAGCTCTCGGCGGTTGCACCGTAGGGCGATGCGCTCATCCTCCGGCCCGATCCGATCGTCCGACGGCTCGCGCGCGTCGGATGCCGGGCGGTTCCGGGTTTTGTCGAACACGACTGGGCGCTTCTATGCAAAACCCAGCTACTTAAACGAATGCTCGCGCCTGCGGCGGAGCCGCGCTGAAGCGGTGCCGCCCGCCGAAAACTGACGTGTCGAACAAAGCTGCGCGGCCGTCGAACGTGGTCCCGGAACGCTGGCTCGGCCGTATAACCGGTTCGATTTTGGCCCGACTTTCGTGCCGCGGCGGCCACTGCGCACTCATGCGCATCGACTCTCTCCCGGTCCGATGAAGTCGCGACCGCAGGCGGTCGTCTCGGCCAACGTCTAAATACGTGCCCGAAGCATTTCACTGACGGTCATCTTTGGGTAGGGGGAATCATTAGCGAACGTTCTCACCCCGCTCGCGCCCGGCGGGGAATGCGCCGCCGCGCGTCGCGCGGAGTTTCCGATGTCATCGCCACGATCTTGCTGCTGGGCCTGACGGTCACGCTGTTCGCCTCGATCTTCTTCTTCGTCAACACGTTCCCTGTCCCGCCACCGCAGCCGGAGAACCAGTTCACCGCCGGACTGACCTACGGCGGGTCTGGCGCACTGACGATCGAGACCGTCTCGATCACCCATCTCGCCGGGCCTTCGATCCCGAACAACGACCAAGTCTACATCACGTCGGCCGCGCACCCGTCGCGGAACCCTCCTCCCTTCCTGGTGAGCGCGGGGCTGTCCGGTTCGGGAGCCTGGAACTTGGGGCAGGTCTGGACCAAGAACATCTCGACCTACGCGCTGACGGCGCCGGACAACCTCACGGTCTCGGTCGTCTCTGCGTCCCAGCTCATCTTCCGCATCTCGCTTCCCGGCAGCAACCCGAACACCCCGCCGGACTTCATCGCGGTCGGGACCACCCCCGCCGCCCCGGCCGTCGGCGTTGCGATCGTCGTGTACGCCCAGATCGCCGATTCCAACTTGAAGTCGAACTCGGTCTACGTCAACTACTCCGAACTTCCCGGCAGCGGCGGTGCCTCCAAGCACGTCATGACCTTCTCCGGGGCGACCGGGTTGTGGACGTTCACGATCCCGTCGGGGACGACCAACGCCGCGGGAACGTACTACCTGTTCATCAACGCCTCCGACAACAACGGGCTGAAGAACTCGGTGGCGTTCGCCGTGACGCTGACGGCGCCCAACGCCCCGATCACCGTCTCCCTGACCGCGACCCCCGCGACGATCGTGGCCGGTTCCGCGGTCACGCTGACGGCGCAGGTCGTCAACCTCGGCTCGGGTGCTGGGCTCGCCACCGTTTCCTTCACCGCGAACGCCGCCGCGGTCGGCAGCTCCTCGCAGTCGATCGCCGCCGGCGGCGTCGCCAGCTTCACCCAGGCCTGGACCCCTTCGGTCGTCGGGGTGTACCAACTGTTCGCCGTGGCGAGCATCGCCGGCGGCTCGAGCGCGAGCGCGGCGCTCAACGTCACCGTGTTCCCCGCCATCCTGCTCCTGGCCCACAACGTCGCCAGTGGGACGAACCAGCCCGACAACTCCAGCGGTTGGTTGGCGTCGGAGCTCACGGCCGACGGGATCCCGTACTCCGCCCAGTTCGTCTCGTGCAAGACCGCATTGACTTCCGGGCTGTTCAGCAGCTACAAAGTGGCCATCGTTGACTTCGGGAGCGCGTTCGGCTCTTGCCCGAAGAGCGCCTCGACGACCGACCAATCGGCGATCACCGGCGCCTCCACCACGAGCTTCTGGGTCGTGGGGTCGATCGCGTTCGGCGCGGCGGCGTGCAACGCGAACTTCAACTCGGCGTTCTTCAGCCTCCTGGGCGCGAAGTACACGGCAGGACAAACGTGCATGACGCTCCCCAATGCCACGGGCACGGCCACCTACGCGGCCAGTCTCGCGAGCGGGGTCCGCGCCGATGGGGTCCCGGCGTCGATCGTCATCAACAAGACCATTGCGGGGACGAGTAACGAGGTCCCGTACGATTACTTCAAGATCGGCGCCACGAACACGGCCTATCTCACCGTGGGCGGCAACCCGGTGGGAACCTGGGCGTCCGGAGCGGTCAAAGGGGCCGCCCTCGCCTCCGAGCCCGCCTTGCTGGCCGCGGCGCTCCCGACCAGCAACAACTGGGGCACCGGTGCCGCCGGCGCCGCCGTCACCTACAACATCGTCGACTGGCTGTCCGGATTGACCAATGCCACTTCCAACGGCCGTGCCCTCGCCGACTACGGCGTGGCCGAGACCCTCGTCGTGGGCGTCAACCACGCGCAGCTCACGAACGTCTACGCTGCGATCCGCGCGAACGGGCCGATCGGCGGCCCGGTCACCGTGACGCTCTACGTGAACGGCACGCCCGCGCTCTTCGGCGGGGCGCCGGTGGAGACCCAGGCCACGGTGACCGGCGGAGGGGGCGTGGTGTTCGTCTCACTCACGTGGCAGGCGCCCTCGTCGGGCCGCTACACGCTGTCCATCGTGATCACAGCGGCGGGCAACGACTACGACATCGCCAACGACCAGCTGGGGATGTCCATCCTCAACCAGGCGACGAACTTCGCGTAGTGGTCTACGTGCGGCCACCCGCGAGGGGGGCTTCGGCGGCCGGAACGGGGCGCGTGAGTGCGGCCCCACATTTCCAGCAGCTCGTCTCGTTCGCGTACACGACCGCTTGGCAGTTGGGGCAGTGCATCTCAGCGGCGCCCCGGGCCGGCGCGGACCCTTTGGGCGATCCTGCCGGTGGCGAGCCGGTCGAAGGCGAACTGGTCGCCACGTCCGGAGAGGACGCAGGAGGCGATCCGGGGCCGGCGCCTCCTTGGCGAGCGGCCTCGCGTCGCTTGAAGACGTAATAGATGAGTAGGGCGAGAAAGAAGACCGCCCCCGGATAGAAGAACATGTCCTGGTACAAGCTCGGGATCACGAGCTCGACCGTGCTGGTGTAGCTGCCCGAAACAGGCCCCTCGATCGCGCCGTACCCGTTGTTCGGGTCGAGGAAGATCCACGTGAGATTCTGGTCCGGTCCGCTCCGGTACGCCGTCGCGAACTGGAACCACCAGATGTTCGACCCCGACAGGGGCTGGTCGAAGTAGACCGTCGAGGGACTCGTCAGGTTCGAGGGAAGCGTGGAATTGGGAGAGTAGAACGGGTAGGGGGTCGGACAGTACGGCGAATTATTCCCCGTAGCCCCCACGCAGGTGGTGACGAACAGTTCTACCCAGAGCAATCCGCTCGTGTTCGCGGGCACGTACTGGGGGAATACCTCGACGGAGAAGTTGTACGTCGCGCCCCCCGCGCCGTCGAACGGGGTAACGTGGGCGTTCTGGAGCACCGAACCCCCATTCCCGTACGGCGCAAAGTTGTCCGAGTTGCCGAGCGGGCTCGGCTGGCGGACGATCTGGGCCTCCCACAGGGAACCGATCGGGGCGGCAACGAGGAGGACCGCCAATCCCATGATGGCCAGCTGGCGGGGGCGCTTCCACCCCAGGTAGATGGGGATCGCCAACCCGAAGAACAGGAACGTCGGGATCGAAATGACCGGAGAAAGGAGGAGGAAACTGCCGATCAGCGTGGCGGTAGCGAGGGCGGCGATGAGGAGCCGCCCGACGGGCTTTCCAACAAAACTCTTAACGGAGTTTCTTTGCTCCACAGTCGAGGGGACGCGAGTCGGGTGCTCCTAATAAGTCGATGGGGGCGAATGGTGTCGTGACACCGGCCGAGGTGCCCCGGCGCGCCCTCATCATCCTCGACGGGCTCGGAGATCGGCCGCATCCCGAGACCGGCGGCCGAAGTCCGGTCGAGGCCGCGCACACCCCGAATCTGGACCGGCTCTGTGCGACCGGCGCCTTGGGGGCGGTCACCGTCATCGCCCCGGGGGTGGCGCCGGAATCCGACGCCGGCGTGCTGGCGCTGCTGGGGTACGACCCGATCCACGACTCACCCGGGCGCGGGGTCTTGGAAGCCATGGGGGTCGGGATCCGCTTGGCCCCGGGCGACGTCGCCTTCCGTCTGAACTTCGCCACGTTCGACGGAGAGGGGAAGATTGCGGACTCTCGCGTGGGCCGGTCGATGGGGACCAGCGAGTCAAAAGAGCTCGCGCGGGCATTGACGCAATCGGACCTCCTCGGCGACCTCGGTATCCTCGCCGAGGTCCGCGCCACGGTCGGACATCGGGGCGTGCTCTGGCTCCATCCGACCTCGGGCGGGTCGCTGTCCCCGAACGTGTCGAACTCCGATCCGTTCTACGAGAAGATTGGCGGAATGGGCCAGGCCAAGCACGTCACCGACCCGCGATCGCTCACGGTGCTGCCCCTCGACCGCTCAACCGAGGCTGCGCGCACGGCCGCCGCCGCGAACCGATTCCTAGAGACCGCGGCCGCGATTCTTCCCGGCCAATTGGTGAACGCTCGGCGTGCGATCTCGGGCCGGAAGCTCGCCAACGGCCTCCTGCTTCGGAATGCGGGGTCGGTGCCGGTGGAGGGCCAGGGCCCGCCTTCGTTCGAGAGCAAGTATGGGTTCACCGGCGCCGCCGTGACCGAGATGCCCGTCGAGCGCGGGATCGCGCGGCTCGTCGGACTCGCCGACCGGTTCGTGGGTCCGATGGGACCGGATCGCGATGCCGCGCTCGAGGAGCGGGCCCGCGTCACGCTGGAGGCGCTGCACGACTACCCGTTCGTCTACGTGCATCTGAAGGGGCCCGATGAGCCGGGTCACGATGGCCGGGCCGCCGCGAAAATGGAGATTGTCGAGCAGCTCGACCGCTCGTTCTTCGGGCCATTCGTCAGGGCCGCCGACTGGGGATCGGTCCGGATGGCCGTGACCGCGGACCATGCGACCCCCTGCATCCTCAAGGCTCATGCCGACGATCCCGTACCACTCCTCGTCGCAGGTGCCGGGGTGGCGCCGCCCATTGGCGGCGCCGGAACGGGACCACCGGTCAAGTTCGGCGAGCTGGCGGCGGCGGCGGGACGATTGGGTGCTCTCCGCGGGTCGGACGTGATGCCCCTGCTGGTTCGGGGCGTTCCGCCCCCATGAAGAGTCGGGCGCTCGTCGTCCCCCGCGCCCATGCCGAAGCGGCAAGGAGCCGATTGCGGGAGCGCGGCTGGCTCCGCCCGGATCTCGAGGTCAGCCGGACCGAACTCACCGTTTCCTTCCCGATCGTCGACGCAGCGAACCCCCTCGCCGCCGACGGGACGATCGAGGTAGGAGAGTTCCGGCCGACCCGGGTCGCGCCTCGCTCGTACCGGGAGGGAGTCCGAGGCCTCAACGCCGAGGAACGAAGCCACCTGCCTCGCGCCTTCGATGTGGTGGGCGATGTCGTGTTGATCCGACTCCCCCCGGACCTGGCCGCGCGGGGCCCCGAGGTGGGGGAGGCGCTCCTGCAGTTCGTCCCGGGTGCCCGGAAGGTGGGGTGGGACCAAGGAGTTCACGGGCCCGAACGGCTGCGCAAGTTGGTGGCGCTCGCGGGCCAGGGAGCTTGGGCGACCCGCCACCGCGAGAATGGCCTCGAGATCGATGTCGATCCCGAGGTCGCCTACTTCTCCCCGCGGCTCGCCCGGGAGCACGCGAGGGTCGCCGATCTGGTACGTCCGGGAGAGCGCGTCTTCGACGTCTGTTGTGGCGTCGGACCGTTCGCGTTGACGATCGCCCGGGACGGCAACGCCGCGACGGTCATCGGGATCGACGTGAATCCTGCGGCGATCGCACTATTGCGGTCGAACGCGCAGCGCCTCGGGTTCACCGACCGGATCCGCGCGGAAGTGGCGGACCTGACCGACTTTCTGCCTCACGCGGGCACCGCGGATCGCGTGATCTTCAATCTTCCCCGCGAAGGAATTAAGTATCTTACCTCGGTGAGCGAGGCGGTGGGACGTGGCGGCACGCTCCACTTCTACGAAGTGATCGATCGCAGCGCAGCCGAGCGGCGCCCCGGCGAATTGATCGCGACGGTGGGCGGACCGGAGACCTGGTCGGCCGAAGCCTCACGGGTCGTGCATCCCTACTCCCCCAGTTCGGACCTCGTCGCGCAGACGCTCCACCGGCGAACCGCGAGCGCCTGATGCCGCAGATCGTCAACCTCGCCGAGGTCTCCGACGCGGACATCGCGCTCGTCGGAGGCAAAGCGGGCAAGCTCGGCGAGATGGTTCGGCAAGGACTCCCGGTCCCGCCGGGCTTCGTCGTGACGACCGACGCCTTCAGCGCCTTCGTCGAAGCGACCGTACTCAAGGCCGAGATCCCCGGCGCGCTCGAGACGCTCGACGTCGACCGACCGGACAGCATCGATTCGGTGGCCAAGCGCATCCGCGACCGGTTCGAATCGACGGAGTTCCCGCCGGAGCTGCGTGCGGAGATCGAGGCCGCCTTTGCCGCGTATTCGCGCGAACACAACGCCCGGTTCTCGGCGGTGCGCTCCTCGGCGACGGCCGAGGACTTGGAAGGCGCATCGTTCGCCGGCCTCCAGGAGACGTACCTCAACGTGACCGGGATCGACCAGATCCTCACCTCGATCCGAAAGTGCTGGGGGTCGTTGTTCACCGCGCGTGTCCTCGTCTATCGCGCCCGTAAAGGGTTCGATCATTCGTCCGTCAAGCTCGCGGTCGTCGTCCAGAAGATGGTCGACTCCGTCGTGAGCGGCATCCTGTTCACGCGCGACCCGAACACCGGCGAGAACCACATGATCATCGAGGCCGGCTGGGGCCTCGGCGAGGCGATCGTCGGGGGCGAGGTCACTCCGGATCACTACGTCGTGGATGGCGCCACCCAGCGGATCGTGCAAAAGCAGCTCTCCGAGCAAGCGTTCCGTCTCGTGCGGGACCCGGCCGGCGGCAACCTGCGCCAGGACATCCCGGAACGGGAACGGTCGGTGCAGAAGCTACCGGACGATCAGATCCTGCGGCTTGCGTCGCTGGCCCGTGTCATCGAGTCGCATTATCGCCGACCGATGGACGTCGAATGGTGTGCCGATGCGGCCTCGCTGTACATCGTCCAGGCGCGCCCCGTGACGACCATCCCCGGAAATCCGCAAACCTCGACCTCCGCTCCCCCGGGTAACCTGACCAACCCCCGGACGGCTCCCCCCGCGCCCCGGAGCGAGGAAAGTGGGCCCGACCTGATCCCCTTGGTCAAAGGGTTCGGGGCCAGCCCCGGGATCGCCGGCGGGGTCGCGCGCCTCCTTCGCAAGGCGGCGGAGATGGGCAAGCTGCAACCCGGTGAGATTCTCGTCACGACGATGACGACGCCCGATATGGTACCCGCGATGGCGCGGGCCGCCGGGATCGTCACCGACGAGGGCGGCATGACGTGTCATGCCGCGATCGTTTCGCGGGAGCTCGGCGTTCCGTGCGTCGTGGGCACCCGCTCCGCGACGAAGGTCATCTCCGAAGGGACCGAGATCACCGTGGACGGAAGGGCCGGAGCGGTCTATCCCGGCCTCTCCCACGCCCGCAAGGCGGCGGCCTCGACCCCCATCGCGCACTCGGGCGGGGGCGAACACTCCAGCCCGGTCACCGCGACGAAGATCTATGTGAACGTCGGCGTCCCGGAGAAGGCGGCGGAGTACGCACGCCTGCCCGTCCAGGGTGTCGGGCTCCTCCGCATCGAGTTCATTTTCACGGCCCACGTCCGCGAGCACCCACTTTCGCTCATCAAGCGGGGGAAGGGACCGGAGCTCGTGGACCGGCTCGCCGCGGGTCTTGCAACCGTTTGTGAGGCCTTCGCCCCGCGCCCCGTCATCATCCGAACCTCCGACTTCAAGACCAACGAGTACCGGGGGATGCCCGGAGGCGCCGAGTTCGAGCCGTCCGAAGAGAATCCGATGATCGGCTGGCGCGGTTGTTCGCGGTACATTTCGCCCGTCTACCGCCCCGCATTCCTGCTCGAGCTCGAGGCGATCCACCGCATCCGGACCGATAAGGGGCTCAAGAACGCCCACGTGATGCTCCCGTTCGTCCGCAACACCTGGGAGCTCGAACAGATCGCCGAGATGTTCAAGGAGAAAGGGCTACGGCGCTCCCGGGACTTCCAGTTGTACCTGATGGCCGAAGTACCCTCGACGGTACTAATGGCCCGTGAGTTCGCCAAACACTGTGACGGCTTTTCCATCGGATCCAACGATCTCACCCAGCTCGTCCTCGGGGCGGACCGGGACTCCGAGACCCTCGGACGGATGGGCTACTTCGACGAGCGCGACCCGGCGGTGCTCCGCGCCATCGAGCTCCTGATCGAGGGCGCACACGAGGCCGGGCGCACCGTCGGGATCTGCGGACAGGGACCGAGCGTGTATCCGGAGTTCGCCGAGTTCCTCGTGCGCCAGGGGATCGACTCGATCTCGCTCAACGGCGACACCGTCGTCTCGACCATCCGCTCGATCGCCTCCCTCGAACAGCGCATGAAGCTCGAGGGGATGCGGCGGCCCCGCTAGCGGGTTCGCCGCGGCGGTCGCCAGCGGGGGGGCGACATCGCACCGCCCGTCGGGAGCGCCAGCTCCGCGTTCCGGGGAAGCTCGTAGACCCCGTAGGTCCTCACCGTCTGAAATCCCAATAGCCGCAGTCGGGCGGTGAGCCGGGGACTGTCCGAGTGCATGGCGACCAGTCGACCGGCCGGGATCGAGCGGGCGAGCGCCGCCCGGACGAGCGCGGACGCGGCGCCCTGGCCCCGCGCGGCCGGTTGGGTCGCCACAGCGTGTACTCCCGTGAGCCCCCGGTGCGTGTGAACGAGCGCCGCGGCGATCGGACCCCTCGCACCGTCCGCCAGCAAGGGAACGAGTTCTTCCTCGGGGTTCGGCCGCTCCCAGGCCACCTGGACCGATCGGCGGAACTCGTCCCGTTCGCGCGCCCCGACCCAGAAGTCGACGACCACATCGAGGTCCGACGGTCGGGCTTCGCGGACAACGGGCGAGGCCGGGCCAGTGCCCGGGTCGACGGCGGTGGCAAGCAGCAGCTCGTGGGCCTCTTCCCGCAACTTGAAGCCCAGAGAGGTGAGGGTGCGATCGATGTGCGGCAGCGTGGGCTGCCGTGCGCGGACCTCGGGCCGCAAGGCGCGCTGGAAGTAGTGGTCCAGCGCCCGCTCGAAGAAACCGGATTGTCGATCCGCTGAAACTCGAACGTCTTGAATGAAATTGAATCGCGGGACCGCGATCCTCTCATGCGTGACGAGGCGGGCCCCCGCCGTCTCGAAGGTGTACCCTCCCAGCGTGTGGATGAACGCCCGCTCTTCCTCCAACGCGTGTTCGATGCGGGATTCTTCGTGCACAACGGACATGCGACGCCCCGCGCTAGCCCCGCGGGCTTATCTGGCGTCGGGAGCCGGAGCGGGAGCCTGCGCCAGACCGACCTCGCTGCTCGCCGGTCGCTCGAGGATAAATCCCCTCGATTCGAATGACATGGTTTTTATACCCCCACTCCCCCTTTATTTCGTCCGTGGACCTTTTTCGCACCCCTCTGGGTAGTGGAGGGACGCGTCGCCAATTTACGGAACGGTTCGGCCCCTGGCTGTTGATCGCGTTGGCGGGGGTGCTCCTGGCGGGCGGGCTCGGCCTGAGCTCGTTCAGTGGCCACGCGGCCCCAGGAGGCCTCTCCGCGCCGCATCCGGCGGGTACCCACCTCGCCCCAGCGGTTCACATCGTCCCGCTCTCGCACGGCGATCTGGTCGTTTCGGCCACCAACTCCCCCTTCCTGATCAGCCCCGCGACCACGGGTTCGAACGTCTATCAACAGGGGGGTAACATCACGGTCTTGGCCGGCGGCACGCTGATCGTCCGCTCGATCACGCTCCAGTTCGTCCAGTTCATCGGAGCCACGGGAGACGCGCTCCAACGCTCCAGCCACCTGTACACTTTCGTTGACCAGGGGACGGTCCAGCTCGTGAACGCCTCGCTGACGACCGACGTCCAGATCCTCAACGCGTACCCGAAGTTGACGCTCAACATCTCGAGTGGCGGTCAGTTCGCCCTCACCAACAGCACCTTCGACTTCCCGGGCTGGGTCTCCGTTTATGGCTCCGGCTCGCTGCTCAACGCCACCCACAGCCTGATCACGGGCGATCGCGAGGTCGGCAACCTCACCGAGAACATCACCATCCAGCGGGACACCCTCTTCGCCCCGTCCCTCGCGGTGAGCGGCGGGGCCCACGCCTTCCTCGGCGCCTCGGCCTGGGCGAGCACCTACGCCGACAACATCACTGCGTCCGGTCGGCCGGGCCTCAATCCGGTCACCTCCAACCAGGGTCAGGCGATCAACCAGACCACGGGCGCGACCTGGAACATCTGGACCACGTGGACGGACTCGGAGAACCTCTCCCGGGACCTGCTGTACCCGTCCGTGAGCACCGGATGGTTGCAGTTCAACTACTCGACCTCCGTCAGTCAGACCGCCACGGGAAACTCGGTGGGGTACGGCGCGAGCTACCCGCTCCCCGCCATTGAGTTCAACAGCGCGTTCGTCTACCTCAACGTCTCCCTCACTCCGGCAGTGATCGCGGCGATCAACGCCGGCGGCATTCCTTCGTTCCTCGAAGCGACGGGCGCGTTCGGCAACACCGCCACCCTGGGCGTCACGCTGGGGACCACCGGGGCGGTGGCCTCCGTGGACATCTCGGCCGTCTCCTTCCACCTCGTGACGGACCTCGACTACAACATGACCGTCTCGGGGTCGGGCTCGATCTTGACCGCCGTGGACTCCAGCCTCGACCTGAACTGGAACCTCACGCCGGGCTCGGTAGTGCCCGCCGGGTTCTACCCCCCCTCCAGTTGGGGCTCCAACAAGCTGCTCGTGAGCGACGCCTCGGCTGCCTACCTCGCCAACCTCACGATCCCCGTGAGCCGGGGCGGCGTCTTCTGGAACCAGTCCGCGGTCCTTCCCGACGCCAGCTCCACGGTGAACTTCTACCGATGGAGCGAGGTGCCCGTCGTCGCGGCCAACTCGGTGCCGATCGCCGGAGCCCATCTCACCGCGTTCTACGCGTACGACAACAGCCAGGCGAACAACGCCACGGCCACCGCGCTCAACAACCTCCCCGTCTCGGACCCGGAGCTGGCGAGCTACGCCGCGACCGCCGGCGGGGGCGACTACGGCACGACCGGCCCCTTCGGCAACGGCCAGCTTCTCCTCGCTTCGACCGTCCTGTCACAGAGCTCGCTCCCCGACGGCGTGTACCTGGGCGGCTACCACGTCGCCGTCGCGCTCGCTGGCGGCGGTGCGGGCGCCACGAAATGGGGCTACGCCTCGGTCGCGGCGTACCCCTCGGACATGAACCCGGCCGGGCCGGACGTGGCCGCTGCGTTTGACTTCCCGACCTACGCCCCCTCCCTCGCCGTGAGCGATCTGACGGTCAACGTCGACGGGGCGCCCGTCGCGGCCGTCACGCTGGGCCAGACGGTCAACGTCACCGCCACGGTCAAGGATTCCGGCTCCGGACCCGTCGCCACGTTCGCCGTGACCCTGACCTACGTGCAGAAGTCGCCGCTGCCGGCCGTGGTCATCGCCGGGCCGGAGAACTTCAGCGCGCTCGCCGCGGGCAATTCCCAGGTCGTCAGCTTCAGCTGGAAGACGAATGAATCGGTTCTCGGCGATTTCGGCTTCTACAACGGGACGTTCGCCCTGGACGCGGCGTGGAACGGCGGCACCGGGCCCAACGCGGGTACCACTACCTATGCGTTCACGATCCCGCTCGCCCCTTCGCAGATCACGCTGACCATCCAGCCGCCCGGCCAGCCGCTCAAGCCCGGGACGGCCTACGTCGTCCTCGGCGAGGTCATGTTCAACGGTTCGGGCCAGAGCACGATCAACCTGACCGCCATCGCTCCGAACGGCGACCGCTACCAGATCGGCGCGATCCAGACCGAGCACGGCTCGTTCCTGATCGACATTGAGGTGACCTCGACGATGCCCTCGGGGACGTACGCGATCAACGCGAGCGCGGCGTACGACCAGCGCACGGTCTACGTGCTCGCCCCGGCGGCGTTCAGCATCGCCTCGACGGCGACGACCAACTCCAACTTCCTGACCCAGACGTTCCTCGGGCTGCCGGTGTTCCTCTGGATCATCATCGTGGCCGCCATCTGCGCGGCGATCGGGATCTTCTTCTTCGTCGTGCGCCGCCAGGCGCGCGGCAAGCTCGTCGAGTGCGGGGAATGCGGCCAGCTCATCCCCGAGGACGCGACCGTCTGCCCCAAGTGCGGCGCCGAGTTCGAGAGCGACCTCGTGCGCTGCAGCCGGTGCGGCTCGACGATCCCGGCCAACTCCCAGGTCTGTCCGGAGTGCGCGGCGCAGCTGATCGGCAAGCCCGAGGAAGGCGCGCGGGACCCCGAGCGCCAGGGCTACAATGACTTCGTCGAGCGGTTCCGTGCCGAGGCCCGCAAGGAGCTCGGCGACAACTACGGCGAGGGCGCGTTCTGGGACTGGTGGAAGCGCCAGCCGTCGTACCTGGCGTTCAGCCAGTGGAAGCTGCAGCAGCAGCAGGGCTCTCGCTCGGGCATGGGCGCTCCCCCGACCTCGCCGCCCGGACGGGGCGGGGGGGGGAGCGGAGGCGCCGCGGCCATGGACGCGTCGCTCGCTCCGGGCGCGACGCGTCGCCCGGCCCCGGCCGCGAGGGCCGCGTCCCCACCGCCGGCGGCCCGTCCGGCCGCTGCAGCCGCGGCGACCCCGGCTCCTCCGACCCCATCGACCTCCGCCGCCCCAGCAGGCGCCGCTGGCGGGGGGCTGAAACCCTGTTCGAACTGTGGCAAGGAGATCCCGCCAGACTACCTCGTCTGTCCGTTCTGCGGTGCGGTGACCCAGTAGTCGCGCGGTTCCCCGGGCGCCCCCGGCGTCGGCGGTTAACCCCGCGACGAACTTCCGCTGACCAACCGTTTTAAGCCGGGCCCGTTCCTCGCGACCCGGCAGGCTCGATGGTCGGCGACGTCGCGCGGGGCAATCTCAAGCTCGACTGGGCGCGCTCCCACATGCCCGTCCTCTCCGACATCCGTCGGCGGTTCGAGACCGAGCACCCCTTCCAGGGGCTCACCGTCTCTATGGTGCTCCACGTCGAGGCGAAGACCGGGGTGCTCGCCCAGACCATTCGCGCCGGCGGCGCCACGGTCCACCTGGCTGCCGGCAATCCGCTGTCGACCGACGATGACGTCGTGGCCGCGCTCAACGCCTCGGGGCTCGACACCCAGGCCCGCAAGGGCGAGTCGGTCCAGGAGTACGAAGCGGCGGTCCACGCGATGCTCGCCGCCGACCCGGACGTGATCGTCGACGACGGAGCGGACCTCGTGGCCCTCGCCCACACTGCGCGCCCCGGACGCGGGAAGATCCGGGGCTCGACCGAGGAGACCACGACGGGGATCATCCGTCTGCGGGCTCTCGAACGCTCGGGCAAGATGCGGTTTCCGGCCATCGACGTCAACGACGCACTGATGAAACACCTGTTTGACAACCGGTATGGAACGGGTCAATCGGTTCTGGACGGAATCTTCGGGGCGACCAACCTGCTGGTCGCCGGCAAGGTCTGTGTCGTCGCCGGTTATGGATGGGTCGGCAAAGGGATCGCCTCCCGACTGCGGGGGATCGGCGGGGAGGTCATCGTCACCGAGGTCGACCCGGTCCGCGCGCTCGAAGCGCGTCTCGAGGGGT
>JAKIWD010000147.1 GCA_022750205.1 Thermoplasmata archaeon
AGGGGGACCAGGACCACGAGGAGCGTCAACGAGGTGATCCCCGTCATGATGATGCTGAATCCTCGCCTCTGCCGGGGTCGCACCTTCACTCCCTCCCGACATTGCGTTGGTATCGCCAAAGAATGGCACGAGCGCCGATATTGACCGCGAGGGTGATGAGAAGCAAAACGAGTCCCGCCTCGATGAGGGCGGAGTACTCGAGGGGCCCGGTTGTCTCGGCGAATTGATTGGCGATCAAGCTGGCAATCGTCTGGCCCGGCCCGAAAAGGGAGTTCGGGAAAGAGATCGAGTTGCCGATCACGAGGGTGACGGCCATCGTCTCGCCCAAGGCTCGGCCGAGACCCAGGATCGCGCCGCCGAAGATCCCCGATCGGGCGTACGGCAGGACCGCGTAGCGGGCGGCTTCCCATGGGGTCGCGCCGAGGGAGAGCGCCGCCTCGCGCTGATGGATGGGCACAGCAGCCATGGAATCCCGGCTGATGGCCGCGATCGTGGGGATGACCATGATCGCGAGGATCAGGCTCGCCGAGAAGAGGTCGTACCCAACGATCCGTCCCCCGAACGGGTTGTGGGCCCCGGCCCAGGCAGAAAGTCCCGGGTCGGCTTGACCATCGACGCCCCCGATCAATCCGCCCACCCAACGATACGCGTCCGATATCCGGAAATCCACGTGGGCTCGCAAGAAGGGCAGAAGTACGAAAATCCCCCAATATCCGTAGATGATCGAGGGGATGGCCGCCAGGAGCTCGACGATCTGGGAAAACGTCGCCTTGACCCAGTCCGGTAGCCAGAAGGGGGCGAGCTGCGTCAGAAAGATCGATGAACCCAAGGCGATCGGGACCCCGAGCGTAAGGGCGATCCCGGACGTCACCAGTGTCGCCGCAAGGAACGGCAGGACGCCGAAGACATCAGTGGTGGGATTCCAGGTCCATCCCCAGAGAAAGCTGAATCCGAACTGGATCCGGGAGGCGGAGGATCCGTCATAGAGGACGGCGACGATAGCGAGGAGCGTCCCGACCAGAACGAGCGCGCCACCCGCCGTAAGGACTCGAAAGAAGATGTCCCCCCACCATCGGGTTCGTCGGGATTTCCGCGGCGGGTGGATGATGAAGGGGTTGGACCCGGACATGTCGGCCCGCGGGGGTTGTGCCCCGCCCTAACTCGTCGACGTGCAGAGCGGCAACGCCGCCCCGTTGTACGTGATCGACTTCAGTTCGTTCTCATCGAACGTTACCGCGTTCGCGGGAAGGGGAATGTAGAACAGCTGTTTCGAGTACTGCTGGCCCACGGTGATGGCCCACCAGAGGAAGTCGACCAGGTTCTTCGCCTTCTGCTCGGTATAGAGGCTCTTGAACGCCATCCCCGGGTCCTGGTAGATCATGACATAGGTGAACGAGGTGATCGGGTAATCGCCGGCACCCGGGGCATTGAGAACCGAGAAGTTGTACCAGTCGGCGCTCGGGGCCGGGAAGTTCACGTTCGAGTCCGCGAGGGCTGAGGCCGAATTCGTCACGTTCCCCAGGATGTAGGCCCCCGACGGATTCTGAACCTTCCCGTACGAGATCGAATTCGCGGCGGCAAAGTTGATGTCGACATACCCGATGGCGTAGGTCGTCGTCTGGACCGTGCTCGCGACGCCCGAATTTCCCTTGGAAGCGAGCTCGAAGGACGGCCAAGTGATGGCCGTCGCGTGGGGGTAGAGTTTCGCGAAAGTCGGGCTCTCCAATCCGAGGTAGCTCGAAAAGATGAAGGTCGTTCCGCTCCCGTCAGCCCGGTGCACCGGGGTGATCGTGGCGTTCGGCAGCGTGATCGCGGGGTTGATCGCCTTGAGGGCGGGGTCGCCCCAATTCGTGATGTTGCCCATGAAGATCTGCGCCAATATCGATCCCGTGAATTGAATCGGCTGGAGAAGGCCGGGAACATTGTAGACCGGGACCACGGCTCCCGCGGACTCCGGGAGGATGAGCAGTCCGGGAGCCGCCGCACGTTGGGCCGGATTGAGTGGCGCGTCGCTGGCACCATAATCGACGGTCTGGCCGGTAATCGCCTGGATCCCGGCAGTGCTACCGACGCCGTTGTAGTTCACGGCGCTGTCCCGGTAGGTCGTCGACCAGAAGTACATCAACGGGTAGACCAGCGTCGACCCAGCGCCGTTGATCCCTACCGAGCCCGGGGCGCATCCGGTAGTCGTTGTGCCCGACTTCCCAATCAACCCCGTCGCCCAGGCGGCTCCCACGAGGACCACGATGACAACCAACAAGGCGATTCCAACCCACAGGGCGCTGATCTTGGATTCGGGTCGGCGAACGGCGGGAGTCGAGGTCGGGGGGGTCGTGGTGTTCTCCGTTGCTCCAGTGCTCATTTCGTATCTCGCTCCTTCAGAATTCCTGCTTCATGGGGTGGGGCGTTACCGGGGCAAAATCGGGAGTTCAAATGCGAGAGGGAGGTGCTCATGCGGTGTTTCCGGTTCGGCACGGTGCGCTCGGAGTAGGAGGCCGACTGCGAGTGACGGACCAACCCGGGTTCGGGGCCGGGAGCGTCGCGAAGCGACGCGGCTTGCTCCAAATTCGCTGCTGCCGGACAAAAATGGATGGATCGGGCGGATCGTATCACCGGCGAGACAACTCGGAGAGAGTCCACGCAAAGTGTTGTGCTCATTGTGCCGTTCGGCGTGGCCAGCGCAATTCCGGATCGTCGTCCCCTCGGCGGCAGCTGCACCGTCCGCCGGCCGACGCTCCCATTGACCCGCACACCCGCGTCGAGCGGGATGCCGAATATAGAGGAAACCTGCATACACTATAGTGGCACACGTCATACTATGTTGCTTCCATCTTCTCCACAGTCCCGATTTCTTGTGGGGTGACAGGCCTAGCGAGGACCGATGGCAGGCTCTGAGAAGGATGCTAACCGGATCAGTCGGGTGCACCCATTCCAACGCTGCCGGACCTGACGGTCGACAGCAGAGACCGCCCTGTCGAGCCCCATCGAGGGAGGGGGGAGCGAAAGCCCCTCCCGCCATGTGGAGAGAGATATCCGGCGCCCCGAAGCGATCTTTTGTGGCATTGTTAACGCCTGACCTTCCGAGAAGCGAGCGGTAGTGCGTGCGGACCCACCCCGGAGATTCCGTGGACGGACCCACGCGCTGACCGGTTTTCAGGAACACAAAGCCCTCCTCCACGATCGGACCTCGGGAAATCGGGGGAAAGGGTTGGGTCCGCCGAGCCGTCGACGGACCCGTTAGCCGTGCCTCCGACTACTACCTCAGCTTTACTGGTCAACGCTGATGTAGAAGTTGCTCTCCAGCAAGGTCTGGTCGTTCTGGGGCTGCAGGACGAAGTCGATGAACCTCTGGGCCTCTCCCTGGGGAGCGCCGAGGGTCACGTACTGCAGAGGGCGCCAGCCGATGTAGCCGCCGGCGGTCTGGACGCCGTAGCCCACCGCGATTCCGGCCTTGATCGTCCCGAGGTTCGGGGCGACCGCGCCGTTGAGCGCGGCGGTCGTGCTCATCTGGCTGTTGCCGAGCAGCGGGAGAACCGCCGCAACGGCCTGGGGAGTGCCTGCCGCGCCGCCGCCCGAGGCGATGGGTGCGGTGGAGAGACCCCACGAACCCGTGATGATGGCGTTCTTGTCCTTCAAGCCCAACGCGAGAACCGCGGGGTTCCCCGTCGCGACGTTGACCGTTCCAACGGCCGGGGTGCCCGTGTTGTACGGGAACCCGCAGCTAGCCAGCTGGTTGTCCGTTCCGCAGCTGATCCCCAAGACGTTGTTGTCGAACGCCTCAGAGGTTCCGCCGTTGTCGGCGCGGCTGTAGATGGTCGGGGCCGCGGCGCCGGTCCCGTAGGTCGTCCAGGCTGCGCTGCAGGGGTACAAGCCGCCGGTGGCGTAGGTGCCCAGCGCGGTGATTTGACCATTGGCGTTCACGGTGCCGGTCGCGGTCGCGATGTTCGCGGCCGCGTTGGCGTCGTAGCACGCCTTCGTGGGGATGTTGACCCAAGAGTAGGGGGTCAGAGGAGTCGCGGCCTGCGTCAAGCCCCAGTTCGCGGGCACGCCGGTGCCCGTGACGGGGGAGGTGCCGACCAGGGCGGTGGTCCCGCCGATCGAGGACGGGAAGCCGGCCGCGGTCGTGGGCTGTCCGCCGTTCTGCCAGAAGATCGCGAGGAGTTCGCCTTCGCCAAAGCTGACGATGCCGGCCGCGTTGGTCGTCGCGCCCGTCGAGGCCGCGGTGACCGTCGCCGTGACGGCGTCGTAGCCGATGACCGTCTGGACGGCGGTGGGGCACAGAGCCAGTTCCGCCGACTTCATAGGGCGGGACATGGCGGCGATATCGATAGCGCCCGAGCCGGAGCAGAGCGAGAGTTCGCCTGCGCCGGAACCGCCGGGGTTGTC
>JAKIWD010000135.1 GCA_022750205.1 Thermoplasmata archaeon
CGTCCGCGCCGAACAGGGTCTCGACCCCGAGGACGACCGCGAGGGACGGGAGCAGGAACGGGACGATCAGGACCGCAAGGAGCTCGCGGCGGCCCCGGAACGAGTAGCGGCCGAGCAGGGCGCCGGCGGGAAACCCGAGCAGGCCGGCGAGGGCGGCGCTCGCCGCGCCCTGGGAGAGCGAGTTCTCGACCGCTCGCTCGTTCAACGGGTCGGTCGCGACGCGGGCGATCCCGCCGAGCCCTCCGCCGGTCGCGACCCCGTGGGCGATCAACACCGCGGCGGGGATGAGCGCGAACGCTGCGACGAACGCCACGACGACGAGGAGGGGGACGGCCCCGGTCGCGCGGGCGCTCATCCGAAGTTGTTGTCCACGGTCTGCCACTCGTCGAGCCAGGTGGTGAGGTTCGCCGCGATCTGCGCCGGGGTCACCTGGTCGTTCAACGCCGTGATCGAGCCGGGCGGGATTGCCCGGTCGTAGACGCTCGGCAATCCGATGGTGTCGTTCGCTGGGTATTCCCACTCGCCGGTCGGGATCTCGGACTGGACGGTCCCCGAAAGAAACCAGTCGACGAACTGCTGGTCGAGAGAGAGGTGGCGGGTGCCGCTCACGATCCCCACGCCGTAGATCGACTTCCAGCCGTACGAGACGCCGCCCGAGTGGGCCACCGTCGAGCCGAACGTGCTCGGCACGCCGAAGTACGCCTCGTAGGCGGGGTCGGTGGAGTAGCTGACCAGCATGCCGGGCGGGTTCGGCGGCGTCGAGAACTCGGTGAAGGCGGTACCCCAATCCGGCGCCGTGCGGACGTACTTGTCGACGGATTGCCAGAAGCCGGTCCAGCTCGTATGTTGGACGTGCTGGGCGTACTCGATCTGCCAGAGCAGGAACTCCTCGCCCGTGATGTCCACGGTCGGGTCCTCGATGAGCAGGTTCGACGCCCACGTCGAGTTGCTCGCGATCTGCTCGAACGAGGCGTTCGCGACGGCGCCCCGGGTCGCGTTCCAGAACGTGTTGTTGTAGTCGAACGCGAGGTAGCCCCATTCGTACGGGGTGACCGAGTGGTCGGGCGCGATCTCGGCGGTCAGCGGTGCCGGGACGTGCGAAAGTTGCGGTGAGGTGTAGGGAATCAACAGGCCCCGGGCCGCCGCCTCGGGCGCCGTGACTTCGTCGAGTCCGATGACGACGTCGGCGAACGGCGCGTTGGACTCATCGCGGAGGGTCCCGAGGAGCGTGCCGCCGGGATGGACGACCTCGATGTGGACGTGGTGGGCCGCCTCGAACGCGCCGAACACCTGCTGGTCGATGGCGGCCGAGTCGTTCGTCTGGTTGAACAGGCTCGCGTAGGTGTAGATGACCAGCGTCGGCTCGCCCGAGGTGTGACCCGTCGCGTAGCCGTAGATCCCGTAGGCCGCGACGGCGACGACGACGGCGAGGGCCACGGCGACGAGGACACGCCCGGTCTGCCCGGGTCGGTGTCGGCGGATTGGCGGTGCGGCGTCCGTCGTCTCAGCGGTTTCCATCAGCCCCGGTTCCCGCCGGAGTCGCTATGGAAGCCACCATCGCTTTCCCTGCGCGGGCATTGTCCCGATCAGGTTCTTGGGGTCGACGGGCGGGACCCGTCCTCTCAGCCGTTCCATAGCTCCCCCAGCGCTCCGGTCGACGGCCCGGCCGTGTATGAGCGTTCCGGAGGGTCGCTGGTCGGCCCCCGGACGAAGGCCGGGGAGGGGAGGTCTAGGGTCGGCTCGACGGGCCGATCTGCCATCCCGCCGGACCGAGTGCGCCTTTCCCGTACCGAACCTCCACGACCTCGCAATCGCGGCACCGGTAGCCCTTCATCCACGGTCCGGCTCCGTGCGTGGACGTCCACAGGTCGGCGACCTTCGCCCCGGGCGTGTCCTCGGAATCGCCGGTATCCCGCCAAAGGAAGCTGCGGCTCAACGTGTATTCGGCTCGAACTTCGGTGGCGAGGTAGCCCGGTTCCATCGGGACCCCACACCTCGGGCACGGCGGGCCGGCGACGAACGCCCCTTCCCCCTCGAGGCCGGTCTCTTCCACCATCGGTTCACTCCTGCTTCGAATCCAAAGCTCTGCGACCGATGCCCCGTCGTCGGTGCGTCGGTGTGGGCGAGGCGTTGGCCACGGCGCCCTCGGCAGCAGGCGGGGCGACGGTCGACCGGGCCCCGGGGGCGGCGGCCAGGGCCGCAACCTGCGCCGGCGTTCCTGTGAACCGGGTCGCTTCGTCCACGAAGCAGAGCGGATTGCCGGACGGGTCGTTGGCGTAGAACGATAGTTCACCCCACGGACGGACGACAATCTCGCCGGCGGGATTCTTCACGTCACCGTGGATGAGGCTCGTGTCGAGCGCGCCCAGCTCTCGGGCCCGCGCATGCAGCCCGGCGAGGTCGCGGGTCGAGAAGTAGATGGCCTCGGTCGGCGCCGACCAGTCCTTGGCCGGAACCTTGGAGTAGTTCAGGATCCCCAAGATCACCGGACCGCAGTCGAAGTAGACCCGTCCTCCAGCGACCAACCGACCGGGCGCTCCCAGCAGCCGCTCGTAGAACTGCCGGGACGCCTCCAGGTCCTTGGCGGGGATGAGGATCCGGAAGACGGCGGGAGCGGCCTTCGCAGTTCCTGGCACGGTCTCGCGGATAGCCGCGCTCCCGGATAACTCTGGTGCGCACTGGCGTCCCGAGGGTTCCCGGCGCCCTTGAGTCGGCCTCGCTCGGGCCCCGTCGTCTTATACCGTTCCTGCTCCTCGACCGGCCGCCATGGGCGACGGCATGGAGCGGTTGCGCTTCGGCACCGAGTTGGTCAAGCGCGGGTTCGCGCGGATGCAGCAGGGCGGCGTCATCATGGACGTCACGACCGCCGACCAGGCTGCGGTCGCCGAGGAAGCCGGCGCGGTCGCGGTCATGGCCCTCGAGCGGGTCCCCGCCGACATTCGCGCGGCGGGCGGGGTCGCCCGGATGGCCGACCCGGTCAAGATCCGTGAGATCATGGAGCGGGTGACGATCCCGGTGATGGCCAAGTGCCGAATCGGCCACTTCGCCGAGGCGAGCATCCTCGAGGCCCTCGGGGTCGACATGATCGACGAGTCCGAGGTGCTGACCCCCGCCGATCCCTTCCATCACGTGGCGAAGGCCGACTTCACCGTCCCGTTCGTCTGCGGGGCCCGCACGCTCGGAGAGGCGCTCCGGCGCATCGACGAGGGGTGTGCGATGATCCGCTCGAAGGGAGAGGCGGGCACCGGGAACGTCGTTGAGGCGGTCCGGCACATCCGCCAGATCAACGACGAGGTCGCCTTCCTGAAGAAGGCCTCCAAGTCGGAGATCAGCGAGATCGCCAAGCGCGAGCGCGTGCCCGAGGCGCTCGTGAAGGAGGTCAAAGGTCTCGGCCGCCTCCCCGTCGTGAACTTCGCCGCCGGTGGCATCGCCACGCCCGCGGACGCCGCGTTGTGTCGTCGGCTCGGCGTCGACGGCTTGTTCGTCGGGAGCGGGATCTTCAAGTCGGAGCATCCGCTCAAAACGGCGCGCGCGATCGTCGAGGCGTCGTCCCACCCCGAGGACCCCGCCCTGCTCGCCCGGGTCAGCTCCGGGCTCGGCGAGCCGATGCGCGGGCTCGACGTCGCCCAGATGCCGAGCCACGAGCTCCTCCAGCACCGGGAATCGGCCCCCGCCGCCCGCCGGTCGGAGTCGACCGCGTGACCCGTCGGCGCCCGAGGTCCGGGCGCAGGTAGTCCCGGTGCGGATCGTCCAGGTCTCTCCCTACTTCGCCCCCCACGCGGGCGGCGTGGAGTCGCACGTGCGCGCGATTTCCGGCGAGCTCGCGCGGCGCGGTCACGACGTGACCGTCCTCACCTCCCGGTACGACAAGTCGCTCCCGGTCCGCGAGGAGCTCGACGGCCTCCACATTGTCCGCGCCCGGACCCAGGCCGTCCTGTTCCAGACGCCCCTCGACACGGGCGTGGGGCGGGAGATCGCCGAGCTCCACGCCGACGTGGTGCACCTGCACTATCCGCCGCCATTGACCTCGTACTTCGCCGGGCGGCGGCTCGCCCGGCGCCCGATCCCGACCTGCCTGACGTACCACTGCGACCTCTACCTTCCGGGACCAGCGGGCCTCCTCCTGACGCGGATCTACGAGCAACTGCTGCTTCCGCAGACGCTGGACCGCGCGCAACGCATCATCGTCCACACCCGGAGCTACGGGCTCACCTCTCGGGCGCTGCGCGGGCGGCCGCTGACCGTCATCCCCTCCGCGGTCGACCTCGAGAGGTTCCGGCCCGATGTCGACGGCACCGCGGTCCGCGAACGGCTGAGCCTCACCGACGCGCGCGTCCTCGCGTTCACCGGTCGGCTGGTCCCGCACAAGGGGGTCGACCTGATCGTGCGCGCGCTCCCCGACCTTCCCCCCGATGTGAAACTCCTCGTCGTCGGTCGGGGACCTCGACTTCCCGAGCTCCACTCTCTGGCGCGGCGCCTCGGGGTCGATGAGCGGATCCGCTTCTGTCCCGATGTGTCCGACGCCGACCTGCCGCAGTACCTCCGCGCCGCCGACCTGTTCGTCTTCCCGTCCCAGAACCGGCAGGAAGGGTTCGGCCTCGTCATCGCGGAGGCGCTCGCCGCCGGGTTGCCCGTCGTGAACGCCGACATGCCGGGGGTCCGTGAGGTCATCGAACCCGGGGTGCAGGGTGTGCTCGTCGAGCCGATGATCCAGCACGACCTCGTCGAGAAACTACGGGCTCTCCTCGATGACCCCACGCGGCGCCGCGAAATGGCGAAGGCCGCGCGTCAGCGCGCGGAAGAGCGGTTCGGGTTGGGTACCGTCGTCGACCAGCTCACGCAGGTGTACCGAGACCTGAGCGCAGCTGGTTGATCTGGTCCTTCAGGCGCTTCGCCTCGGCGCCCGCCGCCTTCTTCCAGTCCTTTCCGGAGGAGGCAAAGAGGATCCCTCGCGATGAGCTCACCAGCAGCCCTCGCCCGTGGCCGTCGACGCCTTCGCGGACCGTCGCGGAAAGTTGACCGCCCTGGGCCCCGACGCCGGGCACCAGGATCGGCACGCCGAGCCCAAGGGCCGAGCGCGCGGAGCGGATCGCGTCGATGTACGTCGCGCCCACCACGGCCCCCACGTTTCCGTGGAGGGCGGAGAGGCGAGCCACTTCACCGACGACCGCCAGCCAGAGCGGACCTCGGGGGGTCGGGATCTCCTGGAAGTCGGGCGCGCCCTCGGTGGACGAGTGGGCGACGACGAACACG
>JAKIWD010000134.1 GCA_022750205.1 Thermoplasmata archaeon
CCGGTAGTCCGTGCACCACTCGTACACGTATCGCGAAGGGGCGCGGATGACGAGTGACAAGCGAACCCGGGTCGTACCGTACAACACGTGGCCTCGTTCGGGCATCGGGGAGGGAACGAGGGGGTTCGGCTTAAGGTATGACGCGGGAGTGGCGCGCAAAACGTCTCCATTACGTCGTGGACGAAGGCCGACTTCCCCTACTGCGGAGCTGGGGGGACGGGAAGGAACCCGATTACTGGCTGCAATCAACGGCCGTGAATCATGCGACGAGGTGCACTCTCCAACAACCCGAACGAATAGTTGATGGTCGCGTTGGTTGGGTCCCTCGCCCACCGATAGCCCCTGACGAAGCCGCGCTGGTGCCAGTATCTTGCAGCAACCTGGGCTTCCTACATCAGGGGTCGCCGAATATCCTGCACTCCGGACGGGATGGCGCGGACGGTCGTTGGTTCGAGGATCATCCCGAGTGCGAGGAGGCCCGCACCGAAGGCGACGAATTGGCGTTCATTGCCTTCGGTCTATACTTGATGAAGTACCCAGGCAAGGAACCCCACCCGGGTACAGAGCATGCCGACCCGGACGAGGAGTGGCGGAAGTCGTGCGCCGGCCCCAATGAGCGTCGCCATGACTATCATCGGGTAGCCGAAACAGCCCACCCGGAAGAACTGGAGACGGGAGGCCGTCGGCGGACCAGCGCGCCGGGGGAACAGGTCCCGGGGCAGGCGCCACTCGACAAGGCAGAGACCCACGATAACGCCGATCGAGACCCTCAAGAGCAGGGATCCGTACCAGTAGCCCGTCGACCGCACGACCAGCAGCGCCAGGAACGCCGCGTCCAACCCGAGCAGGGTGATGACATACCTGAGCTGCCGGAGCATGAGAAATGACCGGCCCCGAGTCCTAGTGCCCCCGGATATCCCGCGGGGACCGGAGCGAACGAACTAGCTCGCGCCCGGTCCGGTAGAGGGTATTAGCCGAACAAGCGCCTCTCCGCTACGCCAATGTCGCTGAGGACAGACCTAGAGCGAATGCTCCGAGAGATCCCCGGATTGGAGCAACGCGCTTCCCGGTACGGTGACGGTCTCAGCTACTTTGTGGGAGAAAGGGAGATCGCGCACTTCCATGGCGATTCGCGGATGGACGTGCGGCTCACCCGGGAAGCGATCCGTGCACGCAAGCGCGAGGGGACTCTGGACCCGAGGGTGGAGACCCGGGGATCCTCGGCAGACTGGATCTCCGTGGCCGTCGGCGAGCCTCGGGACATCGCCTTGGCGCTCGAATTGGTGGAAGAGGCTGCGCACGCGAACTTCTGAATCGCAGTGAGTCCGGGTCTTGTCCCCGGAGCATGGCGAGTCCCCCTGGAGCCCGGATCCAACTGAGAGCCGCGCCGGCCGTCGGCCGATGAGCCTCTCGGAGGCTCGGGGCGATCGGCCCCGTGAACGCCGGAGTCCGGAGGGTCTGGAAACTTGTATAGTCCCGGTTCGGTTACAACGGCGTCCGATGCCGTGGAAGTACTCGGACGAATACTACCGCGAATACACGCGAACCGCGTGGAACGAATCGGCCGAGCCCTACTCGGAGCTGATGCGCGTGATGGCGCCGTTTCGGACCGACCTGGTCCGATTGGCCGCTCCGCAGCCGGGCGAGGCGGTCCTGGACCTCGGCACGGGGCCGGGAGAGCCGGCGATGACGATCGCCGGCCTGGTCGGAGCGAGGGGTCGAGTCCTGGGCGTCGACCTCTCCGAGCGGATGATCGCCCTCGCCGAGCGACGCGCCCGGGAACTCGGGATCGAGAACGCGGGATTCCGAGCCATGGACTGCTCTCAGCTCGACCTCCCGGCGGAAATGTTCGACGTCGCAGTCAGCTCGTTCGGGTTCCAGATCTTCACCGACCCGGAGCAGGCTGCCCGGGAGATGCGGCGTGTTCTGAAGCCGCGTGGGCGCGTCGCCATCAGCATCTGGAGCACGGGGGATCGGGTGCCGTTCCTGGATGTGCTCATCGCGCCGATGCTGCGGCACGCGGAACCGGACGAGACCGGGTACATTCCGACCCCGTACGAGACGGGCGGGCCTGGCGAGATGGTGCGATTTCTCGCGGCGGCGGGTTTCCAGAGTGTGCAGGAGCGACGGGTGACGCACACGATGGAGTTTGCGAGTCCGGAGGCGTATCTGGACGGCTTGCTGCGCGGGACCCCGATCGGCCACTCTCTCTCCGAGGAGTCTCTCGAGGTCCGTGAGGAGGTCCTCGCCGCAACGAAATCCGGGCTCGAGGCGTGGCGAACCCCGCAGGGTATCTCTCTTCCGGCCGAAGCCGTCCTCGTCAGCGCCCGAAAGTAACCAAGACCCTTCCTGCTCCGCCCGGAGCTGACCGCGGTCGGTGGCCTCCCCAGAGCCGGTGCCCTCCTCTCCACATCCCTCGATCACGGTCTTGCCCACGACGCTGTCACCTGCGGAGGTTCCTATCGAAAGGTAACCGGCCCAGGATCCCGAAGCTCGGGATGGCCCTCGCGCATCGGCTGGGGCGGGGCCCGAAGGGACGTTGGGGGTTCGGGCCCCCGGGCAAGGGCTACGTCGGCACGCCCGGCTCCACCTCCGCGCGGGTTCACCTGGGGGCCGAGTTCTCCGGATAGTGCGCCGGAGGTGCCTCGGTTACGGGCGGGTTCGGAGAGCCTTACGGACAAAGCGGACATCGAAGCGGGAATCAAGTTGAGCGGCTCCTCCTCCCTCGCCTAGCGGGTCGATACGCCATTTGGAACCAAAGTGGATCAGCGTGAGCAGGACGGGCATGACGTCGGCACCCTTCTGGGTCAGCCCCCACCTCGTGTGAGAACGACTCTGTTCGACGCGGACGATGAACTCGGCGCGCTCGAGCTCGCGCAGGCGCATCGCGAGAATCCGTTTGCTCATTCCCGGGGTGCTGCGCCGCAACTCGTTGAATCGCTGCGCCTGACCCAGCGCGATCTTCATCAGGACGAGGAATGCCCATTTCCTGCCGAGGACCCCGAGCGTCTCCTGGATCGGGTAGGCGGCGAAGTTCAGCTGGATCCGGATCCGATCGGCCCGGTAGGCGGTCGGCGGCAAGACTGGTCTACTTCCATTCACCTACCGGCGGATATATTCCCCTTCGATAGGACTGCCCAACGGCAGGTGGGCTGAAATGGTCTATGTCAAGGACGAGGGGAGCGTATTCGACGCGCCGATCGACGTGGTTTGGGCGTACATTTTCGGTGGAGGGGAGCACGACGGCTCGCACAAGACCACGCGCAATCCCAAGTTCGAGAAGCTCTCGGACATTACGATCACCTACGCGGCCGAGCGAAAATTTCGAGGCAAGTGGGCCCCGCACCAGCTGCGGATCTCCATGATCCCGCCGATCTCGGTGGTCACCGAATGGCTCGAGGGAGTGCTCGAGGGATCGAAGCTCGTGTACGTCTACTCTCCCCAGGGAAAGAAGACGCGGATCGATGTGTACGGAGAGTTCACGTCGAAGACTCTCCCCCCCGAGGACGTGGAGTCAGCCGCCCGTGAGTGGCTCAGCGCCGAGTTCAAGGATGACGCGGCTCCGGTGCGGGCAATGGCCCGCAAGAAGGCATCGCCCGCCAGATCGGGGGTCAAGCGCAAGGGCTGATCCCACCGTCGGTCGAGGTCGGCGGTTCCCCACCCAGGCCCCCGGAGTACTATGGGCGGGCCGCCTCGCCCTGAAGCGCCACCCACCGGGCGCACGCTGTGCGCCGGTCCGTCCGTGGCGAACCGCGAGCCGCCCCGAGTCCCAGAAGTGGGTTTCGACTTTGCGTCTTATGTAAGAAACCCGCCCGTGGGGCACCGTCCGACAACAGAGCCCGCTGCGACGAACCAGTGGGGCGTTGGGAGGAAGATCTACGATGCGAAAAGCGAGTGTTCCCCACGGTAGCGACAGCCGATACACCCGGCGACGACGCCTCGCGGTAGGAGGCGCGGTTCACGCCCTCGCGTTCATCGCGGTGGTCGTGCTCTGGGCTCCGTCGGCGATGGGCAGCATTGTGCCGCTCACCACGATCAAGGCGCCCTACACGACGGCGGTCGTGTCCCTGGCCAATCCGAAGGCGGTGAGCGGCTGCGGTACGGCCAAGCTCGTCACCAAGGCGTTCTTCAACACCACCTCAGGGATCGGCGGGTTCAGCAGCCGGGCCAACTCGACGTGGTGTACCAAGTCGACGAACAATAGTGCGCTCGAGGAGGGGAAGATCACCATCAACATCCCCATCAGCGTCAAGACGACCGGACTCCACAACATCACGGTCGTCTGGGAGACGCACGCGGTCGGGAGCGTCAACGTCACGGCCGGTCGATGCGCCGGGAGCGCGACGAACGCGTCGTCCACGTGCACCCGGCTCGCCGAAGCATTCGTGTTCGGCACCAACTATCTGCTCGACAATACGACAAAGACCCGGACGATCTCGACGGCACCATTGTGGCCGGGCAACTTCACCGCGGTTTGGAGCAACACTACCTGCAGTCTGACCACGTGCACCACGTCGGCCTCCGCCGCCAAGACGTCGGCGCTGCACACCGGCAAGGCGTTCTGGTCGTGGGACTGGTCCTCGGTTTCGATGAACGCGAGCCACAGCTACATGCTTCACTTCGTGCTCTACGGAGGAGTATGGGCCACGCTCCTCACCACGGGCGGGGCGACGCTGACCGGCGCGAAAGTGAACGGACAGTTCAACTCGGGGACCCTCGGCAACGAGCAGGATCTGTTGTCGATCAGCGTGGTCTAGTCACCGATCCAAAGCCGGGTCGCGCGCCCTCGGCCCGGCGACCCTCCCAACCCGTTCGATCCCGCTCACCGTACCTCACCGGAAGCGGGACGCGGCGCCCCAGTGAATTCCGATCCAACGTTGGGAAGGTGAACGGTCGCGCCGAGGTCCCCACCGAATCGAGGGAGGGATGGTCCCGGGAGCCGAGCAACTGAGCGCTGCCCCCGGGGACGAATCGCGAGGGTCGATCGGCCCGCTTTCCGACTTTATGGCGAATATATCCGGCGTCGGTTTATCCCCCTGGGGCCGTTCCCCGATAGCCGATGACGGCACCGCCTCCGAACTCCGAATCGAGCTCAGACCGAATACGAGGACCGACGACCCCGGCCGGGACCGCCCGAGAAATCGGCGGCCTACTCCGCCGGTCTGCTCCCTCGGGGCCGAGGGGCACGATCTGGCTGCTCGCGACTGTCCTCCTGTTGACTGCGTTCTCAGGAATGGCGGGCGCATCCTCGGTTCCCCCCACGCATCTCGTGGCCCATCAGAACCTGGCGCCGACCGATGGGGGCACGCTCGAGCAGCAGGCGAGGGTCGCCGGGCCGAGGGCGCGCGACCCGGCTTTGGA
>JAKIWD010000095.1 GCA_022750205.1 Thermoplasmata archaeon
CTGACCCACCAGAAGCACAACCCTCCGGTCCTGCTCAGCATGGATGAGAAGCGAGTTGGATGAAACCCGTCGAAGCTCACGCGGGGGATCTCCAGAAGCTCGTGCTCAACGGATCGAACTTCGGTTCGTGGGCGGAGGTCAAGCGGGAGTTCGCCTGCTCGATCGGCTATCGGAATCGGGAGAGTGAGCTACGGAAGCAGAGGTTCCGGGCCACCCAGATGCGCAAGTGGAAGAATCACCGACGTCCTATCTGGGAGCGGCACTAGAGCAGCTTTCGGAACAGCAGCTTATCCTCGAGACTTCCGTCGATCTTCAGCTTGCGCGTGACGATCGCCTTGATGGGTCCCATCTCCTTCTTCAGGAGGCTCTCGAACGTCGCACGGTCGGTGCTGATGGTCAGGTCCGGATGTGCGGCGGCACCGGGACGCAGGTTCTGCAGCCGACAATCCTTCAGGTCGACGGAGTAGCTCGCACCGTCGGCGAACTGGACCGTCACCGTCCGCTGCAACCCGGCGAGCTCTTCCCGGACAGATTCGGTCCGCTCGGCCCGGCGATTGAACCGGTCCACGATGTCGGCGAGTGCCGATTCGATCACGGCGTGAACGTCTCCAGCGTACGGAGAGGGGGTCTCGGGAGGAGTCGATCCATCGTCTTCCAGGAGGCCCGCAGCCAACTCGGGGCGGGCCGTCCCTCGGCGAGGAACGAGCGCACGAATTCGGTCGTGCGGGCGTCCGAGGGGTAGCCGCTACCTAGGGCGCCGCCGAGCGAGAGGGAAAGGCGAGCCACCGCTCGGTCCCGCCGGACCTTGGCGACGATGGAGGCCGCGGCGACGACCGGTATCGTTCGGTCCGCGTGGTGCCGGGCGTCGACCTCCACCGTTCCGCCGGCCCAACGGCGGACCGACTCTCCGAATCGGATCGCGACCGGGTCACAGGCGTCGACGAAAACGCGCTGGACGCCCGCGCGACGAGCGAGTTGCCCGAACGCCTTGGCCTCCAGGTCGTTCAATCCACCGCGTCGCACATGGGCATCGATCGTTCCGGGGGAGAGGTGCAGCGCCAATCGCACGCCGAGAGGCCCGATCGTCGCGTACGCGCGCTCCCGTTGCGGCGCCGAGAGAAGTTTGGAATCGCGGATTCCGAGAGCGGGGAGCGTCGCCGCGGTCGACGCCGCCGTGACGAATCCGCCGACGACGAGTGGGCCGAGCAAGCTGCCGCGGCCCGCCTCGTCGATGCCGAGGATGCGCTCGTCTTTCTCGCTGCCGGGCTGCTCGGCCAGATCGACCACGACTTCCCGATTCCCCGAGGGCGACGCCACCTTAAGCACCCTCGGCGGGGCGGGTGGGACAGACCCGTACGCGCGCCGGCGAACCGCCCGCGTGCGAAGCGTCTTATAGAGCACCCAACTCCGACCGCTCCGCGACACCATGGGCATCTGGCGAGGGCGCTCCCGACGCAAGAGCACTGGCGGACGGCTGAGGCCGATCCGCAAGAAGCGGCGCTTTGAAATCGGACCCGAGCTCCAGCACGCGACCGTCGGCGCGGGTACCGTCAAGCGGTATCGCGGACGCGGCGGCAATGTCAAGCTCCGCATCCTGACCGCCCAGAAGGTCAACGTGTACGACCCGGCCACGAAGGTGACGAAGGTCGGGACCATCGTGACGGTGCGCGAGAACTCCTCCAATCCGAACTACGTGCAACGCAACATCATCACCCGCGGTGCGGTGCTCGAGACCGATCTCGGTCTCGTGCAGATCCGTTCCCGACCCGGTCAGGACGGCGTCCTGAACGGCGTGCGGCTCGCAAAGGCTGCTTCCCCCACAGCACGTCGCTAGGCGGCGGCCCGGAAGGCCCGATGCCGGACCACTTCTACGTCTACCCGGCCTACTTGGAAAAGGAAGGCTCGCGCGCACTCGGACGAAGGATCCCCTCCACGATCGCGGTCCCCGAGGTCACGGCCGAGATGATCGTCGCCGCCGCCCGGCAGCTGGGGTTCCAAGCCGAGGCCGAGCCGAACAAACAGTACCCTCGTCAAGTCCAGAAGTACGGCGGGAGGGTCAAGATCGCCAAGCAGGCCGGGATCACCAAGACCGAAGCGATCCGGCGCATCGCCACATCGCTCCGCGAGTCCGCGCCGCCGACCAAGAGCGGCTGATGGAAGACTCGTCCACGATCTACTTCACCGGCACGGCCGGTGCCGGCAAGACCCACCTCGTCACGGCGTTCGGTAGCTGGCTGAAATCGGCGGGGTACGACCCGATCATCGTCAACCTCGATCCCGGTAACGAGTCGACGGACCTCGACCCGGACATCGACATCCGCGAGTGGGTCCGGCTCCCGGAGGTCATGGAGGAGTACAAGCTCGGGCCCAACGGGGGCCAGGTGGCGGCCGCCGACATGATCGCGCTGAAGATCTTCGAGATCCGCCAGGCGGTGGCCGAGCTCAAGGCCGATTACGTGCTCGTCGACACGCCTGGCCAGGTCGAGCTGTTCGCGTTCCGGGAATCGTCCAAGGCCATCGTCGATGCCCTGTCGGGGGATCGGTCGGCGATCGCCTTCCTGTTCGATCCATCCCTCGCCCGGTCCGCGTCCGGATTTGTCTCGCTGCTGCTCCTCTCGGCGACGGTGGAATTCCGATTTCGCCTGCCGATGCTCAATCTCCTATCCAAGTCGGATGTCCTGACCGCCGAGCAGCTTGAGGAGATCACGGCCTGGGGAGACGACCCCGAGCGCCTTCTGGATGCCGTGACGCGGGACAGTCCGACCCCCGACGTGCAGCTGTCGACCGAGATGCTCCGAGCGATCAGCACGCTGTCGCCCCTCACCACGCTGCTGCCGACCTCGAGCAAGGACGGGCGAGGCTTGGAAGCGTTGTACCAGTCCCTCCAGCGCGGATTCGCCGGCGGGGACGACCTCGAGGCCTCGCAGGCGCCCCCCGAGGGAGAGTAGGGCCGCGTTCAGTCGGTGAAGAACAGACCCATCCCGGTCGAGGCGTTCTCTTCCTCTTCTTTCAACCGACGATAGAGCGTTTCGGCCTCCGCAGCCGGGAGCTTGGTCCCTACCGACGACAGCAACGTGTCGGCGTGGGTGATCGCCTCCGCTCCGCCTTCGATTAGGACGTAGAGTGTTCCCGCGGGGCCGCCGGCCGACGGGGCGTCCCGCACCTTCTGGCTCTGGCGGGAGAGACGGTCGTCCCGGAGCACCTCGTCGAGCTCGCCCTTCTTGGGAGAGGGGACGGAAAACAGGGTCCAGGCCATCGGCGGGCCGACCTCGCTGTCGTATTTGGAGTTTCGCCGAGGTGGCGTGGGCACTGCGGCGTGCCAACGCGCGCGTGGTCGCCCCGGGGAACGCGGTTAACCCGGGTCGGTGTCGCTCGGCGGTCTCCCGATGGCCGTTCCTGTCGAACGCACGCCGCACGAGGCGGTCACTCCGAACCGGGGCGGCGTCTGGTCCGTCCCTGCGTTCCGGGCCGTGTTCGGTTCGCAGGTGACCTCGGCGTTAGGGGGAGCCATCTCCTCTGTGTCCGTGAGCTGGCTGGTCTACCACGTCACGGGCAGCTCGCTCGACATCGCCTACGTCGGGCTCGCCGGGGTCATCCCCGGGATCGTCCTCGGGCTGCTCGCCGGAGTGCTCGCCGATCGCTACAACCGTCGTCGGCTGATGGTGGCGTGCGATCTCTCCCGCATGGCCGCCATGGCCGGTCTGGCGGTGTTCCTCGCGGTCGTCGGATTCTCCCTGTTCCTCATCCTCGCGGTCATGGTCGTGGTGTTCAGCTTCACGGCGGTGTTCACCCCGGCCTCCCAGGCGATCCTGCCCCGACTCGTTCCGACCGCCGCGCTCGAAGGGGCCAACGGGCTCCTCAACGCGTCCACCCAGCTCGCCTACCTCGTGGGCTCGGCGGGCGGGGGTCTTCTGGTCGCCTTCGCCGGGGCGGTGCTCGGGCTCGGGGCCAACGCGATCACGTTCGGGCTCTCGGCCGTACTCATCCTGCAGATCGGCGCGCAATTCGGCCAGCCCATCGCGGCGTCGACCGGGACGCGACCGAGCTTCGCCTCCCAACTCTCCGAAGGGTTGCGGTACATGCGCGACCACCGCCCGATCCTGGAGGTCACGGTGGGTTTCATGCCGGCGAACTTCCTGTTCATGATGGTCGCCGGCTTCCTCGTTGTCTACGCGACGAGCCGCTTCGGAGCGGACCCCGCCGCCTACGGCTACCTCCTGGCGGCCCTATCGGCCGGCGGGGTCGTCGGAGCGCTCGCCGTGGGGCGGCTGCACCCGCGTCGGGTCGCCGGGTCGCTGATGGGCGCGTCGGTCCTCTTGCAGGGCGGCGTGGTGGGCGTGCTCGCCTTCGCCACGAAGCTTCCCGTCTCCCTCGTCGCGGCGACGGTCGGGGGCCTGTGCCTGGGATTGATCAATACCGTCTACTTCGCCACGATGCAGGCGATCGTCCCGAACGAGATCCTCGCCCGCGTACTGAGCATCGACTCCGTCGGCTCGTTCGCCGCGATCCCAGGGGGTCTGCTGACGGGTGGGCTGCTCGCGGCGCGTTACGGGATCACGGACGTGTACTGGATCGCGGCGGTGGGCCTGGCGCTCAACGGGCTCGTGATGCTCTCGCTCCCAGACGTCCGCCGGCTCGGCCAGAACGCCGGAGCTCCCCCGACCGCCCCGGACTCACTTCCGACCCGGAGGTAAACTCCCTTAATCCATCGACGTGTGACAACGACATGCTCAGCAGCACGATGCAGGCGCCCGTCCTGTTGATCGGGGCGGCCCACGTCGTCGATCTCAATGGCCCCATCCGTGGGGTGCTCGCCGAGCGGACGTTGGACGCCATCGCCGTCGAGCTGGACGCCGAGCGCGCCGGGGCGATCCTTACCCCGCAGCCGAACGCCGCGCGGGGCGGGAACGCGCCCCTCTTCCTCCGGCTCTGGTCAACGGTACAGCGGCGCCTCGGCGAACAGATCGGAGCCGGGGTCCCCGGCGCTGAGATGCGCACCGCGGCCGACCTCGCCCGGGAGCGCGGTATCCCGCTCCTCCTGATCGACGATCCGATCCGCGAGACGATGGGCCGGCTGTTGAGGTCCCTCTCGTTCAAGGAGCGGATCACGCTGCTCGTCGGCTCGATCATCGGGCTGGTCGTCCCGACCCGGATCATCGAGCACCAGATCGACGAGTACGCCGAGGCACCGGCCGACTACCTCGAGCAGGTGCGCGAGGCGTACCCCACCATCGCGCGCGTGCTCATCGACGATCGCAACGAGCACATGGCGACGCGCCTCGCGACGATGCGATCCAACGGCTACGGCCGGATCGCGGCTGTGGTAGGGGACGCGCACCTACCGGGACTGGCCCTCGCTCTCCGGCGGCGAGAGGTCCCCGTCGAGACCCTGGCGTTCCGCGAACTGCGCGGGGTCAAAGCACCGTCAGCTGGCTCTTCTTAGCCTCGTCCAGCGCGGCGAGGAACGCCGTGCCGTAGGCCTCGACCGCGGGACTCGAGTATTCGGTCAGGCGACCGGCATCGCCGAGGATCGACAACTGCGGGTCGACCGGGAGCTGGGCGATCACCGGCACGCCGTACTCCTCGGCGACCTGAGCGACCCGGCTCGGGCCGAACAGCTCGATACGCTCGTGGCAGTGAGGGCACTCGAGGTACGACATGTTCTCGACGATCCCGAGGAGCGGCACGTGCAGGTCGCGCGCCATGTTCATCGCCTTCTTCACGATCAGCGCCGCCAGCTCCTGCGGGGTGAACACGAAGAGCATCCCGTCGAGCGGGATCGTCTGGAAGACGGTGAGCGGTACATCGCTCGTCCCCGGAGGCATGTCGAGCAGCAGGTAGTCGAGCGTTCCCCAGTTGACCCCGCCGAAGAATTGGGTGATGAGGCGCGTCACGAGAGGGCCCCGCCAGATGACCGGCGTCTGCTCGTCCTCGACCAGGAACTGGGAGGAAACGACGGGGATGCCTTGCGAAGTCATCGCCGGCTCGATGCCCTCGCCCCGGTCCACGAGCGGACCGTGGAGCCCGAGCAGCTTGGGGATCGACGGGCCGGTGACGTCCGCGTCGAGGATGCCGACCTTGAGCCCACGTCGCACCAGCGAGGCCGCCAGCAGCGCGGTCGACGACGACTTCCCTACGCCACCCTTTCCGGAACCGACCGCGATGACCCGGCCGATCCGGCCCTTGTCCATCCGCTGGAGAACTCCCCCGGCACGGCGCGGCGGTTGGGGCGTGGGCGGGCTCGACGTAGGGTGACCGGAGCCCTCCGGAGTCGCCATCGGCTTCGAAGGCAGGGCACGCTATATAACGCACGGCACCTCGATGCGCCGAGAGGGACCCCGAGATGACGGTGGGACGTCCGGCACCGCTCCCCGAGCTGTTCCAGCCGCGGTCGGTCGCGGTGATTGGCGCCTCCAACCGACCGACCAGCGTCGGTGCCGCGCTGTTCCGGAACATCCTGACGGCGGGCTACCAAGGCGTGGTCTACCCGGTGAATCCGACGGCCAAGAGCATCTCCGGCGTCCGCTGCTACGCCGACATCGACGCGCTGCCGGAGACCCCGGACCTGGCGGTGGTGATCGTTCCCGCCCCCTCGGTCGCGGGCGTCGTCGATCAGCTGGGCCGTCGTGGGACCCGCGGAGCCGTCGTGATCTCCGCCGGGTTCCGCGAGGTGGGTGGGGAGGGGATCGCCCGCGAAGCGGAGCTTGTCGCCGCTGCTCGGCGGCACCGGATGTCCCTCGTCGGACCCAACTGCTTCGGCGTCCTCAACACCGACCCGAAGGTCGCCCTCAACGCCACGTTCTCCCAAACGCTCCCCGCCCGCGGGAACATCGCCTTCGTCTCCCAGAGCGGCGCGCTGTGTGCCGGCATCCTTCAGTACGCGCTCACGGAGCGGATCGGCTTCTCCCAGTTCGTCTCCGTGGGCAATCGTGCCGGCGTCGACGAGAACGATATCCTGCAGTCGTTCGCCGAGGACCCTTCGACGCAGGTCATCCTGCTGTACATCGAGAGCCTCGCCAGCGGCCGGCGCTTCCTCGAGACCGCGCGCGAGATCACGGAACACAAGCCGATCCTCGTGATCAAGAGCGGGCGTTCGGCAGCCGGCGAACGCGCGGCCCGGAGTCACACCGGTTCGCTCGCCCGGTCCGGGCAGGACCGCCTGTTCGACGCGCTCTTCGAGCAGTCCGGTGTCCTGCGTGCGGACACGATCGGCGACCTCTTCCGGATGGCCAAGATGTTCGCGACCGGCCTGCGGATGGACGGGCCGAGACTGGCGATCCTCACCAACTCCGGAGGGCCGGGCATCGTCGCGGCCGATGCCTGCGCCCGGCTCGGCCTGGAGCTGCCCGAGCCGTCCGAGTCGGTCCGTTCCGCCCTCGCCGAGACCCTCTCGCCCTCTTCGTCGCTCGGGAACCCCGTCGACATGACCGCCGATGCCCAGCCCGCCCAGTACGTGAGCTCCCTGCAGCGGCTCCTGAGCGCGTCGGAGTTCCACGGGGCCCTCGTCATCGCCACGCCGACCGGGGCCGTCACGGGACGGGCCGTCGCCGACGCGATCCTCGAAGGGCTCGGTCACACCGATAAGCCCGTGGCCGCCTGCCTGTTCGGCCTGTCGGATCTCACGAGCGAAGTGCAGTACCTCGAGAGTCATCGGGTTCCGACCTTCACCTTCCCGGAAGAGGCGGTCTCGGGACTCGCGAGCCTGGCTCGGTATCATGCCTGGCGCGCCCGGCCCCACACCGAGGTCCGCCATTTCGCCGTGGATGCGACCGCGGTCGCCGAGACCTTCGCCGACGCCGCCCGTAGCGGCACGACGGTGCTGCCCGAGTTCGCGGCCCGCCGCCTGCTCGAGGCGTACGGGATCCCTTTCGCCACCTCGCGCCGGGTCCGGACCGAGGAGGAAGCCGTCCGCGCCGCCCAGGAGATCGGGTACCCCGTCGTGTTGAAGGTAGCGTCGCCGGATATCTCCCACAAGACGGACGTCGGCGGGGTCGCGCTGAACCTCGCGGGTCCCGAGGCGCTGCGCACGGCGTTCGGGACCATGAAGTCGACGCTCACCCGAACGGCTCCGTCCGCCCGTATCGAGGGATTCGAGCTCGAGGCGATGATCGGCGGCGGCAAGGAGGTCCTCGTCGGCGTCCAGCGTGATCC
>JAKIWD010000006.1 GCA_022750205.1 Thermoplasmata archaeon
CCTCATGAAAATGGATTCCGTAGTAATCGCGGGTCAACATCCCGCGGTGAATGTGCCCCTGCTCTTTGCACACACCGCCCGTCAAGTCATCCGAGTTGGGTCGGAGTGAGGGTGACTCATTTGGGTCGCTCGAACTTCGGTTCAGCAAGGGGGACTAAGTCGTAACAAGGTATCTGTAGGGGAACCTGCAGATGGATCACCTCCTAACAGCGCCCTTCGGGGTGCTGTCGAGGGAACGTCAAGCCGCCTCGCTGCTTCTCTACCCTTCCCGTCGGCCATCAACTCATTCCTGAGTATCTACGCATTATTTATTACCCGGACGTCGCTCGTACGACCCGATGCTCGCGCTGCGGCCGCCGGTCACCCGGTTACCCCTACCGGCGCCCCTCGCGCTGGCGGGCGACAGCCTGGCCCACGGCGAGCCGATCCTCGTCTTCGACGCGGCGGACCGGGAGGGCGAGACCGACCTCATCTTCCTCTCCGAGAAGGCGACCCCCGAGCTCGTGCGATTGGCCCGGCAGGATGCCGGGGGTCTCATGTGCACGGCGATCAGCGAGGAGCTGCGGGCCCGGCTCAAGCTCCCCTACTTCACCGACCTTCTCAGCGCGGCCGAGGATCGCTATCCGCTCCTCGCGTCGCTGCGGCGGGTCCAGCTCCGCTACGACGCCCGGAGCGCCTTCGGCATCACGGTCAACCATCGCGCGACGTTCACCGGGGTCCCCGACAACGATCGCGCGCTCACCATCCGTTCCATCGGCGCCCTCGCGCGAGACGCCCCGACCCTATCGGACGGGGAGCTGGCGGCGCGGTTCGTGGCCGAGTTCGCCTCCCCCGGGCACGTTCCCCTCCTCTACTCCGCGCCGGGGCTCGTCGCGGAACGAAAAGGCCATACGGAACTCGCCATCTCATTGGCCCGGATGGCCGGCCTCTCGGAGTCCGCCACCGTTTGCGAGATGCTGGGGGACTCCGGGGGCGCCCGCTCGCTGGAGGCGGCCCGTCGCTACGCCGACCGCCACGGATGGGTCTTCCTGGAAGGCCGCACCATCGCCGAGGCATGGCGGTCATGGTCCGGGTGATGGCCACCGGGGTCTTCGACCTCCTGCACTCGGGACACCTCTACTTCCTGACGGAGGCGCGCAAGCTCGGCGACGAGCTCGTCGTCGTCGTGGCCCGGGACCAGACCGCCCGCCGTCTCAAGCGCGAGCCGTACGTCCCCGAGCACTTGCGGCGGGAGATGGTCGAGGCGTTGAAGCCGGTCGACCAGGCCGTCCTCGGATCGACCTCGGACATCTACCAGACCGTGGTCGACCTCAAACCCGCGATCATCGCGCTCGGCTACAACCAGGTCTGGAACGAGCGCGAGGTCACGGCGGAGTGCGAGCGCCGGGGCGTCCCCGTACGCGTGGCGCGGATCGGACCGTCCCCCCACGACGAGCTCGCCACGCGCAAGATCGTCGAGCGGATCCTGGAACGCGCCCGCCACAACGAGGCCGTGAAGTGAAGCGGATCGGGATCGTCGACACCACGTTCGCCCGGGTCGACATGGCGTACTACGCCAGGCGGGCGCTGGCGGGCGCCGGTACCGGCATCAAGGTACTACCGGCTACGGTCCCGGGGATCAAGGATCTGCCCGTCGCCTGCCGCCGTCTGTTCCTGGACGGGGCCGACCTGTGCCTCGCCCTCGGCATGCCCGGCAAGGCCGAGTACGACAAGACCTGCGCCCACGAAGCGTCGCTCGGGCTGATCTTCGCGGCCGTGCTCGAGGCCAAACCGGTCGTCGAGTGCTTCGTCTTCGAAGGCGAGGCCGCCGACGACAAGGAGCTGGAAACGCTCGCGCGGCGGCGCGCGGAGGAGCACGCGCTCAACGCCTACTCGCTCCTGATGCGTCCCCGGGACCTGGCCCGCCGGGCGGGGACGGGGCTGCGCCAGGGGTTCGCCGACGTGGGGGCGGTGCGGCCGACGCACTGACCTCGCAAACTATCACACTCCCAGGAGATCAACGATGCCGAAGAGCGGAAAGGAAGGGCAGGGGTTGCGCGTGGCGCTGGTGGCGAGCGAGTTCAACTTTGACGTCACGATGATGATGCTCGAGCGCGCGAAGGAGGAGGTCGAGTTCCTCGGCGCGAAGCTCGGCCCGGTCGTCAAGACCCCCGGCGTCTACGATATGCCGCTGGCGGTCAAACTCCTGCTGCAGCGGAGCGACGTCGACGCGGTGGTCACCCTGGGTGCGGTCATTGAGGGGGAGACGAACCACGACGAGGTCGTCATGAACCAGGCCGCGCGCAAGCTCCTGGATCTTTCCGTGGAGTTCGCCAAACCTCTCGGCCTCGGCATCTCGGGCCCCGGCGAGACGCGGTTGCAGGCTCAGGATCGCATCGAGAACGCCGCGGCGGCCGTCCGCGCCGTGGTCAAGATGGCCCAGCGAGCCCGGGAGATATCCCGGTAAGGGAGCCACTCCAGTTCCGGCCCCCCGGGTCGGGGCGGGAACGTCGTCGGTCGAGCGCGCCCGACGCGTCCTGGCCGGCACATCGCACGGGCTTCCGCGAACGTTATGGCGGACCCGGATTACTCGCGCGACGATGAACCCGAGGCGACAGCCCTCGGCCGCACAGGGTCTCCGAGCACGGCTGCGTCGGGCGCTGACTCTGCTCAGCGCGCTGGCGCTGATCGTGCTCCTGACCCTCCCGTACTCTCCGGCGAATGGGGCGACCGGCTTTGGCGCGCGCCCGGCGCCGGTTCGGGGTGAGAGTCCGGGAGCGGCCGCGCTTTCCTTGGAGCGGGCGTCGAGGTTGGCCCTCCCCTGTACCTCCTCCCTGTCGTGCGAGCGGGGGCGCGGCCCCCTGAGCTACCCCGGCGCCAGCTCGTGGTGGGCCAACCTCAGTGGCACGCTCAACGCTTCTCCGGGGTGTCGCAGCAGTTTCGGGATGACTTGGGACGACGCCCTGAACGAGAGCGTGCTGTTCGGCGGGCTGGGCTCGTGTTCCGCATCCAGCTCGTACGCGCTCGGCGACACGTGGACCTTCGGCGCCGGTAGCTGGACCAATCGGACGGGCGGGACCACCCCCGCCGCCCGATTCTTCGGTACGATGGGCTACGATGCGTTGGACCGGGACGTGGTGCTTGTCGACGGGACGAACCTTACGGACACCCCCTTCAACGAGACGTGGACCTTCGGCTCGAGCGGATGGGCGCTGGCGCACCTCGCGCTCCTACCGGAAGCCCGACTGCAAGCGGGAATGGCCTACGACTCGACCGACGGATACCTCGTACTGTTCGGAGGGAGCACGATCCCCGGCGGCGGTACTTTCTACCCGAACACTTGGCTCTACGCGCATGGGAATTGGACCGAGGCGACCGGGGGGGTTCAACCGTCGCCCCGACGCGACCCGATACTCATCGACGACCCTGCCCGGAACGGGCTCATCCTATTCGGCGGTGTTTCGTCTTCGGGGGTCCCCCTCAATGACACGTGGCTATTCAAGGCGGGGACCTGGAGCCTGCTCTCCGCCGCCGCTGGGCCATCCCCTCGCTGGGACGGCTCCGGGGCGTACGACCAGAGCATCGGAGCGCCCCTGTTGTTCGGTGGCTGCCTCGCGCTGGGTTGCAACCCGGCCGCCGACGATGTTTGGAGCTTTACTACCCAGGGTTGGACCAATCTCACTGCAAGTGCCGGCAGCGGTCCGTCGGGCCGCGGCTCGGCGGGCTTCGCGTACGAGACCGGGACCGGTGGAGAACTGATGTTCGGAGGCGCCGGGGCCCAAGGCCGGGTGGGGGATACATGGAGGTTCCTCATCGCCCTCAGCGGCGCGGCGTCGATGGGGACCGGGCCGATCGATCTCGGGATGTCGCTCGCCGGGAACGTCAGCGTGAGTGGGGCCGCAACCCCCGTTGACGTGGAGATCACTGGCGTCCCCGGTTGCGGGCCCGTCGGAGTGGGAAGTTTCGCGTGTACCCCGAATGCGACCGGGGAGTTCCCCGCCTCCCTGCTCGTGCACGACGGGGCGGGAAGACAGCTCAACCTCTCCCTGGGCACGGTCGTGGTCAACGCCCGCCCCAACGCGTCAGCGACCGCAACGCCGTCGTCGGGTACGGTTCCTTTCTCGGTCCGACTTACGGGCCGGAGCCTTGGCGGCACGAACCTGGGCAACGATCAGTGGCACATCTCCGGAGTGGCGGAGATCTTGCTCGGCCCGAACGTCACGTACAACCTCACCACCGCTGGCAACTACACCTTTGCCTTCTCGGTCTCCGATCAGTTCTCGGAGACCGCTAGCGCCAGCGTGACGGTCAACGCTTTTGCGCCGTTCCTGGCGGCCGTCGACTGGTCTCTGATCAGCGAGGCATGCGTGGGTTCCTCCCCCACGTCGACGTATTCGCTCACTGGCTCGACCAGTGGCGGGCTCGGGCCGTACACGGTATCCTGGTCCGTGGGCGGTTCCTCGCTCCACGTCGTGTGGAACACGACGGCCGGCACCTCCCCCACCGTGACGATGAACGCCTCGGACTCCCGGGGGACCCACACCTCGGCGAGCGCGACGTTGACGTCCCCGCCCCTGACGTGCGGCACCACTCCCATTCCTCCACCGGCCGGGCGAAACGCAACGGCCTCGGGGCCTCAATGGGAAACGTTTGCCCTGGTCGGGACGGTGGCCGCGGCGGTCGCACTCCTAGTGGGACTCGTGCTGTGGCGCCGCCGGCCCCCGCCGACCACGGACGCACCCCCGGCGCCCTCCCCCGTCACGCCGGCCGACCGCTCCCCGCCACCATCGAATGCCTCGCCCGCGTCCGCGATGCCCGCCGTCGAGGGAGCCGCGGGAGCGGATCCTGCTGCTCGCAACGGCCCGGAGGCCTCGCTCTCCCAGCAAATCCTCACGCACCTGTATCGCCAGGGAAGGCTCGGCCCGGGGGAGGTCGCCCCGGTGTCCTTCACGCAGGAGGGGATCGGCAGGGCCCTTGGTCGAGATCAGAGCGCGTTCGCCAAGACATTGGTCCGCCTGGAGGCATCCGGACTGCTGGTCACCGAGGTCCAACACGTGACGGGTGGCACCCGCCGTCGGAAAGTGTACCGTCTCACCGATCGCGGCGAAACCCTCGCCCGATCGCTGCGGACCCCCTCCCCCAGCAGAACGTCCGGCTAGCGGCCTCACCGTCCACCGGACCTTACGAAAGTGCCGTACGGCGTCGAGATGCCGTCTTGCGGCCATACATGCGCTGGCGGTTTATCTCCTCCGGGCACGCAATGGACCCTTGATGCAGTCCGCGCGCCGCCTGCCCGGGTCTTCCCCGAACCTACCCCGCACCCGCGGTCCGAGTTGCGCCGATGCGCTCGCTTCCGTCTCTCGGTGGGCCTCCGCGGTGCGTCGGTCTCGCGCAAGCTCGATCGTCGCGCTCTCCGGGCTTGCCGCCCTGCTCATCCTACCCGGTGGGGGGGTTCTGGCCGGGGGGGCCGGAGGGACCTCCGCCCCCGCCGGACTTCCGGGCCACGCCGTCAGTGTCATCGGGACGGATGTCAGCGGTGCACTGACCGCCGCGGCGCGGTCCCTGTCCGCGGGCCAGGGTCCGGCGGCGGGACACGCGATCAGGTGTGCCTTCGCAGCAGGGGCTGCGGCTTGTGGTCCGTCATTGGTCCCGTCGTCCGTAAGCGGTCCCGGCTGGAGCAACATCACCGCCTCGCTCGCGGCGTCTCCGGCGTGCCGGAGCAGCATTGGGATGACCTACGATGCGGCCGATGGCTACGTCCTCCTGCTCGACGGGCTCTCGGGCTGCCCGGCCGGTGTCTCCGGCGCGCACAACGACACCTGGGAGTACGCCAATGGCACCTGGTCGAACGTCACGGCCGGGCTCGCCACCTCCCCCTCGCCCCGGTTCATGGAGGGGCTCACCTACGACGCGGCGGACCATTACGTGCTGATGTTCGGCGGGGAATCCCTCAACGGAAGCGGTCTCAACGATACCTGGACCTGGTCGAACGGGACCTGGACCCAGCTGACCCTGACCGTCGCTCCGTCGGCCCGGTTCCAGGCGGGGATCACGTACGACGCCGCCGACGGATATGTCCTGCTCTTCGGGGGGGCCCCGTTTTCGGGCGCGTCCTCGTACTACGGTGACACCTGGTCGTACAAGGCCGGGGCGTGGAGCTCGATATCCCCGCCGTCGGGGATCGCCCCGTCGGCGCGCCGGGACATGGGTATGGCGTACGATCCCGCGAACGGGCGCGTCGTGCTGTTCGGGGGCGTGGATGCGAGCTTCACCGGACTCTCCGACACGTGGACCTACCTCAATGGGACTTGGACCGCCGCGACGCTGACGACCGCGCCTCCCGCGCGGTGGGACCCGGGTCTGACGTACGATCCGGGCGTGAACGGCCTCCTCCTGTTCGGTGGGTGCACCTCCCAAGGGTGTTACACCATGCTCCGCGATACCTGGGTGTTCGCGAACGGTACCTGGTCGGACCTCACCGCTGGGTTGTCGGCCGCTCCCTCGGCCCGCGGGGCGGAAGGGATGACGTACGACGCGGCCGACGGATACGTTGTCCTCTTCGCAGGGGCGCAGTACAACGGTCGATTGGCCGATACCTGGGTCTTCTCCGGGAGTGTCAACGGGAGCAGTTCGGGTAACGGGATCGGCGGCGGGAACGGCGGATCGGGCGGCCGCGTGACGATCACCAATGCAACGGGGTGGACCAACGTCACCGCCGGTCTGGCGACCTCCCCGGCGTGCCGCAGCAGCATGGGGATGACCGACGATCTCGCGGACGGCTACGTCCTGCTCTTCGACGGCCTGTCGGGTTGCGCGCCGATGGTGTCGGGTGCGCACAATGACACCTGGGAGTTCGCGAACGGGACGTGGTCGAATGTCACGGCGGGCCTCACGACCTCGCCCTCGCCCCGATTCATGGAAGCCCTCACCTACGACGCCGCCGACCGCTACGTCCTGATGTTCGGTGGGGAGGCGATCAACGGGAGCGGCCTCAATGACACGTGGAGCTGGTCGAACGGGAGCTGGACCCAGCAGAGCCCGACCACCTCCCCGGCGGCGCGCTTCCAAGCCGGGATGGCCTACGACGCCCTCGACGGCTACGTAGTGCTGTTCGGCGGAGCTCCATATTCGGGGGCCACCACCTACTTCGGCGACACCTGGTCGTACAAGGCGGGAGCGTGGACGACGATCTCCCCGACCGGCGGCACGGCGCCATCGGCGCGCCGGGATATGGGCATGGCGTACGATACTGCGATCGGGAGCATCGTCCTCTTCGGAGGTGTCGACGCCAGCTTCAACGGCCTCTCCGACACGTGGACGTACGTCAATGGTACGTGGGCCACCTTGTCGCCGACCGTATCTCCGGCCGCCCGCTGGGACCCGGGACTTACGTATGATCCGGGCCTGAACGGCCTGCTGATGTTCGGCGGATGCACCTCTCAGGGCTGCTACAGCGTGCTCAACGACACGTGGGCGTTCACGAATGGCTCCTGGACCGATCTGTCCAGCGGGCTCGCCACGGCACCCTCGGCCCGTGGTGCCGAGGGGATGACGTTCGACGGGTCGGACGGCTACGTTCTGCTGTTTGCTGGCGCTCAGTTCGGCGGTCGTCTCAGCGACACCTGGATCTTCAACGGGACGATCGCTTCCACCGGGAACGGTTCGAGCGGCGGTTCCGGCTCCGGCGGCAGCAGTGGTTCGGGAGGGAACGAGAGCGGCAATTCCTCCGGTAGTGGGGCTGGTTCCGGCAGCAACCAGGGCGGGAATTCTTCCGGGTACGGCGTCGGAACCGGAGGAGCGAGCGGCTGCGACAACGGGACGGGCAACTGTTCGGGGGCTGCTTCCACCGGGGGACCCCAAGACCAGGGGGGCACGCCCCTCGGCGGTTCGGGGAGCCCCGGCGCACAGTCCAGCTTCGGGGGCCTGTTTACGTCGTCCCGCATGGGCTCACCATGGTCCTTGCTCGTGCTGATCTTCTTCCTCGTTACGGGGGCCCTCGGTGTCGCGGTGGCATCAGGCCGTCGGGTCCGACGCCGACGAACCGGTGAGCGCTGAGCCGTAGCGGCCGCCCGACGCCCGAGGTGGGCTGCCTCGCAGTCTGCGCGAATCTAATGCGGGGCCGCGGCGTGCGAATCGTTTATCTGTCCATCCTCGTACTCGGGGCGAATTCGGGTAGCGGCGGTCCCTGACCGAGCGCGGCAAATCGCTTTATTCGAGAGCATCGACGAACCGACGGGGGCGTACCAACGATGTCCGGTCTTGGAGTCGCCCGTCGCCTTTCACCTGCCCCGATGTACCAGTTGCGACACCATCCCGGAGAGTTCGCGCGGGAGATGTGGGGCGCCTACCGTTCCCCCGCTGCCCTCGGGCGATTCTTCCAGCGGACCGGTTCCGAGGTCACACAGTGCTGGCGCGACCTTTTGGAGAAGGACCGGTTCTACGAGCGGATCCAACAGAAGGAGGCGGAGCTGCAACGGAGCGGCGCCCTGGGATCGAGCCCGGGAGGACGCGCCGATTCCTATAGCGAGATCCTCTACCTGATCCTCCGCCTTGCGCGGCCGACGGTCGTGGTTGAAACCGGCGTCGCGATGGGATATTCGAGCGCGTACCTGCTGCAGGCACTTCACGACAACGCGGATGGGACCCTCTATTCGATTGACCTTCCTACGACCGACCCCGAAGGACGAATCGACGGGGACGGCGTGCGAGACCGGACACACGTTCGCGCCCCCCAGGAGACCGGTGCGGTCGTCCCCGACGACCTGCGCGACCGATGGAAGCTCAGCCTCGGTCCCTCCAACCCGCTGCTACCGGAGCTGCTGGAGAAGCTCGGGAGCGTTGACGTCTTCTTTCATGATTCGGACCACTCGTACCAGAACATGATCTGGGAGTACCGCGTCGCCTGGCCGAAGATCCGGCCGGGCGGCTACCTCCTGACCGACGACATCACCCGCAATCAGGCGTTCGAAGAGTTCGTCGCGTCCGTGGGGGGCCGTCCGTACCGCTGGTTCGGTCGGAACGGTCGCCGCGGGGCCCTGCTCCGACCGCCGACGGCCGGCTAGAGCCCGAGCCGACGTCGGGCGAAATCGAACGCGGTCTGGCCCTTCGGTGTGTGGGCCTTCACATCCACCGGTCCGGGAGGTAGGCCGCCCGCGCGGCGGTGCGTCAGTGCCGCCGCCAACTTGGCGTGGCCGATACGGACCGTGACGTCGGGTTGGGGTTGTGCCCCCGCGAGGACCGTTACCGCTCCGTGGGCATCGACGTTGAGCGTCGCGGCGCCCTCTTCCGTCTGGAACACCCAGCGTTGTGGCAGGTACGAACGGATCACGGCGCCGAAGAAGCCCGTCAGCTGCGGCTTGATCTGGGCTTCGACACCCTGCCCGGCGTCCGTCAGCAAAGGCACAAGGCAACTCATCGCTCGACCCCGAGCCGAGTCGGCCCCCGGGTTAACCTTTGGGGTGAGGAGGCTTAACGGGCGGACGCCGGGCAAGCTGTTATGGGGGCCGACACCTCAGCCGCGAGCGGGGTGCGCTCCTGACCCTCCGTCACTCTTTCTCGGCGGTCGACTCGACCCAGGAGATCGCCGTGCGATGGGCCCGGGACGGGGCCCCCGAGGGAACGCTGATCGTGGCCGAGACGCAGCGATCCGGTCGTGGACGGCTCGATCATCGGTGGACTTCTCCGCCCGGTGGACTCTATCTCTCGATCGTTCTTTCCGAGCCGGCGCGCTCCCTCTCACTGGCCCCGATGGCGTTCGGTCTCGCGATCTCCGAGACGGTCGGGGGGTACGGGGCCCCGACCTGCCTGAAGTGGCCCAATGACGTGTTCACGGTCGAAACCTGCGCCCGGAAGCTCGCGGGCGTGCTCGTCGATCGGATCGCTTCGCCGTCGCTCGGTCATGCGCTGGTGGCCGGAGTTGGCGTCAACGTCGCAGCGCCGATCGAGTCGTTCGCGCCAGCTCTCCGATCGGACATCGCCCAGCTGAACGAGCTCGTGGATGTCCGCCGAACGCCCGCGCAGGTCGAAGCGGACCTCGTCCCGCGGATCCGGGCCGCCCACGAGGCGCTCCGGACCCGTGGCGGACAGTTGAACACCGTCGCCCGATGCCGAGCGAGGCTGTACGGCCGGGGGCGGTCTGCGCGCCTCGACGGTCGCCCGGTCGGCACCATCCGGGAGCTCGACGAGGACGGTTCGCTGTGGGTCGAGCACGCGGGACACCGGGAGAATCTGCACGCGGGCGACCTCGTGGTGGAGACCCCGTGACCGGCGCGTTCGAGCGCTGGGAGAAGCGCCGGCGGTCCGCCCGCGAAGCGGGCGGCGCCGAACGGGTCCAGAAGCACCGGTCCGCGGGCAAGAAGTCGGCGCGCGAACGGCTCGAGGCGTTCTTCGATCCCGGTAGCTTTGTGGAGCTCGACCCGTTCGTGACCCACCGGGTCACTACGTTCGGGCTCGCCGACCGGCGGATCGCGGGGGACGGTGTCGTCACCGGGTTCGGCGAGGTCGGGGGCCGACCTACGGTGGCGTTCGCGCAGGACGCGACCGTCTTCGGCGGGGCGCTGGGCGAGGCGCATGCGGGAAAGATCGTCAAGGTCATGGAGCTCGCCAAGAAGTCCGGCGTGCCGATCGTCGGGTTCAACGACTCCGGCGGCGCGCGCATCCAAGAGGGCGTCATGAGCCTGGGGGGATACGGGGAAGTGTTCCGGCGGAACGTGACGCTGTCGGGCGTGGTCCCGCAGCTCTCGCTGATACTCGGGCCGTGCGCGGGAGGGGCGGTGTACTCCCCCGCGATCACGGACTTCATCATCATGGCCCGGGGCCAGGCCCAGATGTTCATCACCGGACCCGACGTCGTGCGGGCCGTCACCCACGAGGAGGTGACGCTCGAGGCGCTCGGAGGCGCCGACACGCACGCGACGCTGAGCGGGGTGTCGCACTTCACGGCCAACGACGAGGCCGACGCGATCTCGCTCGCCCGCCGGTTGCTGGCCTACCTTCCGCTGAACAACCTGGAGGAGCCCCCGCTCTCCGCGGCGCACGCGCCCACCCCCGACGCCGCCAAGGAACTCGTTGGGGTCGTCCCGGAGGACTCGAACGCCGCGTACGACGTCCACGCCGTGATCGATCGCGTGCTGGATCCCGGGACGCTCCTGGAGGTCCAGGCGGCGTACGCTCCGAACATCGTCGTGGGATTCGCCCGCCTGGACGGGCGACCGGTCGGCGTGGTCGCCAACCAGCCGGCGGCGCTCGCGGGCACTCTGGATATCGCCGCATCGACGAAGGCCGCACGATTCGTGCGGTTCTGCGACGCCTTCAACTTCCCCCTCGTCACGTTCGTCGATGTCCCCGGATTCCTACCGGGCACGCAACAGGAGCACGGCGGGATCATCCGCCACGGCGCCAAGCTGCTGTACGCGTACGCCGAGGCGACGGTGCCCAAGCTGACGGTGATCCTCCGCAAGGCGTACGGCGGCGCCTACGACGTGATGTGCTCCAAGCACCTCGGGGGCGACCTCAACCTCGCGTGGCCGACCGCCGAGATCGCCGTGATGGGCGCGGAGGGGGCCGTCAACATCCTGTTCCGCCGGGAGCTCGACGCGGCAACCCCCGCCGAAAAGCCCGCGTTGCGGGCTCGGCTCGTGGGAGACTACCAGGTCGAGTTCCTCAACCCGTACCTGGCCGCCGAGCGGGGGTACATCGACGACGTCATCGACCCGGCGGATACCCGCGCGCGTCTCGTTGCCGGGTTGAAGCTGCTCGCCTCCAAGCGCGAGGAACGCCCGGCGCGCAAGCACGGCAACCTCCCGCTGTAGGTCCGAGGGATCGTGGTCGGCTTCACCGAGACGGTCCTGCGGGACGGTCACCAGTCGCTGCTCGCGACGCGGATGCGCACGCGCCACATGCTGCCGGCGGCCGAGCGCCTGGATGCGATCGGGTACCGTTCCCTGGAGGTCTGGGGAGGTGCGACGTTCGATGTGTGCCTGCGTTTCCTGCGGGAGGACCCGTGGGAGCGTCTGCGGGAGCTCAAGCGTCGGATCCGGCGCACGCCGCTCCAGATGCTCCTCCGGGGCCAGAACCTCGTCGGGTACCGGCACTACGCGGACGACGTGGTCCGCAAGTTCGTCGCCGAATCGGCGCGCCAGGGGATCGACATCTTCCGCGTCTTCGACGCGCTGAACGATCCCGGCAACATGGCCGTCGCGCTCGACGCGGTCCACCGGGTCGGCGGGACCGCGCAAGCGACGATCTGCTACACCGAGTCCCCGGTCCACACGCTCGACTCGTTCGTCCGGCTCGGGACCACCCTCGCCGGGATGGGGGCGGACGAGCTGTGCGTCAAGGACATGGGCGGGTTCATGCCGCCCGCCGCCGGCGGAGCGCTCGTACGGGCGCTGGTCAAGGAGGTCGGACTGCCGGTCGTGGTCCACACTCACTCGGCGAGCGGCATGTCGACGCTGACGTGCCTCGCCGCCATCGAGGCGGGGGCGACGGCGATCGATACGGCGCTCAGCCCGTTCGCCGGCGGGGCGAGCCAGCCGCCCACGGAGGCCCTCGTCGGGGCCTTGCGAGGGGGACCGTACGACCCCCATCTCGACCTGCCGGCGCTGGCCGAGCTCGCGGAGTACTTCCAGGGGGTCCTCGAACATTATCGGGCACTGCTGAACCTGCGCTCGTTGCAGACCGACCCGGCCGTCCTGCTCCACCAGGTACCCGGAGGGATGCTCTCCAACCTGCTCTCGCAGCTCAAGGATCAGGAAGCGCTCGGTCGGTTGAGCGAGGTGCTTGCCGAGATCCCGCGCGTGCGCGCGGACCTCGGGTACCCGCCGCTGGTGACGCCGACGAGCCAGATCGTCGGGATCCAGGCGGTGTTCAACGTCCTCGTCGGCAAGCGCTACGGGCAGATCACCCGCGAGGTCCGTGACTACGTACGCGGGCTGTACGGCCAGCCGCCCGGGCCCATCGACCCGGAGCTGGCACGTCAGGTCCTCGCCAGCGAGCCGGCGATCCACGGACGCCCAGCCGACCAGCTGGGTCCGGAGTTCGACAAGGCTCTGCTCGAAGTGCGGGCCCTCGTGCCGGCGGCCGACGCGACCGAGGCGCTCAGCTACGCGCTGTTCCCTCTGGTCTTCAAGCAGTACCTCGCGGCGGCGAACTCCGGGCTGACACCGGACGTGCTCAACGCCCTCGCCGTCGGAGTGGTCGGCGCGTTGCGGGCACCGGTCCCCCTCTCGCTCCGGCGCGACGACGACCGTGCGGCCGCGGCGGCATCACCGGTGAACCCGTGGGCCCACGAAGGGCGTGCCACCCTCATGGCCGGTGGGAGGTGGGTCGATGCGCATCGTCGTCACGCTTGACACGGAGCGGCGAGAGATCGACGTCGGCCCGGACGGGACGGAGGTCCGTTGGGGCGACCGTTCCGCCGTCGTCAAGGTCATCCCCGGCAGCGGGCGCTCGATCGAGCTCGAGATCGGAGGGGAGCGAGCGGTCGTCGAGGGGTGGCCCGAGCATCTTTCGGACCCCCCGAGGGAGATCGTGATCAATGGAGAGACGTTCGCCCTCTCCCTCGAGCGCGTCGCCCTGCCCCACGGCGAGGCCGGTCGGATCGCTCTCGAAGTACCGGTCCTCGGGCCGATCGCCGCCCCAACTCCCCCCGCGGCTGCGGCCGGGGGCGGCATCGCCGTCGCCCCTCCCATGCCCGGCCGGGTCGTTGAGCTTCGGGTCAAGGACGGTGATCGGGTCACCGCCGGCCAGGTCCTGCTCGTTCTGGAGGCGATGAAGATGCGCAACGAGGTGACCAGCCCGACCTCCGGTGTTGTCCGAGGAGTGGCCGTTTCGGCCGGTTCCAACGTGCGCGCCCGGGAAACGATGCTGCGCGTGTTGCCGGAGTAAGCGGGGGGATCCGACTCCTACGGCGGAGCTTCACCGGTGCGGGGGGGGGGTTTTCGAGGCGGCGGAACGTGGTTCCGGCGGTTCCTCATCGGCGACCCCGCCCCGGTCGATGCGGTCGGCCAGCTCCACCGGATCGTCGAATGGTTCGTCGCCGGAAGGCATCGGTTCTTCCGGGGGTGCCGGTCCGGAGGGGACGGGCTCCGCCGTCCCAGCCGCGGGCCCCCCCGGGGCGGGCGGCGATGGTCGCGGGGAGAGATCGATCGGCGGGTGGTCGCGGTTCTCGTAGACGTACACGATGGCTGCGATGACCGGCACCAGGATGAACGCGAGCGCGTAGATGCCGGCGCCGGCCAGACGCAGGCCGATGACCCCGGCGAGGGTGACCGCGGCGAGGACCACGAGCACGACGTTGAACGACAGGCGACCCCACGCGGACATCGGTGCGCTCCTACGTCAGCGGGAGCGAGCGACCACACGATGGGCAGGTGGTCGTGCCCGGCTCCAACGGTGCGGCGCAGTAGATGCAGAACCCGATGTCCGGGCTCAACCCGGTCAGGTTCGGAGGGCCGCGTGACGACGTCCCCATGCCGGCCGGTGACGGACGGCGGCGGGCGGCGGGGCTGAGGAAGTACGTGAAGCTGATGATCACCCAGGCGAGGAGCACGAAGAAGATGATCGTCGAGTACTGGGGGAACAGGAACTCCAGGACGACGGCTGCGAGCAGCACGCCGAGACTGACGAAGGGAACGACGCTCCGCACGAACTTCCGATCCTCGGGCCTGCTCCACGCGCCGGCGCGTACTTGGGGTTTGTCGCCGGCGGCCGGCCGCGTCGTTCCACCCCACCTCTAATAGGGGGCCCGGCTGAGCGGGGCGTGTCCAAGGCCCCGACGCTCGTCGCCCTCGATGAGTTCCGCTACGAGATCGCGACCTCGGAATCCCCGGGTATGCGCGTCCCGGGGATCCTCTTCTCGAACGCCCAGCTCTTGGGGGCCGTGGAGTCCGACCCGTCGCTCCAGCAGCTGGCGAACGTCGCCACCCTCCCCGGGATCCAGCTCCATGCGCTGGCCATGCCCGATATCCACTTCGGATACGGATTCCCCGTCGGCGGGGTCGCGGCGTTCGACGTCAAGGAAGGGGTCGTATCCCCCGGCGGGATCGGGTACGACATCAACTGCGGCGTACGGTTGGTCCGCACCGGGCTCACGCGCGATGAGGTCCGGCCGCACCTCGCAAATCTGATCGACGCGCTGTACAAGGCCGTACCGAGCGGGGTCGGCTCCAAGGGCCCCGTCACGCTCTCGGAGGGCGAGCTCGATGAGGTCCTCGCCGACGGCGCAGCGTGGGCGGTGCGGCGCGGGTTCGGCCGCGAGTCCGATCTCGCGGTGCAGGTGGAGAACGGGCGCATGCCCGGCGCCGATCCCGCGGCGGTCAGCCCGGCCGCTCGCAAGCGCGGCCACCGCCAGCTGGGCACCCTCGGTTCCGGCAATCACTTCCTGGAGGTCCAGGCGGTCGACGAGATCTTCTTTCCCGAGTTCGCGGAGCGGCTCGGGCTCGTCACCGGCGAGGTCGTCGTCATGCTTCACACCGGCTCGCGGGGGCTGGGACACCAGGTCGCGACCGACTACATCGCGACGATGGACCAGCGGCTCGCGCGCGAAGGCGTCACCCTCGTCGACCGCCAACTGTCGTGCGCGCCGGTGGCCAGCGACGACGGTCAGCGGTACCTCCGCGCGATGGCGGCCGGAGCCAACTATGCCTGGGCGAACCGCCAGCTGATCACCGACGGGGTGCGCCGGGCGTTCGGCCAGGTCTTCGGCCGATCCGAGTCGGAACAGGGGCTCGACGTGGTCTACGACATCGCGCACAACATGGCCAAGCTCGAGCACCACGCCGTGGACGGCGGGCGCCGCGAGGTGCTCGTGCACCGCAAGGGCGCCACGCGGGCTTTCCCCGCCGGCCGCGACGAAGTGCCGGTGGCGTACCGGGAGTTTGGCCAGCCCGTGCTGATCCCAGGCGACATGGGTACCGCGAGCTACGTGCTCGCCGGATTGCCGACGAGCATGGAGCGGTCGTTCGGTTCGTCGTGCCACGGTGCCGGGCGACTGTTGTCGCGGCACGCCGCCGTCCGTCGCTTCCGCTACGAGGAGGTCACTCGCTCGCTCGGGGCGAAGGGGATCATCGTCCGCGCCGCGTCCCGGGAAGGGGTCACGGAAGAGGCCCCGGGGGCCTACAAGGACGTTGAGCAGGTCGTGCGCGTCGCCGAGGGGGCGGGGCTCACGCGACGGGTCGCGCGCCTCGTGCCGCTTGGCGTCGTCAAGGGCTAGACTCTTCCCGTTCTCGGCGACCGGCGAGGGCGCCGAGTAGGACCGCGAGACCCACCCCGCCGCCTGCTAGCAGGATCCACGCAGGATCGAGCGCGTAGGGGATCACCACCGACGCGACGGCGGCTTGGACGACAAGGGGAACTTCGACGTGGCCGGTGTAATTGTCCCCCACGACGGAAGCGTTCAGCTCGTAGCTTCCGGCCGCAGACGGTGCGATGAGGTCGACGAAGATCCCTCCCGTCGGGCCCGGGCTGGCCGAACCCGCGGGGACGAGGGGCCCACCGGCGCGCGATTGGAACCCGAACGCGACGTGGAATCCGGAGATCGAGCACGAGGGTGCGCTCAGGTTCGTGCACACCGGGTCCGCCGAGACCGTGGCCCCGACGAGGGCTCCCGGCGCGACGGACGATTCGGCCAACGACGCGGTCAGCGTGACGGTGGTGCGGTTGTAGGCGGTGATGGTAAAGACCGACTCGTTGGTGTCCAACAGCGAATCGCTCACCGTGACGACCGGCGCGTAGTGGCCCGGCACGACGAACTCGTGTTGCGTCGAGCTACCGGTCCCGACGCTCCCGTCGCCGAAGTTCCATGCGAACGTGTACGGCGCCCCGCCGCCCGCGACCCCGGACACGGAGAAGTTCACGAACAACGGTGCCAGGCCGGCCGTGACGTTCGGTCCGCCGGTCAGCGCCGGCGCGGAGCGAGCGGGGCCGGTGATCGTCAGCGCCTGGCTGCGGACGAGCCGGTCGCCCCACGGATCGGTCGCGGTGTCGCGGACCGTGTAGTTCCCGGCGTTCAGGTACGTGTGCGTGACCGACGTCCCGAGCGCGGTCCCCCCATCCCCGAACGACCAGGCGACCGAGAGGCCCGAGATCCCCGTGGCTTCGGCGGTCGCGTTGAGATGCAGGGGCGTCGCGCCGTTGACGGGCCTGACGCTATCGGTCAAGGTCGCCGCCGCGCTGCGACCGGCGACCGCGTCGGTGAGGAGGACCGCGGCCGACGTGGTGTTCCCGTTGCGGTCCGTGGCACTGACGCCCACGACGAGCGGGCATGCCCCGTTGCGGATGCACGGGAGCGCCCCGAACGTCTGGGTGACCGTGGCGCCGAAGGAGGAATCATCGTCGCCGAGGTCCCAGCGGTAGGTGTACGGTCCGCTGCCGCCGGTCACATTGGCGGTGAGCGTGACGAGCGTTCCGGCCGGGACCTCGACCGCCGGCGTGACGGAGACGGTGAGGGCCGGCCCGGCGGAGTCGGACGGGGAGAGCGCGTCGACGACGAACGCCGCGCTCGTCACACCCCCGCCCGCGTCGCCGAGCTGACCGATCACGACGTAGAGCCCGGGCGAAGTGTACTCGTGGGCGACCGCCGCACCGGTGCCGGACGTTCCATCGCCGAACGTCCAGGTGGTCGCGTTGGGTTGAGGGGCGTCACCCCCGCTCGCCGCGGCCGTGAAGGTCACGGAGAACGGGGCCACTCCCGAGAGGGCCGAATGGTTGAACGTGCCGAGCAGCGCGGGATACAGCGTGACGTTCAGCTGGGCCGTCGTTTGCTCGTCGACGCTGTCATTGACGTAGGCCGTGAGGGTGTGGTTCCCCGCGACGCGGAAAATGCCGCAGTCGCAGGCGTTCACGTACGGGTCGTCGGTGACCCATTGCACGGTGTAGGGGGGCGAGCCGCCGACCGGTGTGACGGACAGGTTCAGGTCTCCCGGTAGGTCGGCGGAGGTGCGCGGGGCCGAGACCTGCGCCGTCAAGTTGGGAGGATTGGCGCAGTTCGGCGGGCTCGCGCCGCCGACCCCGATCGCCAGGCGGCTGGAGGTCCCCCCGTCGACCGGGTCGGCGGAGTCCCGGACGATCACCGCGGCGCAGAATCGCCCGGCCGCACCGTAGACGTGCGAAACCGTTCCGGCGGTGGTGTTCGCCAGATACGAGCCATCGCCGAACACGTAGTAGTACTGCCACGGGGACGGTCCCCCGCGCACGGTAGCGGTCAGGTTGATCGCCTGACCGACGGAGGGGGTGGCGTTCGTGGCGGTGAGCGTGACGTTGAGGGCGTGGCCCCCGCCGACGACGATCGCCACCGGAGCCGAGGTCGAGGAGTTCCCGGCCGAATCGAAGACGGTCGCCGTCGCGACGTAGACGCCCGCGTCGGGGAACTGGTGCGTGACCGTTCCGGACCCGGCGAGGGACGCGTTGCCGTCGCCAAAGCTGACGTCGATGAGGGGATACGGGGGTCTCCCGCCGGCGGCGCTCAGGTCGAACGTAGCGACTAACGGCGCCTTCCCAAAACGCGGTCCGGCGCCCAGGGTCAGCGCGAGAGTTCCGGGCGACGCCCGCTCGGCGGCGAGCTGTGGGAACAGTCGACCGATGTTGGGGCTCCCGAGCCCCGTCACGGCGTCCCAGCCGACTCCGGCGCTGTAGCCATTCCAACCGGAGGTGACATCGTGGTACGTCCCGTTGGACGACGTGTTCCGGGCGATCCCATACAGACCGGGGTTGAGGAACCCGAGCCCGCCCCGTGCGAAGCTGTCCGCGTCGGTCGCCAGCCCCGCCCAGAGCACGGTCGACGCGCTCGTTCCGCCGACTCCCACGAAAAAGCCACTCTCGACGATCTCTACGCTCGTGCCCCCGTCGATCGCGACATCCGGCACACCTCGTACGTCCGGGGATGCGGGCAACCCCTTGGCCAACTGCCACCACGGACGCGCGAACGGCGCAAAGCCCCCGCCGGATCCGCCCTGGTTGGCGCACCCCGGCGAGGAGGCCCCGGTGGAGTTGCCAGACCAGGCCACCTCGGAGGAATAGGCTCCCCCGGAGGTCTTGAGGTCGGTCCCGCCGACTCCGGTCACGAATGGGTCCGAGGCCGGGTAGCTCGTCGAATCCCCGTTCGTCCCCTCGGCCGCGCCGCAGTCGCCGCTCGCGGAAAAGACCCCGATGCCCTCGGCCGCCGCGTCGGCGAGAACCGGGTGGAGGATCGCGTAGGAACCGTCACTGGTGGCGTTGCACGCGGACGAACACGGCGTCGCGAACGAGTTGTAGACCCCGACGTCCGGCTCGCCCCAGCTCAGCGAGATGACGTTCGCGGCCTGGTGGGCGACGAGCCAATCCACTGAGCCGTACAGTCCGGCGCCCGGGTCCGGGGCGAATGTCATCTCGATCGTAGCGCCGGGAGCCATGGCGCGGGTCCATTCCAGGTCCAGCGCCTCCTCGGTCGCCCACCCGGTGCTCGTCTTGTTCAGGTTGCGGGTGGTCGGGACCGGGTAGAGGTACTGGACCGACCCGAGGGAGATCCCGTAGTTCGAGGTGAAATCCCCCAAGTCGCCTTCGAGGACGGTCTGGTTCTCGAACCCGTCGTAGGTGTCCACGACCGCGAGCCGGAAGCCACTACCGTTGTCCCCGGCTTTCAGGTCGGTCGTGGCGTTGTACGCCGATTGGATCTCGCACGGTGCATACGGCGCACTCGAGGGGCACGAGGCTGCGGGCGTCGGCACTGGCGGCGCACTCACGCCGGCCGGGCCCCGAACATCCGGCCGGGCGACCGAGTCGTTCCCTAGTCCGTAGGCGCCGAGCCACGGCACCGAGTCGGGGAGCGTGGCCGCGCTCGGGTGGTTGAAGAACACCCCTTGCGGCGCGTGATAGGCGTCGAACGTCGTGTGGAACGCTGCCCCGACATCCACGGGCGATCCTCCGACGAGCAGAAGCGTGTGGTCCGGACTGGCGGTTACCTTGAGTCCGAACTCTTCAAAGTAGGCGACCGCGGCCGCGTACTCGTCGCCCGAAGGGCCGAACTGGGCGGCGATCTGGGAGGGGCTGAGGAAGGTGTGGTACTGAGGAGCGTCCGGAGTGTACTCGAGCGTCGTCGTCGCCGCCAGTCCCGCCGGGTCCCGCGGGGCGAGCGCCACCGCGACGTCGAGGGCCGCGGTGCTCGAGAGGGGGCCGAGGTCGGTCACGCCGGGGCCCGGGACGTACGCCGGGGCCACCACTACCGGACCCGTCGGGAGTGAACGCGCCGCGGAGCCGGTCCTCACCGCCGGGGTCGCGAGCCCGGGGAAGAGCGGAAGGCACGAGACGACGACGAGGAGGGTGACCGCGATCACCCGGGGACCGAGAGATTGCGGACGGGCGCCGGGAGGCGTTCGACCCGTCCGGCGAACGGCGGCCCGCAACGGTACCTGTCGATGCGACGCCCGCCCTATTAAGGGGCGTCCAGTCGCCCGCAACACCCGGGAGCGTCCCGCGAGGCGCCTCATCTCCGGCGAACGCGCGCGGAGGGCAGAGGCTTTTACGGGAACCGGGCTCCCACCGACATCACCGCGGCGTTGACGCCTCTCCAAGGCTGGCTGCTCTTCGTCGCCCTCCTTGTCCTCTACGGATTGGCGGTCTACGGACTGTACCGGGCCGGTCGCATCGGGCCGGATCGGTCGCTCTCGCTCCTCGGCCCGGCGCTCATGATGAAGACCCGGCGCGGGCGGGGACTCCTCGAACGCTTGGGCCGATTCCGGCGATTCTGGTCGGTGCTCGGGAGCATCGGCGTGGGGCTCGCGGGGATCGCGATGGTCCTCATTGTCGGACTCCTCGCCCTGGATGCGTACGCCGTCACGCAGATCTCGCCGAGCGCGGCCCCCTCTCCCCAGGAGGCGCTCGGGATACCGGGCATCAATCCGATCATCCCGATCGGATACGGATTGGTCGCCCTGGCCATCGGGATCGTGCTCCACGAGTTGGCGCACGGCGTGATGGCGCGCTCCCAGGGGATCGGGGTCAAGACCCTCGGCATCCTCTGGTTCATCGTCCCGATCGGGGCGTTCGTCGAGCAGGACGACGAGCAGATGAACGCAGCCCCGCGACGGCAACGTCGGCGGGTGGCCGCCGCGGGCGTTCTCGCCAATTTCATCCTGACCGTCGTGTTCTTCCTAGTGCTGGCCGCGACGCTTTCCGGGTCGATCGCCCCCAACGCGAACGGGGTGGGCGTCGCCTACGTGGTCACCGGTAGCCCAGCGGCCAACGCGAGCCTGGTGCCGGGCGACATCATCACCGCGATCAACGCCACCCCCACGCCGACGAACGCGGCGCTGCTGGACGCGCTCGCCGCGGACAAACCGGGGGCGGTCGTCGCCGTGACGTTCTACAATGCGAGTTCGGGGGCTCTCGAAACGAGATCGATCACGCTCGCCGCGCGCGGCGAGTACGTGACCGATGACCCCACCCACGCCGACGAGGGGTTCCTCGGGGTTTCCCCGTTATTCCTCACGCCGGCGGGCCTGAAGTCGGACCTCGTGTTTCCGCCCACGAGTCCCTCCGGTACGATCATCGGCGGCATCGATTGGCTCGTCCTCCCCCTCGCCGGCATCGAGCCGATCGCGGGGCCCACGGCGGGTTTCTTCCACGTCACCGGACCGTTGGCGGGGCTCGGGGCGGGCAACTTCTGGATCCTCGCCAACCTGCTCTACTGGCTGGCGTGGATGAACCTCCTGCTCGGTCTCTCCAACACCCTCCCGCTCATCCCGCTCGACGGCGGGCTGCTGTTCCGCGACTTCATCGCCGGCATCGCGGCCCGGGTGCGCCCACGATGGGACGCAGCGCGCTTGGACGGGTTCAGCGGATCCGCTACGATCGCCTCGTCGGTCATCGTCGTCTTCCTCCTGGTATGGCAGTTCGTCGGTCCGCACCTGTAGCGGAAGCGGAGCTCCTCGCGGAGTACCCCTTCCTCCCGGGCGCCGAGTCGTTGCTGGCGGGGCTCACGCCCTCCCTGCGCGACCTCCTGACCGACCCGACCTATGAACGGGCCCGCCTGCTCGGTCGGGCGCGGGTACGGGCCGCCGCCGACGATCCCACCGGGGGGACCGTGGTCGAGGAGCTCGCCCGGGCCGTTCCTGCGGAACGGTTCTTGTCGTTCTACTACGCCCGACTGCTCCTTTCCGCCGCTCCCTCCCCCGCCGCGCTGCGCCGATGGGCCGTGGCGGAGGCCAAACAGAGCTACGGCCGCTGGCGGACCGAGCCGCTGCCCACGCTCATCGACATCTCGGACCGGCTCCACTATCCCCTCACCGAGGCGGAGGGTGCCTCGGTGGCGCTGACCGTTCCGGACTACCTGCGATTGGCCACCGCGATCCGGGAGGCCGATTTCCGCCTCGCCCGACAGGACGTCGCCGACGGGAAGGTCTCGATCGCCCGGGATCGCGCCGCCCGCCTCCTCCAGGAGGCCGTCCGCCTGGCACTCACGGCGCCCGTCCCGTTGACGGACGACGTCGTCGGCCTGTTGCGCGAACGGGAGGCGGAGTTCCTCGCGGACCTCGCGCAGCGAGTGCCGCTCCCGACGCGGCCGGCGCCCGGCGGACCGGCTTCGTACCGACCCGAGTTGTTCCCCCCGTGCATCCGCAAGATGGTCCGGATGCTCCAGGCCGGGGAGAACCTCTCCCACGCCGGTCGGTTCGCCCTCGCGGCGTTCCTCCATCGCACCGGCGCGACGTTCGAGACGATCGTCGACGCCTATCGAGGGGCTCCCGACTTCGACGAGTCGATCACGCGCTATCAGGTCGAACACATCACCCAGCGCGGAGGCGGAGAGGGGTACACGCCACCGGAGTGCGACACGCTCCGCACCCACGGACTCTGCTTCCGGGACGGGGATCCCACCGCGCCGAACGCGCTCGACCGGTCCCGCGACGACCGATGCTTCGAGCCGACGCTCCGCCACCCGTTGACGTACTACCGGCGGCGGGGGGGCAAGGTCAGGGCGGTGCCGGAGGAGTCGGTGTCAGCTGCCCATGCACCGTCCAGGCCCGGGCCGCCGCCGTGAACTGGCCGGCGACGACGAAGTACAGCATCGCGACATCGATCACGGTGAACGTCCAACCCAGTGCGTGGAACCGCAACCACGGGGCGGTCGGGGCCCACGGCCACGGGAGCGAGAGGTCGAATTCCAGGAACGTGGCGAGCGTCAGGATCAGCAGACGGTCGGCCCGCGACAGGAGCCCCCGGTACATCCGGCCGGCGCCGACGGCCTGTGCCTGGGTCCCCATGTAGCTCACCAGCAACAGACTGACGAGCGCGAGCAGCGCGAGGAGCGGGTCGGCGAATCCCGAAACAGCGATCCCGAGGAGGATCGCGATGTCGGCGTACCGGTCGAAGACGTGGTCGAGGAAGTCTCCGGCCGCGGAGACCCGCTGGGTTCGCCGGGCGACCTCGCCGTCGATGACATCGAACATCCCGCTGGCGAACACCAGGAGCGCGACGCCCAGGAACGGGTACGGTCCGAGCCATCGGGTCGACGCCGCCAACCCGCCGGCCGCGACGGCCAATACCAGTGCGGCGCCGGAGATCTGGGACGGAGACCAAGTCAGGAAGGGTCGCGCGAGGCGCTCGATCTGGGGCGCGAAGCGGGACCGATACCCTTCGGCCACCATCCCGCGCGGTTACCGGTTCGGGCGCAAAAGATAGTCGGTCACGCGTGCATCGGCGAGCCAATCGATCCGGCCGAACCGGGGTGGGGGCCGTTGGTCGAGCAGCGTGCGCACTTCGCGGGCCACGGCGTCGAGGGAACGGTCGGTCGTATCGACCTCCCAAACCCGGCGTCGCAGGGAGAGCGCCTCGAGCAGGATCACGTCGGTCGCCTCTGCGGCGACGTTCTCGCGCCGGTCGGCCCGGCTTCCCCGGAGGCCCTTGTCGAGGCGATCCGCGAGCTCGAGCGGGTGGCACCGAAGGAGCACCACGTCTCGGCACGGGAGGAAGTGCGCGAGATGTCCCACGTACACGTCGGCCCGGAGCGCCGACGGTTTCCGGGACTCCGCCGCGCGCAATCGGGCCAGGTCGACGTCCACGACCGGCCGCCCCGGGCGCGCACTCGACGGGCCCCCCGCCAGTGCGGCAACCTCCACCACCCGCCGCGTCGGTCCGAGCCTCGCCGCGACGCTGGATTTGCCCGTCCCGGGAGTTCCGGAAAGGGCCGTCGAACGGACGCGGTGCCGGGCCGTGAACTCCCCCATTTTTGAGTCGCGCCCGGGACCCCTTCCCACCGGCGGTGCAAGAAGGGGGCGAAGGTCTTTAAGCAGTGTCTAGTATGGCACGCCGTTACCGCCCTTCCGGCGGAGCGCCCGCGTGGAGCATCTAGCATGAATCAAGCAGCCCCAGCCAGCCGACCCCACTTGCCGAACCGGCGCGTCCTCTTCGCGCTCGCGGTCACCTGCGTCATGGTGCTCAGTTCGGCGCTCATCGCGGCCCCGGGCAACGCCCGCGCGGAGACCCCCACGGCCACAGCGTTCATGGCGGGCAGTTCGATGCATAGCGGGGTCCTGACGGGGGCTGAGCTTCAGCATTCGACGTACGCGACCTCGCCGGGCAGTGGCATGACGGCGATCACGAACGGGACCATCCTGGGCAATGTCGCCGGCTCGAGTCCCGTCGCCTTCACGATCGGCTTCGCGCTGCAGAACGAATCAGAGCTCACCCAGATCCTCGCGGCCCAGGCGTCCGAAGGCTCCCCGATGTTCCAGCACTGGCTCACGCTCCAGCAGGAGAACCAGATGTTCGGGCCGAACCCCGTCGAGGTCCAGAACACGATCAACTACTTCACCTCCCTCGGGTTTCGCGTCGCGACCGAGGGCCCGATCTCCATCTCTTTCATCGGTCCGGCCGCGTCCACCAACGCGGCGTTCAAGACCACGCTCGTCAACGTCAAGGAGAACGGGGCGACCGCGATCACCAACGCGGCCCCGCTCTCGCTTCCCGGCCAGATCGCCAACGGCATCTCGACGGTCAACGGGTTGAACCAGCTCAACGTCGCCCACGTCACCAGCTTCGTCGACCCGGCGCTGACGGGAGACATGGCCGCGTCGCTGGCGATGACCCCGAGCGATCTCTCGACCTCGCTCTCCACCCCCACGACCTACCTGAACACCTCGCAGGCGTACAACTTCACGAACGCGGCGTTCCTCTGGTTCCGCTACTTCTCGATGCACCACAAGGCGTTCGAGACCTGGCAGACGATCACGCCCGGCTCGCTGGACAAGATCTACGGCGCCTACCCGCTGCTGAATGCCGGGATCAATGGCAACTCGACGGGCAGCCCGATCACCGTCGCGTTGGTCATGGCCGGCGGGATCAACCCGAGCGACATCCAGGAGTACGGCCAGCTGGTGTTCAATAACCCCAAGGCGATCTTCGATCGCCTCGTGCCGGTCCCCGTCGACGGCTCCTTCACGGACAACGGCACGCTGACCTACACCGACGGCGACTCCAACGAGATGGCCCTCGACATCGACTACTCGGCGACCATGGCACTGGGCGCGAAGATCATGCCGGTCTACGGGCCTTGCCTGTGCACCAACGTGCTCGACGACGACTACGCGACGATCGACGCGATGCTCAAAGTGCCCAACGTGGTCTCGAACTCCTGGGGCGGGGAGGAGGACACCTTCGGTAACCTCTACGGGCCGAACTGGCAGAACACGCTCACGATGCACCACTACTTCATGCTCCTCGATGCCCGCGGCGTGACGATCCTCGCTTCGAGCGCGGACGGCGGCGGCTTCGACACGGGGACGGGCATGCTCTCCGGCGCCTTCCCGGCGACCGACCCCTACGTGCTCTCGGTGGACGGGACCCGAGCGGCGGAGACGGACGGTTCGGGCGTGGCGTTCCCGTACACGGACTCCCTGGGCCTCGCCAATCTGACGATCGACACGCTGATCAACTGGCCGGTCCACGTCGAGCAGGCGACCCAGCTACAGTACCAGTCGTTCTGGTACCAACCGATCGCCAACACCACCCTCTACAACGCACCCCCCGAGGCCTCGGGCGGGTTCGGGACGAGCTACTGGTTCAACCAGAGCTGGTACCAGAACGGCATCGGCGTCCCCAACCTCGGACGTGCGCTCGGCTCGGGCGTCGGTGCGGAGGCCGACTTCAACGAGACGATCTACTTCGACGGCGGGATCGAGTACTTCTACGGGGGCACGAGCTTTGCCTGCCCCACCACCGCCGGCATGTTCGGCCTCATCGACGACTACCTGCTCGACCACGGCCACAGCGCCTACCTCGGCGACGGCAACGTCCCCGTGTTCACGGTCGGCAACGCGTGGCTCAACGGCAACCTGAGCCTCGTCCCCTACTACGACGTCGTCAACAACGGCACCAGCTACTGGGGCAACTACGGCGTGGAGAAGGGATACTCCTGGCCTCCGGGACAGAAGTTCCCGATGTCACCCCAGGGATACACGACCTACGGGAACACGACGAAGGGCTGGGACTTCCCGACGGGCTGGGGCTCGATCAACGTGGCCAACTTCGCCACGGACCTCGCCGCGCTGGAATCACTGCCCGGGACCTTCCAGATCATCAACACGACGACGAACAGCTTCAACGTGGGTGCCTGGGACTACATGGTCCTGAACCAGAGCTACACCGTCCACCTCAACGCGTCGGCGTCCTTTGGGGCATCCAATCCAACGGTAACGGTGGAGTTCTTTGCCCAAAATGGACAAAAGTCGACGATGCAGTTCCCGCTTACTGCAGTATTCACGCCGACTCTCGGGTTCAACTTCGTGCTCGACACGAGCATCTCGCCGTTCAATGGCCCAGGTCTGATCATCTTCGAGTCCGGGAACGACAGCACGCACACTGCAGGTTTCGCCTACACCTGGATCTCTTGGCCAGCTCCGCCCGGAACGTTGACCGTAACGGTCGTAGACCCCCAGCAGTCGAGCGAGGTCGGCGGGTACGCCCAGTTCAACCCCTGGCCGTTCGGCTACGACGCCCCGGTCTCCGTCTCGCCCAGCTGCTGCACGGCGTATCCGAACTCGTTCACCGTCCAGGTGACGTTCAACGGCCATGCCGTCTACAACGCCCAGGTCGATGCGACGGTCCCGAGCGCCAGCGTCCTCGCCTGGCAGGGCTCCCCGATCCAAGGGGTGACCCAGGGCGACGGACGTCCGTCCCACGAGCTCACGAGCGCCATCCTCTCGCAGACGTTCACCAACACGTCCGGGTACGCCCTCGTCTACACGTGGAACGTCATCGCGCCGACGTCCTACTTCGTCAACGCCACGTACGGTTCCGCCATCGGCGGCACGACCTACACGATGACGCCCGGCCCGAACGTGGGAACAACCGATGACTACGGCGGGAACTACTCCGAGCTCAACACGGTCGCCTTCGTGCTCAAGCAGATCCGCCAGACGGTCAACCCGACCACAGAGAACTACTGGGCCCCCAACTCAGTCTACCAGTCGGCGTACTACGACATGCTCTACACCTGGCAAGGCGAGGAGCTCCCGGTCCACACCAGCGACTACCAGGGCAATGCGCTGGGGGGTCTGAAGGTCTGGTTCGGCAACTACGACGTCGGCGGGGAGAACAAGTTCTACAAGTACATCCCCTCGGGCGGCTCCGTCGGCGTGACGAACACTTCCGGCACGAGCGCGATCACGGGGGGGGACGGCAACGCGACGGTCTACATCCCGCAGAACCAGTCGTTGGACTTCTTCGTCTACACCAACGGCACACCGGCGTTCGGATTCGGCTTCGTGTCCGCCTCGATCCCGGGCGTCCAGAACCGCACGTTCAGCTACACCGAGCCGTGCGCGCCGACGCTCGTGAACCCGAAGACGACGATCACCTGCCAGTACAATGACTCGTTCCAGCGCAACTACACCTCGGTCCCCGCCGTGGTCTTCCCGGACCCGGTCAAGGCGTGGACGGACACGACCTCCAAGGTCCAGCGCGACTTCTTCGGTGAAGGGGCCAGCGTCGCGGCCGCGGTGTCGATCCACCTGCCGACGGGTGACCCGTTCATCACCGGTATCGGCTACAACTGGCCGTCCGGACTGGAGCACGTCGTCAGCGCGAACGCCTATGTCGATGGCGTCTACGCGGGCACGATGAGCCCGAACACGCCGCCGGACTGGCAGACCTACAACTCGACGGTCAACCTGACGGGAACCTACGGCGCGGGCAACCACACGCTCGAGGTCATCGTCGACGACAGCCTGGGCCACGTGTTCACGTCCCGCCACACGTTCATCGTGGGTGGGGTGACCGTGCCGACGCTCCGGCAGTACACGGTGCTCCCGTACAACCTGACCTGGACCCTGGACATTCCCTACGTGGAGATGAACAACCACACGTTCAACCAGACCCTCGACATCCGCTACGTCACCAACGGCTGCGGCGGCTCCCTGAGCCCCTGCCCGACCGTCGTGAACTACACGGAGCGGATCCGGGACGGCGTGGTCAACTACTACCAGCTGCTCAACCTGACACTGCTGAACCTGAACCACTTCTACGGCGGTTCCTCGACACTCCCCGCGGGTCAGTACCAGTTGATCATCTGGCTGAACGCCAACCATAGCGGCAGCATCGCGACGGAGCTGAGCACCTATCTCGTGTTCAATCCGGTCGTCGCGCACCTCAACGGTCCGACGGCGAACGAGACCGTGCCGATCGGCAACGTGACGCTCTCGTACTCGTACTCCGGTCAGTACATCCAGGCGGCCAACCTGAGCGTCTACTCGGCGGCCGACCTGCAGGTGCCGGTCTTCAACGTGATCGCCTACGTGCCCGGCGACGGGCTGCGGGGTGGCGCGGCGAACTGGATCGCGGTCGACCAGGGGCCCTACCGGGTCACCTTGGCGCTGGGGACGCCGTACGGCTGGGACAACATCACCGAGAACATCACCGTGCTCGAGACGACAGGGCTCGTATGGCTGAACCAATCGTCCGCGGCTCACCCACTGGGCGGGATGGGCGCGGCCGAAACGGGAACGATCCTGGCGCTCGTCGCGGGGATCCTCGGGCTCCTGATCGGTCTATGGATCGCCCCGTCGTTCCGCCGCATGCCCACGGGCCCCAGCGGCAAGGGTAGCACCAAGCCGTGGGAGGAGGGACCCGCCGGGGCCACGAGCGCCGCGGGTCGTCAGGCCGGTCGGATCACGTGCCCCGTCTGCAAGGACGAGTTCTCGACGGAGTTTGCGCTCCACGAGCACCAGAAGATCGTCCACGGCATCGAAGAGTAGTGAGCTCCCCGCTCCACTTCCCAACCCTTTCTTTCTTCGTTCTTCGTCGCGCCGGTTGACGGCCGCACCGGGCCGCCACGGGCCAGAGTTAAACGGCTGTTCTACGAGACATTTAAGCCATGTATGTTGTCAGGGCGCCTATGCTCCGCGCGGAGACCAAGGCGCTCGGGACCTGGACGATCGCGGCCCTCCTCATCATGGCCATCGTCGCATTGGCCCTCCCTGGGGGCCTTGTGGCGTTCGGGCACGCGAACCAGTCGCATCCCCTGGCCGGGTCGGCCTCGCATGTCGCCGCTCCGACACCCCTCGCGAGCGTTGTCGCCCCGGCAGTGCACGTCGCGGCAGGCAACAACTCGAGTGGGAACATCAGCGCCTCCGTCGTCATTACCACGACGCTGACCGGCCCGCAGGACATCCCGGTCGCGCTCAACTGGACGATCAACGTCACCAACACCACGCTGGACGCGAAGAACGTCTCCCAGACCCTGCTCGTCATGAACGGGGCGAACGTCATCACCAACCTTTCGCAACCGGTTGCGGCGGGGACGACGAACTACACGACCAACATCGATTACGGATTGCTCACCTCGGCGAACTACAATGGCGGCACCCTGCCGACCACCCCGTACACGTTCGTGGTCTGGCTGACCGCGCTCAATGCGACGAACGGGTCCGTTTCCTGGGTCAACGCGAGCTCCAACGCGTTGACGGCCACGCTGCTGATCTCCAACGTGGAGGTGCTCTACACGAGCAGCCTGCCGTTGTACAGCTCGCTGCCGTTCACCATCGACTTTACCACGACGTTCACCGGCAACACCCCGACCGTGATCAATCGCCTCAACGTGACGATCAACCTCGAGCTGAGGTTCATCGAATCGGGCTGCGGCAGCTTGTTCGGCCTGGGAGCGCCGTGCGAGACCGTCGCGAACGAGACCCTCGACACCGCCGCGTCCGGCCTGTTCAACGCCACCGGCGTCTACAGCTACACGGTCAGCGGCGGGGACTTCGCCGCGCAGAACTTCGCCAACGGGCAGTTCCCCTACGGCGAGTACCAGGTGATCGTCTGGACGACCCTCGCCAACGTCAACGACCCGGCTCAGGACGTCCGCACCAGCGCGGCCGCGGAGTACACGTACCCCGTGTTCGACCAGAACGCCGCCACGTTCCTGTCGCCCTCCGCGACGAGCCCGGCGACCGCGGGCAACGTGACCATCTCCGTCTCCTACATCGCCGACTACCTCGCGGCGGCGAACGTGACGGTCTACGAGGGCGCGACGGGCACCACCGTCGTCTTCTCGGCGGGCGTCGTGCAGGCCGGCGAGTACGCCCACGCCTCGAGCGCGACCTGGTCGGGCGCGGCCGCGGGCGAGTACCGGTTGGTCCTGGCGATCGCCACGGCGGCGGGCGCCGCGGCGGGAACGGCTACGTTCAGTGAGTTGTTCAACGTCACCTCGGCCGCGTCGGCGGGCGGTGGGGTCGTCTACTACAACGAGACGATCTACACCAACACCACGACGACCAAGGCGTCGGGCAGCAGCTTCGGCGGCCTGAGCGCGGGCGCAGGAGCGGCCACGCTGCTGGTCGTCGGGTTGATCATCGGCGCGATCGTCGCGTTCATGCTCGGGCGGATGATGTGGACCGGCCAGAAGCCCGGTTCACCCCAGCCCTGGTCGGCCAAGGGCGCGAACGAGTGCAGCATCTGCCACCAGACGTTCCCGACGGAAGCCGAGCTCAAGGAACACTCCAAGCAGGCGCACGGCAAGGAGTAGGACCTCAGTCCGTCCCTTGGGCCAACTCCTTCCTTCTTCCCTTTTTTACTCGGCGAGCCGGGGCGCTCGCGGCGCCGGGAAGCGCGCTACTGGAAACGGAGCCCGTGGAACTCGCGTCGCCAAGCGAGGACCTCGGCCCCGACCCGTTCGTGACGGGGCCCGGCACGGATGAGGAGCTCCGCCAGTCTCGGCATGTCCGACGGGATCAGTCCCAAGCGGGCGACCTCCGCGGTCCCCAACCGGCCGACGAGATCGGTGATCAACCGTTGTCGCTCCCACCGGCGAGCGAGGGCTCCGGGCGCGATCGCGTGACGCTCCTTGAGGGCCTTCCGATCCAGGTGGATCTGGTGGGACTCGGTGAAGCCATCGTCGGCGGCGAGGATGGATAGCCCGGCTCCGTGGAGGGCGCGCCCGAGCGCCTGGGCGTTCTCGACGGTCGTCGTCGCATACTCCTTGCCCACCCGCTCGAGCTCCAGCAGCGTCTGGCCGAGGGCGGCGATGCGGTGCCAGTGGGCGTTGTCGAAGATCCGCCAGACCAGCGCCGGGTCGATCTGCTGGAAAAGGTCCTCCCGATCGGTGACGAGCAATCCTCCTTGGGGCCCCGGGAACGATTTGTGGGTGCTCCCGAACAGCACATCGGCCCCCTCGCGCAGCGGGTCCTGGAATCTCCCGCCCGCGATCAGACCCAGCACGTGGGAGCCGTCGTAGAACACGAGCGCGTCCTGGGCGTGGGCGGCCTCGGCGATCTCTCGCAGCGGGTACGGGAAGAGAAAGAAGCTCTGACCCAGGACGACCGCCGCCGGTCGTTCCCGCTGGATCTCCTCGATCGCCCGATCGGCGTCGAGCCGCGCCGAGGCGCTCGCGAGGGGGAGAGGTCGGACCTGATATCCGAGCAGGGCGGGGATGAAGCCCGAGGCATAGCCGTCGTAGCCGCCGGCCGATGGCTCGATCGCCAGAAGCTTGGAGCCGCGGGGGAGCAGGGGGGCCAATGCGGAGAGCGCCGCGATGTGGCCGGAGAGCGGTCGGGTCGTCGCGAACCTTCCGTGGAACAGTCGGGCGGCCGCGGCGTTGGCCAAGCGCTCGATCTCGTCGGTGTAGCGGGTGCCCGCGTAGCTGTTGTCGATCCGCTCCCCTTCGAATTCCGCAGAGAGAGGCAGCGTGTAGCGGCCGGCAAGGTCGCTGCCGAGATAGCGACGGGCCCGGGGCGAGATGGCGTTCTCGCTCGCGAGGAGGTTGAAGACGCCGTGGCCGCGCCAGCGCTCGTGCGCCGCGACCAGGCGCGCGAGACGCGCTTCCTCAGTCGGGGCCGCGGCCATCGGTGCCGCCGGCGGCCTCGCCAAGTCGCGCGGCCTTTCGGTGCTCGCGGTGCCCGCAGCGGGGACAGACCAGCTCGCGGCCGCCCATCGTCAGGAGACCGTGACAGGACTGGCATCGGGCAGAGACCACCCCGAGGTTGGACGGGCCGGTCGTGAGCTTGATCGTCGGCTGGCTCTGGATCACCTTGGCGATCACGACGTCGCCGGGCGAGAACTCGCTCGAGAGGCTCTCGGTGTACTCGTCCTTGGCCTTGGAGATATGGATCGTCCCTTCCGGCGCACCGGGCACGGCGCGCCGGCCGTTCGAGAGCGTGAGCACCGTGACCACGACCATCGCGCTCTTGACCTCGTCCACGCGCGCGTAGACGTCGTCGCCGTCCTCGATGTGCGGGATGGCGTGGAGCGCCTCGACGCGGATCGCGCGGTCGTGGCTGTCGACGCTCGTGCGACCCAGGAGGGCGGCGTAGATCTTGCCGTTGTCCTCGTAGGTGCCACGGCCGGGGACGAACTCTTCCGCGGTGCCGAGCAGGTCACCGGGCAGGACCAACTTGGGATTCTCTGGATCGCTCATGGGGGGTCGGACACCGAGAGCACCCACAGGTCCACGGCGAGCTCCGTCCGCGGCTTCCGATGGTGCGGAAACGTGCGGGGAAAAGGCCAGACCACGCTGCGAGTTTCGTCGATGTGCCAATCGCGCTCGACCGCCTGAGCCGCTATAAAGGTTCGGGAGTCGGGCGACGCGAACGCGTAGATACGTTTCCGCGCCGCGGTGAACGCCGCCTCCCAGAACGGCCGGTCCGCGTGCCGTCGTTGCGCTCCGAACGGGGGATTCATCACGACGGTGTGCGCGCGCTCCCGGAACGTCGAGACGTCGCCGACGATCCATTCGACCGTCGCGCCGAGGCGGTCGGCCGCCGATCGGGCGAGCTCGACGGCCGCGGGGTCCGACTCGACGCCCCGAACGCGGTCCGCCCCATACAGGGCAGCACCGATGGCCAACACGCCCGTGCCGCTGCCGAGGTCGACGACCGACCGGCCGTGGAGGTCGCTGCGGAGACTGGCCGAGTCGAGGAGGTCGCACGCGCGTTCCGGTGGCGTGCGGACCTGCTCGGTGTCCGCGCGGGCCGACGGAAACTCCGGCACCGTCGACAAGGCTCGAATGACCTCGGATCGCCTCACGAATTGACCCGCGTGCCGCGGCGGGGCGATGCGGGGAGCCGGATTTGAACCGGCGAACGCCTACGCGGCAGGATATCGCCGGAGAGGGGAGGTTTCCCCCCGCCGTTTAAGTCCTGCGCCGTTTCCGGGCTTGGCTATCCCCGCGCCGTCAGCGGGCGGGGGCGGCTTCGGCGCGCGGTGCCTCGGAAGTCGGGGCCGCACGCGCTGGAACGCGCTTGAGCGACACCCGCTTTGGGAAGTACTTCAGGAGCACGACGTCGTTGACCGCCGAGACCCACCGGTACGGCACGTTGACGGGTCGCGATTCGTCGACTAACAACGGGCTCGACTCCTGCACGAACAGGCCGTCGAGCTTGGACGTCTCCACGTCCACGACGAGGTTGTCGACCTCCCCGAGCAGGCGTCCGTCGGGAGTGTAGATCTGGCGTCCGAGGAGTTCGGTCATTTCGACGAGCATGGAACGTCCTAGGGCCTGCGACGGCGGGCCCCCTTTTTAGCCCTTTGCACGGAGAAGCACGAGTTTTCCTGGTGCGGGCGCTCACGAAGCGCTGTCGTCGCTCGGTTCCTCCGCGTGCTTGACCTGGGACCGGTACATCGTCAGCAGCTCGGCGGAGGTCGTGGCGTTCGTCGCGGCTTTGTCATCGCGCCAGACCCCGGTGAAACGTGGAAACCGGAGGGCGAGCCCGGCACCGGGTCGGATCGCTTCGAACCCGGCGCGGTGGATCGGGCTGAGGGTGAGCTCTGCCCCCCGGACCTCGATCACGAGCCGTGGCTGGATCCACCGGTCCGGCTCGAGCCCGCTCTCGACCCCCTTGGGTCGTTCGGACAGCTCCAGTGATGCGAGCCGCTTGGGGATCTCCTCGAGCGTCGCGTCGTCGAACCCGCTGCCTACCTTAGTGAACGACTCGAACCGGTCGTTCTGGGCGTCGTAGACGGCCAGGAGCAGCGCGCCGTACCGACCGCCTCGGCGCCCCCTCCCGTGGAACGCGCCGACGATGACGCCATCGATCGAGTCGCCGAGTCGCTGGGTGTAATCCCGCTTGTACTTGATCCACCAGAAGCCGCGCGCCCCGGCGCGGTACGCGCTCCCCGTGGCGACGGACTTCGCCATGACACCTTCCCCCCCCTCAGCGATGGCGGCGTCCAGGAACAACTGGGCCGCGTCAACGTCTTTGACGATCGACTGGGTGGCCACCCGCACCCGTTCGCCTCCCCGAACGAGCGAGACTAGGCGGCGTCGGCGGTCGGGGAACGGCTCGTCCACCGTTGCCACGTCGTCGTCGAGCAGGACGTCGAACAGGTACAGGCAGACCGGGATCTCTTCCTGCATCCGCTCGAGGTCGTACTTGCGTCCCCGCCGGCGCGAAATGTCCTGGAACGGTCGGATCTGATCGGTGTCGGCATCGATCGCCACACATTCGCCCTCCACGATCGCCGGTTTGCGGGAGATCGCTTCCGGGAGTGCGGCCACGAGCTCCGGAAACTGCGCGCTCAGGTCCTCGAGCCGTCGGGAGAACAGCTTGACCGGCCCGTCGACCGGTACGTGGGCCTGCACCCGCAGCCCGTCATACTTGTACTCTAGCGCTGCCTCGCCCTCCATCCGCTCGAGTATGTCGGCCAGGGAGGTCGCCCGCTCGGCCAGCATCGGCCGGATCGGGCGTCCGACCTGGAGCTGGATCCGGGTCAGGCCCTCCAATCCATCCTTCGCGAGGGTCTCGGCGACGAGCCCGAGGTCGCTCGAAAGGTTGAACGCCGCTTCGATCCGAAGCCGCGCCTCCTTCGTGCCGCCCCCATACTTTTGGGTCAGCGCGTCGAGGATCGTGAGCTCACGGACACCGAGGCGGAGCGTGCCGATCGCGAATCGAACGGCGAACTTGGCCTCCGCCGGCGTGCACCGCCGCAAGAGGTCGGCGAAGAGGCCGACCTTGACCTCTTGCGAACCTTCGCCGGACGCATGAGCGATCTCGGTCAAGGTGGCGTACACATCGCGGGCCAGAAGCGCTCCTCGCTCGGGGGCGGCCGGGAGGGCCGTGATCAGCTCGGCGGCGGTGAGCCCGAGATCCCCCGACCGCTGCCGTCGGTCGACCACGGCCGGTTCCTCGGCATTCGTCGCCGCCGCGACCGCCTTCGTGGCGAGGGACTCGGCCATGCCCAGCTCGACGCCCTCGTACTCCGGTCGCAACAAGCCCTGCGAGAGGTAGAGCACTTCGGCGAGTTCCTCCCGTCCGACGGCATCGATCAGCTCGACGAGGATCTTGCGCATCTCGAGGCGCTTGGTCGTGGCCTCCAGGCGCTCGTAGAACGCCGCGAGCTCAACGAACCGCATCCGCTGCCCCCTGGTCGATGGCCCGTCGGACCTCGACGAGGTTCTCGGCGACGCGCCCGCCGGCAAACACCGCATTCCCGCAGACGAAGAAGGTGGCCCCCGCCCGCGCGGCCGGAATGGCCGTCACCGCCGTTACCCCGCCGTCGATCGACAGATCCGCGTGGGAGCCGATCGAGCGGAGCGCCGCCCGGGCCGCCTCCAACTTCGGGATCGCCTCGGGCAGGAAGGATTGACCCGAAAAGCCGGGGTGGACGCTCATGACCATGATCTGGTCCAGCCGGTCGGCGAATCCCTCGACCGCGGAGAAAGGGGTCTCCGGTTTGAGGGCGATGCCGACGGCGACCCCGAGACCCCGGATCCGCCGAATGACCTCGGACGGGTCGTCCTTCGATTCCTGGTGGAAGACGAGGGTATCTCCTCCCGCACGTGCGAACGCCTCGGCATAACGGTCGGGCCTCTCGATCATCAAGTGGACGTCCAGCGGCAATTTCGTCCGCGTCCGAACCGCCTGCACCAGGGCCGGTCCGAACGAAATGTTGGGGACAAAATGACCGTCCATCACGTCGAGATGGAACGCGTCGGCGCCGCCCGCTTCCGCCGCCGCCACGGCGTCGCCGAGGGCGGCAAAATCCGCGCTCAGCAAGGACGGGGCGATGCGAAGCCTCCGGCTCGCCGTAGGCACGCGCCGCCCAACCGGTATGGGTATATATACAACTAAGGGGGTCGGAGGCTCAAGTTTCGGGGAAACCCGAAGACTCGGTGAAACACAATGGCGGAAGAGGGTATGCCGCAGCTGAACAAGCGACGCTGGTCAACGCACCGCGGGATGTCGACCCCGACAGCCGCGGTCGTTCTGATCATCGTCATCGTCCTGGTCGGAGCGGGCGGGTTCTTCGCCTTCAACTCCGCCAGTTCGAATCCGACGAGCAACACGACCTCCACACCGATCATCAACTGTTCGCCCCCCACGAGTAGGATCTGTCAGCAAGTGACCGTCGCCCACGACGTGTCCTTGCTCGTACCGTTCGCCTCGGCCCAAGCGGGTTCGACAGTGCCCGTGACCGCCTCTGTTCCTTCTTCGGATGGAACGGTTTCCAGTTACCTGTTCACCTTCGGGGATGGAACCACCTCCAACCAGACCGGCTCCACCGCCGACCACATCTACGGCGCCCCTGGTAACTATCTGATCTCGGCCATCGCGACGATCAACAACCAAAAGCACGACAGCTACCAGAACCTCGGCGCCATCGCCATCACCTCGTCCTTCACATCGGCCAACGCGGCGAACCTCCCCGGTGTCTCCGGGTCGATCGTCGCCAACAGCACCTCGACTAGCGCCCCCTCGGCGATTCTGCAGCCGGGCGGCTGGATCGACGTGAGCGGCGCCTACACCGGCGCCCCGACCAACCCCGACTACCTGACGAACTCCCCGACGATCATCGCGGCGACGGGTGCGACGGTCAAGAACCTGACCAACACCAGCAGCCAGGCGAGCGCCCAGGTCCAGTTCTCGTCCTCCGGGACGTACTGGGTCAGCTTCGAAGGGTTCGCCAAGAGCGTCACCAGCGGGGCGACCGTCAGCCAGAACTACACTTTCTCGGTGTTCGTCTCCCCCAACGGCATCCACGCGGGGAGCGCCTCGGCCTCGGCCGCCAAGAGCCCCCACAAGGGCCTGGTCGTCTACGAGGATATCCCGGGCGGCTCAACCTCCGAGGATCCGGCCGTCGACTATGAGACCGCGGGCTACGAGCCGATCCTGAACGTCTACGAGACGTTGGTCGGCTACAACGGCAGCGACACCGGCCCCACGGCCGCGTCGTTCGTCCCGATCCTCGCGGCGTGCGTCCCCGGCAGCGTCTCGGGCGCGAACAACTGCAACCAGCTGTTCCCGACCGAAGCCTCCGGCGAGACGGGCCTGGTCAACGGCGACAACTACACCTTCGTCATCAACGCGGGCGCGAACTTCTACGACCCGGCGACCGGCAACCACTGGGGTGTCTGGCCGACGGATGTCGTTTTCTCGCTCGCGCGGACGATGTCGTTCGCGGTGCTGCCCTCGTTCGGTAACAACAACGGCTGGATCGTCACCCAGGCGCTCCTTCCGGCCGGCAACCCACTGTGGGACGGCAACTACCACGGCGCGCGCAACAACACGCCGCAGAACGTGATGGCCTCGATGGTCATCAACGGCACCGACTGCCCCAGCGCGGCGCAGACCGGCAACTACCACGGCTGCGTCACGTTCAACGCGAACGGCGCCGGCCACAGCTGGCCGTACTTCCTGGAGCTGATCGGGGACGGCCTCGGCTCCTCGATCGTTCCGTGCGGCTGGTTCAGCGCCTCCACCCAGGGCGCGGGCATCCCCTACTGGACGTCGGGCAACTCGAGCGGCAACGGGGACCACCCGTGCGGCGCGATGGGCTCCTCCGGCTGGGGCGTTTCGCCCAGCACCATCTCTCCCAAGGCCTGGGACCAGTACCAGAAGGACGGCTCCTCGCCGCCCTTCGTCGGCAGCACCCAGTGGAAGATGGTCGGCAGCGGACCGTATTACATGAACTCGCTGAGCATCGGCTCGGCGTACGACCTGCAGGCGAACCCCAACTACGCGGCGAACCCGAGCTGCACCTGGCAGGGCTGCTGGCCGGCGTCCGGTGCCTACGCGAGCTCGGTTTCCGTGACCTGGGAGCTCAACCAGCTCCCCGGTGAGGAGGCCTACCAGGCCGGGGTCGCGGACTTCGCGACGATCCCGTCGACGGACACGGGGCTACTGCTCCAGCTCGTCGCCCAGGGGAAGATCAAGACCGTCGGGTTCCCGTCGCTCTCGATCGACTTCTATCCGTTCAACCTGGCGTTCAACGTCCCAGGGGCGGAGAAGTACACCACGAACCCGATCTCGGTCGCCTCGGACGTGTTCAGCTATGTCGGGCTGCGCCAGTTCGTCGCGCACTCGTACCCGTACTCGTCGATCGATCAGACGATCAACACGCTGGACGGGATCAAGTACGCGTTCAACTACGGCGGCGCGATCCCGCAGTTCATGGCGAACTACTACCCGACGAACGTCAGCTTCCCGGGTGGGACCCCCGACACGAACCCCTCGGACGTCGGCGGTGCGGCCTGGTGGTGGCAGCAGGTGGCCCACAACACCTCCAGCC
>JAKIWD010000167.1 GCA_022750205.1 Thermoplasmata archaeon
CCGCGCTGTTCTACGGGGGCGACTACGAACTTCTCGCGGCGGTTCCGGCCACTCAAGTCGCCGCCGCGGTCCTCGCCGTCCGAAAGGTGGGGGGGCTCGCGTCGGTCATCGGCCAGGTGCGGCGGGGTCGGGGAGCGTATCTCCGACGCGGTGGAGAGTTCCAGCGGATGCCCGAGGCGGGGTGGCGGCCGTTCGAGACGGCTCTCGCCCGTGCCGCACCATCGCAACCACCGGGTAGGCTCAAGTAGGCCACCCCGCGTGGCCGCGCCACCCAATCGAGGGTGCGCACATGGCGAACGAAGGCTCTACCATCAATCCGTTCGAGACCGCGAAGCGCCAAGTCGACATCGTCGCCGACCTCCTCGGTCTCGACGATGGGATGCGCCAGATCCTCAAGCACCCGAAGCGCGAGCTGACGGTGAACTTCCCCGTCCGGATGGACAACGGTTCCTACCGGGTCTTCACCGGTCACCGCGTCCAGTACAACAATGCCCGCGGCCCGTCGAAGGGCGGGATCCGCTACCACCCCCAGGTCACCCTCGACGAGGTCCGGGCGCTCGCCGCCTGGATGACGTGGAAGTGCTCCGTCGTCAACCTCCCGTACGGGGGCGCGAAGGGAGGGGTCGTCTGCGACCCGAAGACGATGAGCAAACACGAGCTCGAGCGATTGACCCGCCGCTACGCGTCGGAGATCGCCCCGATCATCGGACCGGAGATGGACATCCCCGCTCCCGACGTCTACACCGACAGCCAGACGATGGCCTGGATCATGGACACCTACTCGTCCATGAAGGGCTACACCGTCCCGGGCGTCGTGACGGGAAAGCCGATCGGTCTCGGAGGCTCCGAGGGCCGCGGCGAAGCGACGGGGCGCGGCTGCGCCTACGTCATCCGAGAGGCCGCTCCGCACGCGGGCGTCAAGGTCCGCGGCGGCTCGGTCGCGGTCCAGGGGTTCGGCAACGCCGGCAGCGTCGCCGCGAAACTTCTGCACGATGAGCAGGGCGCGAAGATCGTCGCCGTCTCCGACACCAAGGGCGGGATCTACAACGCCGACGGGTTCAACCCGCACGCGGTCGAGGAACACAAGATGAAGACCGGCTCGGTCGTCGGGTTCCCCGGCACGAAGTCGATCACGAACGAGGAGCTCCTCGAGATCCACACCGACGTCCTGATCCCCGCGGCGCTCGAGAACCAGATCACGAAGAAGGTCGCCGAGAAGATCCAGGCGAAGATCGTCGCCGAGGCCGCGAACGGACCGACGCTTCCCGAGGCGGACACGGTGCTCTACGAGCGCAAGGTCACGGTCCTGCCCGACGTCCTCGCGAACGCGGGCGGCGTCACGGTGAGCTACTTCGAGTGGGCGCAGGACATCCAGGGGTTCTTCTGGCCCCTCGACGAGGTCAACCACAAGCTCGAGGCGATCATGGTGCGCTCCTACAACGATGTGCACAAGGTCAGCGAGGCGCGCCACGTCCACAACCGGACGGCGGCGTACGTGCTCGCGGTCCAGCGAGTCGTCGACGCGATCACCATCCGCGGCATCTACCCGTAGTCGGGCGGACCCGCGCCAACCACTTCCCGCGCCGCGCGTCCCGGAGTCCGTGGCCGACCTCCCGAAGTGCCGCCGGACCTCGTGGGCCGAGGCCGACTCTTGGGCCGAGACGATTGCCCAGGCTGTCCGCGCGCGGGGTCACGTTCCCGAGACGATCGTCGCGCTCACCCGCGGCGGCTGGGTCCCCGGCCGCCTCCTCGCCGACCGCCTCGGCGTGAAGCGGATGGTATCGATCCGCCTCCAGCACTGGGGGGTTACCGCCCAGCCGAGCGGGAAGGCCGAGCTCACCGAGGGTCTGAGCGGACCGGTTCGAGGTCAATCGGTCCTTGTCGTCGACGACATCACCGACACCGGGGAGAGCCTGGCCCTCGCCACGAACGCGGTGCGGGAGGCCGGGGCGTCGCGCGTCGAATCGGCGGCGTGCCTCCACATCGGGCATTCCAAGTTCCTCCCGGACTACATCGGCGAGGAGATCCCCCGAGATGCGTGGGTATGGGTCGTCTTCCCCTGGAACTACTGGGAGGACGTCCGGCACCTCGTCCACCAGGCGATGGCCGGTGGGTTGGACGCCGACCAGGTCCGAGCGGTGCTCCGCGAACGGTCGGGACTCGATCTTCCACTCGACCACGTCGCCCGCAGCCTAGAACCATAAACCCCCATGACCGGCCCCCCGCCGGTCGGCGCGAACACCACCGGCCGTCGAGACGGACGGCAAAATCGCTACCGTTTAAGGACGAATTGCCTGCCCACGTTCGGCATGTTCGCCGCCGGGACAACGGGGCACTTTCGCTGCCTTTCCCGACTCGCAACGCTCGTCCTCGCCGTGGCGATCGGCGCCGTGATGGTCCTTCCGGGCGTCTGCAATGCCGGGCCTGCGGCACCGGCGGCCGGTCCGCAGGCGGAGCGCCTGACGGGACCCTCCAGGATGGGAGTTGGAACCTCCGTCGAGTGCCGGACCACGCACATCCCCGCCGGCGGCTGCCCGGCATTCGGCGCCCGATCTCGTCTGCCGGCATCTGGGCCGGACCCGCGGCTTCGGGCCCTCGGCAACGCTTCGGATCCTTGGTTCGATTGGGGCACCCATGGGCGGCCTCCCCCGCTCGAGTTCGATTCGATGGCGTACGACGCCGCCGAAGGCTACACCGTGCTGTTCGGCGGGGACAACGGCGCGTACACCTGGAACGGGACCTGGGCGTATTGGTCGGCCAACGATACCTGGAAGAACCTGAGCCTCCGCGTCTCGCCGCCCACCGCCTACGGGTGGACACTGGCCTACGATGGGTCCGACCAATCGGTCCTCGCGTTCGGGGACGGCTCGTCGCACACGTGGGAATTCCACGCGGGATCGTGGCAACGCCTCGCTCCGGTTCATAGCCCGCCGGCGCTCCGTGACCCCTGCCTCACGTACGACTCGACCGATCAGTACGTTCTCCTGTACGGCGGATTCGGGACGACCGCCTCGGCCCAGACATGGTCGTTCGTCGGCGGCGATTGGACCAACCGTACCCAAGCCGTGACGCCCCC
>JAKIWD010000150.1 GCA_022750205.1 Thermoplasmata archaeon
CGGGGCGTCCACCTTCCCAGAGGCGGATCACCCACCAGCGCCGGCCGTCGGGGAGCACGTAGAGCGTCGCCCAGGGCCGATACGCGAGGGCGAGAGGGAGTCGGACCCGCCCGATGCGACGTACCTGCCCCGGGAGGGCCAGGGTTCGAGAGAATTCGGCGATCGCGGCAGAAACGGTTCCGTTCGTCGTTCGTTCATCGATGGCTTTCGCTACCATGGTTGCACTCCTCGGCCCTTCGCCCCGCCGGACCGTCGGGGCGTGGGACCGATCGGGCGCCCGCCGTCCCGGGAGCCGAGGCTCATCGGGACGCGAGGCGGGCGGATCGCCGCGGAGGAAGCGACCGGTCGGAGCTTCCGACGGTCACCCGACTCCGCTCAGCGGCTCGCCGATCGGCGAGGAAGAAGTCGGTCGAGTGCAGCGTACCACCATCGCGCGTTCCGGCGCTTACCGGTCCGGCAAGCGTGCCCGCTCACCGCGCGATGGCGTTCGGGAGTCCCCTTCTCCCGCGCGACGCCGCACTAGACGACGGTTGAGCCTCGGAGTGGCCGGGCGGGAAGGGCGACGGTAGGCGCGCTTCCTGCCCGAGAGCGGTCCTGGCTCGGGGTCGGCGGTCGGACGCGGACTATCGGCGTAACGGCACCACGATCGATGAGATGCGGGGTGGCGAAACAGCGGGGGGTCTGCGTCGGGCCGTTCATTCAGTTCGCGTCGCCCACGGACGTCGGAGGGGCGACCTCGACGACGCCGATGAACGGTGGAGGCTGGGCCCGGTGAAGCCGCGCAACCGTCCGGATTCGTCGGCGGTCCGAAGAGAACTGACCCGGTCCCGTCGCGCTCTCGGCGGATTCATATTGGACGACCCGGTTTCCTCCCCATGGCCGACGCGATGAATTCCGGATCCGCTCACGTGGACGCTTACCTGGCGGACGTACCGCCCAAGTTCCGGACCGCTTTGCAGCAGTTGCGCAGGACCATCCGGGCGACGGCCCCCGACGCGGAGGAGGTCATCAGCTACGGAATGCCCGCATTCCGGCAGAACGGGATGCTCGTGTATTATGGTGCCTTCAAGGACCACTGCAGTTTCTTCGTGGGGAGCTCGAAAGTTCGGCGAAAGTTCTCCGACGCATTGAAGCCCTATGAGTCGGGCAAGGGAACGCTCCGCTTCACTCCGAAAGTACCCCTCCCCAAAGGGCTGGTCACCCGAATTGTGAAGGCGCGCCTAAGCGAGAACGCCGCACGCCGCGCGAGGTAGTCCGACCCAAACGCGGGTTCCTAGCTGCAGGGCCGCGCAGGCCGGAGGAGCGAGCGAGCCCGGGAACCGGGTGACACGCAAGACTACGGGGGAATCCGCTGGCGCCCGCTCCGGACCGGGTGGGCCTCGAAGGCCGGGGGATCCCACATCCAGGAATCACACCATGTCCCAGCGCGTGATCGCATCGAAGGTCCGTATCGAACCGGTGGATCATCTCCGGAAAAAACAATAAGTGGGAGTCCGCACGCGCAGGAGGCCCTGAGAAAAAAGAGGGTGGTGGAAGGTCCCCCCGCACGCCGGGGACGCGGTGACATCCCTTGGTGGCGATGTGAGGGGGACCTTCCGGGGGTGGTTGCACCCAAACAATCCGGGAGTGGGTATTTCAACCGCAAATGGGGAGGCCGGGAAACGCCTCCCCGAAGGGTGTTACGCCTAGTGATTCCGCCGTGCGGCCTCGGAAACCACGATGCGAGGAAGTTCCCCCTCGATCGCGGGAGTCCGGCTGCCGGCCGCCGTCGTCGAAGCGACCCGCAGCTTCGGGGCCAGCCAACGCTCGCCCCACGCTCGGAGCTCACGCGCGGCCGGGGCGAGTCCCAGCCCCATCTCGGTGAGCGAGTACACCACCGAGAAAGGGCGCGTGCTCACGACCGTCCGCTGCACGACGCCCTGACCCTCGAGGAACTTCAGCGTCGCGCTCAGGGTCTTGGCGTTCAGCCGCGGGTTCGATTTCAATAGTTCACTGAACCGTTGGGGCCCTTGCAACAGCCGGTGCACGATCGCGAGCCGCCATTCGGTGCCGATGACCCCAACGGCCGCAAGGACCGGGCACAACGATTGCCCCTTCTCTAGGCACGGTTCCTGTTGGGAATGCATGACCGCGGGATTCGACCCCCGTCGGGGTGCGATGGATTGCATTAGGCCACTCCACCCCTACCACGGTCCCGGAGCCATATATAGTTACCCAGATTTATTAACTGATATTCGGTCATCAAATTACAAAAGGTTACTGAATCGCACCGTCCAGGCGCTCGGCCGACCGTGAGTACGTTTTCTCCCTCCCACACCCTGACACGGTCGTGGCCCTGAAGCGCGTCGGTCTCGAGTTGAGCGTGGAGCGTGAGCTCTCCGGGGCCGTCGACCGATCCCCCGGTCGAGCGCGTCTAACGGCCCGGTTCGAGGTCGAAGGCGGACCGCCCACCCAAGAGGAGGTCGCCCAGGCGCTCTCCGATATCTCGAAGGAGCTGGACCTCGCGGTCGAAGCGCTCGGTCCCGGTTCGACCCGCACGTCCCGCGGGGAGCGCCCACTGTCCGAACTCGTCGAGACCTACCGTCCCCGGCAGGCCGAGCTCGTGGAGCTCCTCGCGGACGAAGGAGAGATCACCCGCGCCGAAGCCGAGCTGCTCCGAGACCACCTCGAACGCCTCCCGTCTCCGACGCTCCCGATCCCCGCTTCCGAGCGACCTGGGAGAGAGGAGGTACCCATCACCGACCGACCTCTCGCCGCCATGCCCCTCGCGAACGACCGTACCCCGACGGTGGCCCGACCTGTCGACCACCTGATCCGCGAGTACCGCATCGAGTCCCTCAAACAGGCCGGCGCGGTACGGGCTCGGCGACAAATCTCGTACGAGGAGTACATGGCGCTCAAGCGGCATTTCGCGGAGCCCGAAGTGGCCGCAGACCGACCGGCCGTCCCAAGTTCGTGATCACGGCCGCCTCGAGAATGGGTTCCGTCGTCGGCGCCGGCCCGTGCGGATCCGAACATTGCATCGCCGCCGCTGGATTCCTCGGTCGCCTCCGTCGTGACTCCGAAATCAGCCCGGAACGTCCGCCGAGAGGGAGGTCAACCGTCGCTTTTGCCCACCGGGAACTGGGCCACGAGGAGGCATCCCACGTCGGTGATCCCGAAGCGCATCCGGATCGCCCGCAGTCGTACCGGCGACGAGGTGGCCGAGAGAGCGCCGGTCACGGCTCCCGGTGGATCCCCCTCGACGGCCCCCGCGGTGCGCATCGCTCCGATAGTACCATCGCGACGACGCATCTCGGATCCGGCGCGTCGCAGGAATGCGGCGATGGCCGGCCGTTCATCCACGCCCTCCGGGAGGTCGAAGGTCGTCGTGGCGAATGCGACCAGGCCACGGCGGTCGGAGCCCTGGATTCCGTCGGCGTTGTCGATGAGCAGTCGATCGGTCAACGCGAGGAAGTCGTCGGCGACGACTTCGGGCCGGCCGTGAAGTGTGAGGGCGGCCAGACGGGGCATCCAGCGTCGTTCCCCCACGGCATCAGCCGCGCCGCGAAGAGCGTCGGCCGGCCCGGCCACAACGACCGGCCGGCTGACCCCGCTTCGCGGGAGCGGCGGCCCCGTCGGGGCGGAGAGGCGTTGGCGCATTTCCGCGGGAAGCCCGTCGAGCACTCGTAGACGAGCGAGGCTGACCCGCAGTTCCTCGATCTCCGCCGCGGTCACCGGTATCGTCGGACCTCCTCCGACCAGTACGCCCCCATCCCCACGCTCGACCACGATCGTCTCCACCTCGGCGGCCGTAGCGCTCCCCAATCGACCGCCCACCAACCCATCGCCGAGGATCCGGGCTACCTTGCCGACCTCGGCGCCGGTCGCGCCCGCTTGATAGAGCTCCTTCAGCCAGCCCGACCACTCGGCCCCGGAAGACCCGGTGGGTGCCAGGGAGAGGGACGAGAGTGCGCCGGGGGACAGCAACAGGATGAGGAGGTCGCGGTCCTGGAGGCCACTGAGGAGTTCCGTCACGTCGGCGACCACCGCATTCGTCGCGGCGGCGCCGGGCCAACCCGACGGGATCTCTCGGTGCTGGAACGGAAGTTCCGCCGGAGCCGGCGTCGGGCCGATGATGAGTCCTTGGGTCACGCGATCCTTGAGCGCGTCTACGACCCCGAGCGCCTGAGAGACGGCGGCGTTGCCGAGGGCGACGAACGCGACCTCGCGGAACCGGTCGGCCTTC
>JAKIWD010000078.1 GCA_022750205.1 Thermoplasmata archaeon
CGTCGTCGGAGGCGGCGGAGGCGTGCCCGTTGTCCGGCGGGCCCGGCACGTCCTCGAGGGCGTCGAAGCGGTGATCGACAAGGACTTCTCGGCCGCGTTGGTGGCGACCGAGCTCGGTGCCGATACACTGGCGATCGTGACCGACGTCCCGGCCGTCGCCATCGGCTTTGGAAAACCCTGGGAGAGGTGGCTTGGGCACGTGACCGTTCGTGAACTCGAGGGCTGGCTGAAAGCCGGCGAGTTCGAGGTCGGAAGCATGGCGCCGAAGGTCGAAGCCGGGATAGCTTTCCTGCATTCCGGTGGACGTAGATTTGTGATCACCGACGCCCCCTCCCTGCAGCGAGCGCTTCGGGATGAAGCGGGGACGCGGGTCACGCAAGCCTGACAGCGGCTGCGGACCGATCCGCTCGGTCCAGGATCCGGAGTTGATGGGCGATCCCGCTCCCGTACTGGAGCGCCTTCTTCGGGCGGTCCGCCAACTCGGCCGGTAGGCCGAGAGTTCGGGCGATCGCTCGCAGTATCGGCTTTCGTTCCTCACCGCCGCCCACGTGCTCCTCGGAGGGGATCGTCGCGACGGCCTGAACGAATTCAGCGTCGAGGAACGGCGACCGTAGGTCCTGATGGTTGGCGGAGGCCATGCGGCGTGCACGTGGCCAGTCCTCCTCAACCAGCCGCCCCCAATCCTTCGCCGCGAGCTGCGTTGCCGCTTCGCCCCGCGCTCCCTGGAAATGCGCGTACCCGTGGAACAGCTCATCGGCTCCCTGCCCACACAGAACGCGGCCGGGCGGGGCGGAGTCGAGGGCGGCCGCCAACGCGAGGCTCACGCTCCGCGCGGGCTCCACCAGATCAGCGAGCTCGTCCTGCCACCGATCCCGGAGTTCGACGACCTCCTCCACGCGGAGCGTCCGCGATCGGAGCGGGAGGCCCAACCTCGCTGCGCCATCGGCCGCGGCGTCGAGGTCCGATGCGCCTGGGGTGCCGACGACGACCAAGAGCGGACCGCGCGTGCGGATCAGGTGGGCGACCAACGAGGAGTCAACCCCTCCTGAGTAGAGGAGGCTCACCGGCGCATCGCCCGCGGTGCGGAGCGCGACTTCCGCGAGCAAGTTCCCGAGCTCGGCCCACGACGGCACGTTCCCGGATGAGGTGATCGGAGTCGTGGAGGTCGAGAGGAGATCCCCTTCAAATGATATGCCTGCGGCGGCTGCACCGGTGGTGCCGACCGACGACCTCCCCTCCCTGGATCCAGCGCCCGGGGGCCACCGCGCCGTGTTTGTCGATCGCGACGGCACCTTGAATCCGGACGTGCGGTACATGTCCGACCCCGAGCAGCTCGAGGTTTTCGGGGGGGTGGCCACGGGCCTTCGGTGGCTGCGGGCCCACGGCTACCTGATCGTCTGCGTCACGAACCAGTCCGGCGTCGACCGCGGGCTCTACTCGGACTTTGACGTGCAACGCATCCACGCTCGCCTCAACGAGCGCCTTGCGCGCGAGGGCACGGGCGTAGACGCGTTCTACTACTGTCCGCACGCACCCGACCGACACTGCGTCTGCCGCAAGCCCGGCACGGCGCTCTTCGAGCGGGCGCGTGACATCTGGGGGATCGATTTCGCCGCGAGCGCGATCGTCGGCGACCGGCCACTGGACGTGCAGGCGGGCGACCGGCTGGGCCTGCTCACCGCGGTCGTACTCACGCCCGGAAGGGAGGCGGAGATCGAGACCGAGTTGCGCGACCGAGGGGTTGTGCCGGATGTGCGGGCGCATTCTTTCGCGGGCGCGGCGGCACGCCTGCTGAGCCGTGGCTAGCGTTGAGAAAGGCTTTCAAGCGGGCTGTCGGCTGTCACGCCGGGACCCGCTGTGGTTCTCTCTGTTGTTGAGTCGGTCATTGGCGTCGCCGTCACCGTAGCCCTCGCGGCGACGGCCGTTTGGGCGGAAGCCTTCACCGCTTCGGCTGGCGTGGCGGCCGCCGTGTTCGCCTCGGTCATCGTCGTGCTCGCGGGCTTCCCGGTCTTCGCCATCCTCGTCCTGTTCGTGGTCGGCAGCGTGCTGGCGACACGATACGGATTTGAACAGAAGCGCCGGGCGAACGTGCAGGAGGGGACCCGCGGAGAGCGAGGGGTCTCGAACGTGCTCGCCCACATCCTGCTCCCGACGGCACTGGTGGTGGGATCCGCCGCGCTCCCCGGCTGGTTCACCGTCGCCGACCTTGCCGTCGTGTTCACCGCCGCGCTCGCCTTCGGGGCCGCCGACACGTTCGCGAGCGAGTTCGGGGTCCTGAGCGGTCCGGCAAGGAGCATCCTGACGTGGCGCCCGGTTCCGGCCGGTACGAACGGGGGGGTCTCGGCGGTCGGGGAGGTCTGGGCGGCGACCGGCGCGTTCACCACCGCAGGGCTCGCGGTGCTCTTCTTCGTCGCGTTCTCGACCCCAGTCGGGAACGTCGCGCTGCTCCTGGGCGGTGCGGCCGCGGCGGGTTTCGTGGGCTGCCAGATCGACAGCGTGCTCGGGGAGAGCCTGGAGAACCGGGGGGAGCTGACCAAGCACGGGACCAACTTCCTGAGCATGCTCTCGAGCGTGGGTTTGGCGGCCGTGATCGTCGTGGTGGCGACGCGCGGGGTCTGACGATGCGGTCAACCGGCGCCGGCGGGAGCGTGGTCCTGCTTTCCGGGGGAATGGATTCGGCGACGGTGCTCGCCCTGGCCTCCCGTGGCCGCGCGCCCGTTCACGCCCTGACCATCCAGTACGGACAGCGGCACGTACGGGAGGTTCGCGCCGCCCGCGCGCTGGGCCGACACTTCGCGGTGGAATCCCACGTCGTCGTTCGACTGCCCATCGGCGCTCTCGTGCCGTCGGCGCTCACGGACCGTCGCCGGCGTGTCCCCGCGACCACCCGCGCCCGCCGCACCACCGAGGTCCCCGCGACGTACGTGCCCGCGCGGAACACGATCTTCCTCTCGCTGGCGCTCGGATACGCCGAGGCGCGCGGGCTCCGCCGGATCTGGATCGGAGCGAACGCGATCGACTACTCGGGCTATCCGGACTGCCGCCCGGAGTTTCTCCGCGCCTTCGAACGGCTGAGCCGACTGGCGACCGCCGCCGGCGTCGAACAGGGCGCGCGGTTCCGGATCGAGGCCCCGTTACTGCGCCTGAGCAAGGGCGAGATCGTCGCGCTGGGAGAGCGACTGGGCGTGCCGTGGGCGCTCACGTGGAGCTGCTACCGAGGGGGGCGCCGACCGTGCGGCCGATGTGACTCCTGCGCGTGGCGGGCGAAAGGGTTTCGCGAGGCCGGGGTCGTCGACCCGACGGCCCCTCCGGCCCGTCCGCGGCGCCTACGCCGGCGTTAGGGTGGACGTACAGAAGGCGCACCGGGTGGCCGGGATCGGCACCTTCGACAGGCAGAACGGGCAATCCCGCGTGGTCGGAGGAGCGACGGCCTGCTTGGCGGCCCGACGCTTGGCGGCGAGCTCGGCCGGTCGCACGAGTAGGAAGAACACGACGAGCGCGACCAGGATGAAATTGATGATCGCCGTGATGAACGCCCCGTACAGGAACGTCCCTCCCCCGATCTTGAACGTGTAGGTCGTGAAATCGTGGGATCCGGGGATCGAGATCAACGGCGTGATGACGTCCACGACCATGGCGTTGATCACGGCCTGGAAGGCGAGACCGATCACGACGGCCACGGCGAGGTCGAGGACGTTGCCCTTAGTGATGAAGGCCTTGAAGTCGTCAAACATCCCCATATCGTGTACCCGATGGTCTCACCCGTGTGGGTCTATATCGACTTTGGCACCAATGTTTTCTTGCCGCCGCCCGTTGGGCGGGGCGTCACATCCGGTCGAGGCGCGCTATCCCGAGCAGGTCGAGGCTGTTCCCTAAGGCCTGATGGACCGCTTCGACGAGGGCGATCCGACTTTCCCGCTCCGGACCTTCGGCGAGGACCGGGACCTGCTGGTAGAAGCGGTTGAACTGCTCGGCGAGCTCGTGGGCGTACGTGGCGAGGCCGTGCACGTGGGCCGTCCGCGCGACGTACTCGAGCAGCCCCGGCAAGCGGGCCATCTGTCGGATCAAAGTCCATTCCTCGGGAGTCGAAAGTCGCGCGGGCTCGACCGAGGCGCTTCCCGGCGCTACCTCGGATTTGCGCAGGATGCTGCCGGCGCGGGCGTAGGCGTACTGGAGGAACGGGCCGCTCTTCCCCTCGAACGAGAGGGCTTCCTCCCAGCGAAACGCGACGGTCTTATCAGCGGCCACGCGGAGGATGTGGTAGCGGATCGCCCCCGACGCCACCGAAGTCGCGATCGCGTCCTTCTCCGCATCGCTCAGATCGGAGTGGCGCTCCCGGATGGCATTCCTCGCCCGATGCACCGCCTCCTCAAGGAGGTCGTCCAGATACACGGCCGTCCCCTTGCGGGTCGACATGCCAGCGCCGTCGGCGGCGGTGATGTACTGGTACAGGACGAACTCCGGAAGGCGGGGTTCGCCGACCTCCGCGAGCAGGATGCGAAGTACCCGAGAATGGAGTTCGTGGTTGGTGCCCAGGACGTCGATGACTCGATCGAACGCGGCGAGCTTCCGACGGTGATACGCCACGTCGCGGGTGGCGTAGAGCGTGGTTCCGTCCCCGCGGGTGACGATGATGCGCGTGCTCTCCTGCGGGAGTCCGCTGCCGGTGGCGTCGATGGCCCAGGCGCCGTTGGTCTCCTGGACGGCATGGGGAGCGTGCCGGAGGCGCTCGACCACGGCGGCCACCGCGCCGTTGGCGATCAGGTCCGACTCCCACACGAAGTCGTCGAACGAAACTCCGATCTCCTGTAAGGAGAGCAGCATTCCATCGAGGACCTGCTGGACGATCTCGCGGTAGGCGGGGTCCACGTGCCCGCGTTCGAGCTCATGCGCGATCGCCTGGACCTCGGCGTCCGCTTCGGGATGGCCCTTGAGGTACTCGTTGACGGGAGGGTACGGCCGGCCCAGGTACCGGTCGGGCTTCTCTCGATCACGGTCGGCGCCGTCCAAGCTGGCGCGGATCTCGGCCGGCCAGGAGGTCACCGGTTTAGACCAGATCCAGCCGAGCATCGCGGCCTGGCGACCTACGTCGTCGACGTAGTAGTGGGTGGTGACGGGGAACCCGGCGGCGCGAAGTACTCGCGCCAGCGTGTCACCCAACAGTGCGTTGCGTACGCGCCCGATATGGAACGGTCCGTTCGGGTTGGCGCTCGTGTGCTCGACGCAGACGCGCGTGGGGCCCGGTGTCCGGTGACCGTATTGGGCCCCTCTCGCGCGCACGAGCGAGAGAGTCCGCTCGGTGAGCCAGGCCCGGTCGGCGCGAAAGTTCAGGTATGGACCTGCCGCAAAGGCGGAGTCAAGGCCCTCGAGCGCGGGGAAGTCCGCAGCCCACTGTTTGGCGAGCTCGGGGGCAGGCGTCCGCAGCCGGGCCGCCGCCCGGTGGAGCGGGAACGCGAGTTCCCAATTCGGTCCCCCGTTGGTATCCAGTAGGCGGTCCACCGCGGAAAGGTCTGTCGCCGCGCCGGGAGGACCCAATCGGCGGCTCAACTCCTGGCGGAGAGGATCGAGGAGCGGCTGCCAAGGGTCGTACGAGGGCTCCTGCCCAGAGTCCCCCGATCGAGTTGCCATCTCCCTCGGTGGAAACGCTAAAGCGGGCCTCCTGTGATAACGATTCCTCCGTGCCCGCGCTTTTTCTCGTCCGCTACGGTGAGCTGGCGCTCAAATCGCCGCCCGTCCGGCGGGAGTTCGAGCAAACGCTGCGCCGGAACATCCTGGATCAATTCGTCGCGGCGGGCGCGTTGTGCCGCCTTCGCTCCGACCACGGACACTTCTACGTCGAGACGGACGAACGGGAGCCGGCCGTCAGCATCCTCAGCCGGGTCTTCGGGGTGACCTCCGTGAGCGAGGCCGTCGAGATCCCGACCGAACGCGCCGCCATCACGAGCGGAGTACTGGCGATGGGCGACGGGCGACTGACCCCGGGCCGCTCCTTCGCGGTCCGGGCGCGTCGGACCGGTCAACACCCGTTCACCAGCCAGGAGCTCGCGCGGGACCTGGGGGGAGATATCCTCGAACGATGGCCCGACCGCCAGTTGCACGTCGATCTCGATCACCCCGAGGTCGAGCTGTTCGTGGAGGTGCGGGGGCCGCGGACCTACCTCTACACGGACCGCCGCCGGGGACCCGGAGGGCTCCCGTTGGGGGTCGCCGGTCGCGTCGTCGCGTTGGTCGACGGTCCGCGCGGCGCGCTCGGGGCCTACTTGATGATGAAACGAGGATGTCGGTGCGCGGTGGTGGCGGTCACCGACCCGGCTGCCGAGCCGCTTCGTACGCTCGCGCGGTTCGATCCCAAGGCCCTGGTCCGAGCCGGGGGCCCCGACGCGGACGCGACGTTGCACCTACTCGCGGACGAAACGAAAGCCGACGGGGTGGTCCTTCCCTTGGCCATCGATGATTATCCAGATGCGAAGCTGCGGTGGGGCGAGCGCGTGGTCTTCTCCCCCACCGTCGGACTCACCGACGAGGAGGTGCGAGGCCGATGGCAGGGGGTCGAAGAGCTCGCGGCGTGACGGCACGGCCTCTTTCCAGCTTCGACCCCGACGCACCCCCGGTGTTCGAGCCGGAGGCACCCTCTCTTCCTCCCGTCACCGAGTCTCCCGTGTTCCGACCCCCTCGGCCTCGCCTCGAGGCGTCATCCATCCGATCGCTGGAGGAACGCCGAAATCGGTGGATCCTCGTTCGCCAGGCCCGAGCGAGGCGCCAAGCGCCCGAAGCGAAGGCTCGGCCGACGGACGCTCCCTGAAGGCCCGAGCGCGCCCCGCCGGCGAGCCGTTCACCGCCGGTGGACCCGCCGGACTCTCTGAAACCGTTATGAAGCGAGCCCGGGTGCGCTCGATACTTCCAAGGGTAGTCGCATGCCGCACTGGACCGTCACCGGAGAGTTCCTTGCACGCCGGGCCAGTTGGCAACCATTCTCGAAGACCTGCGATGCGCCGAACGCCGCGCAAGCGACCGAATGGGCGCTCTCGGAGATCGGTGGGTGCCACGGCGTGCGCCGGGGCCTAATCCGGATCGCGTCCGTCACTGAGGCCGCCGCGTGAGCGCGTCCCCGCAGGATCTCGAGCGCCGTGCGCAGGAGGACCTGTACCGGCTTGAGGCGTATCGCTCTCAGCTCAACTCGATGCTCCAGCAGCATCAGATGCTCACGGCCTCTCGCGCCGAGCATGTCCGCGCGCGGGAGACGCTCGAGGGTCTCGACCGCCTCGGCGACGGGACGGAATTGCTCATTCCGCTCGGGGCCGACACGCTGCTGCGGGGCACGACGGTCCCCCGTGCGACCGTGCTGGTCGGGATCGGATCCGGGGTCGTCGTCGAGATGGAACGCCCGCACGCGTCGGAGGTCTTGGCCCAACGACTCACCAAGCTCGAGCAGGCCGGGGAGGAACTCGAGGGCCAGATCCGGAATCTAGACGAACGCGTGCAAGCGATCTCCCAGCGGCTCGAGGCGATGAGCGAGGGAGCGGCCGACGCCGACCCGCGGTCGGCGGAGCATGTGGGCCGCAATTAAGGCGCGACTCAGCGGTCGCCGTACCGCCCCGACCTCGAACGGGACATCCACGAATCCTACCAGCATCAGTGACGGATCGCCGAAGGACCCGCTCTTTACGGAGGGGATCCTCGGCAGTCGGATCGAGGAGGCCAAGCTCGATGACATCCTCGACGATCTCGAGGTCGGCCTGCTCCAGTCGGACGTCGCGCTACCGGTCGTCGATCGTCTGCGCAAAGACCTGAAAAAGGAGTTGGCCGGGCGCAAACTGAGGTGGGGCGCGGACGTCGAGGAAGCCGTCCGCATCACGCTCAAACACAGCGTCCGGACGATCCTCGAGCGCCCGGTCCCGGACCTGATCGCGGCGGTCCGCGCGAAAACGCCTCGTCCCTACATCGTGCTGTTCGTCGGCGTGAACGGCACGGGGAAAACGACCACGGTCGCCAAGATCGCCGGTTGGCTGCGCGATCAACAGCTGGGAGTCGTCATCGCGGCGGGCGATACGTTCCGGGCCGGCGCGATCGAGCAGCTCCTCGTACACGGCGAGCGGCTCGGGATCCGGGTCGTCCGGCAACAGGAGGGCAGTGACCCGGCGGCCGTCGCATTCGACGCGGTCGCGCACGCGCGATCGAAATCGATCGACGTCGTCCTGGTCGACACCGCCGGGCGCCAGCACACCAACGAGAACCTCGTCGAGGAGGCCAAGAAGATACGCCGCGTCGTCCACCCCGACCTGACCCTGTTCGTCGGCGACGCGCTGTCGGGCAATGACGTTCCCGAACAGGCTCGGCTCTTCACCGACTCGCTTGGCGTCGATGGACTCGTCCTCACCAAGCTCGATGCCGACGTCAAGGGAGGCGCCGCGCTCTCGGTCAGCTACGTGACGGGCAAACCGATCTATTTCGTCGGGGTGGGCCAGGGGTACGGGGATCTTCGTCGCTTCGAACCGGAGTGGATGCTGCATCGCCTCTTCGACGAGGGCGGCGCTTCGTGACCGCCGCCCTGAACGTGGTCCTCGTGCGCCCGAAGGAGGACGGCAACGTGGGAGCGGTGGCCCGCGTCGCCCGGAACTTCGGCGCGAGCCGGATCTCTATCGTCGCCCCCCGAGCCTCGCTGGGCCAAGAGGCGCGGCGCCGCTCGATGGGGGGACTTCCGCTCCTCAAGGACGCGCGCGTCGTCCAGACCCTCGACGAGGCGATCGCGGATACCGATTTCGTCGTCGGCTCGACGGACCTGTCGACGGGCCGCTCCAACGCGTACCTGCGGCGATCGGTGAGCCCGGAGCGGCTGGGGGAGATGCTCCGGCCCGTCGTCGGCACGGTCTCTATACTGCTGGGTCCGGAAGATAACGGACTGGGGCGCGACGAGCTCGCCGCGTGCGACCTGCTCGTCCACATCCCGGCGCGCCGCGAGTTTCCCACCCTCAACCTCTCCCACGCAGCCGGACTGATCCTCTACGCGATCCATCGAGCGCGCGGAGAGCCGGACCCCGAGAGTACGCCAGCTCCAGAAGTGCTCGAACTGAACGGCCGAGAGAAGGAGCTCCTGCTCCGCCGCATTGAAGCGCTGGCCAAGAAGACCGGGTATCCGCTCCATAAGCGTAAGGGTCTCGTCCTGCTCTACCGACGCATCCTCGGGCGTGCCGTGCCCACCGAGGCCGAGATCCGGATGATGCTGGGGTTCTTCCGAGGGATCGACCGGAGGTTCTCGAAGTCCCATGGCTGAGACGAGCGATTGGCTGCGAGTTCGCGGGATGGGTCGGGAGCGGTTTGCGTCGTACGTTGCCGGCTTCCTGACGGAGTCCGGGTTCACGGTCGAACGGACGGATTCCACCGATCCGGTCGAGAGCCGGCTGATCGCGCGTCTCCAGCGCCCGCATCCCGCCGTGCCCGCGAGTGCGGGGACGCTCCGCTTCCGGGTCTATCCGACCGGGGGCGGGGCGGCCGTCGTCTGGATCGAACCGGCGACGGTGGAATCGGCGGATCGTCCGCGCCTGGACCGCTTCGTGCGCGAGTTCGTCGCCCATCTGCAGCGGTCGATCTCGACCGAAAGCCATGCCAGCGCGAAGGTGACGGCCGTCCCCGACGCGCACCTCCCGTGGCAATCGCCCCCCTAGATCGGAGCGCCGAAAACCGGCGTTGCTCGCCGACCGGGCGCGTCGTCCCGCACACTTCTCCATTACGCTTATAATGGGGACGTGGGTCCCCCGCCCGCTTTCGACCATGACGCAGTCGGCCTATCGGTACATGGCCACCTCCTTCCGCCAGACCATGGGGGAGGAAGGGGACCAGCTGCGCCACGAGCGGTTGATGAGCTGGCGTCGCCAGACGACGGTGACCCGGCTGGAGCATCCGACGCGCCTCGATCGCGCCCGCGCGATCGGCTGGCGGGCGAAAGGCGGCTACATCATGGTCCGTGTCCGCGTCCGACGGGGCGGCCAACGCCACCGGGCGATCATCGCCGGGCGTCGACCCAAGCGCAAGGGTATCCTGCGCATGACCCTGGCCAAGAGCCTGCAACGCATCGCCGAGGAGCGTGCCCAGAAGCACTACCCGAACCTCGAGGTCCTGAACTCCTATTGGGTGGGCGAGGACGGCCAGCAGAAGTTCTTCGAAGTGATCCTGGTCGACCCCGCCCATCCCGAGATCATCTCCGACCCC
>JAKIWD010000005.1 GCA_022750205.1 Thermoplasmata archaeon
GCTCGCGCCGCGAGCCCGTACAGCGTGTCCGTGGGGTAGACGACCAGCCGGCCGGCGTTCAGCGCGCGGACCGCCGTCTCGACGCGCGGGGCCATCCGGTTAGACGAACCCCTCGTCGCTGCGCGAGTAGGCGTGGTAATCCTCGGCACGGAAGTACAGGGAGAGCTCCCGTTCGGCCGATGCCGGAGAGTCCGACGCGTGGACAAGGTTCTGTGTCATGGAGAGCGCCAGATCCCCCCGGACCGTACCGGCCGCCGCGGTCTGCGGGTTCGTCGCCCCGATCATCAGCCGCACCACGGAGATCGCCGCCCGGCCCTCGAGCGCGAGCGCGAGCAACGGACCGGAGGTGATGTGCTGCACGAGGCTGGGGTAGAACGGCTTTCCCTGGTGCTCGGCGTAGTGGCGGTCCGCGAGCTCGGGAACCACCTGGACCAGCCGGGCCGCGACGATCTTCAGACCCTTGCGCTCGAACCGGGCGAGGATCTCCCCGACGTACCCCCGCTTGACGCCGTCCGGCTTGATCAGCACCAAGGTGCGCTCGAGGGTTCCTTCGGCCATCGGCGCGAGCAGATGGGTCGGCGGCAAAAGCTTTCGGCCCTGCACCGTGCGACGCCCGCTGAGACGCTATGACCCGCACGCCGATGCAACCGTGATGCCCGAGACGACCCACGCCGTCGCACACGGCTTCGACCGGGCGGCCGTCCGCTACGAGCGGGGTCGCCCAGATTACGCGGTCGACGCCGTCGCGCACCTGGCCGAGGCCCTTTCGATCGCGCCCGGACGGACTGTCGTCGACGTCGGGGCCGGTACAGGAAAGTTCACGCGGGAGCTGTTGCGGTTCGGCCCGCAGCTGACCGCAGTGGAACCGATGCCCGGCATGCGGGCCCAGTTCGCGCTCCAACTCCCGAAGGTCCGCCTCCTCGAGGGTACGGCCGAGCACCTCCCCTTCGCGGAGGGGAGCGTCGACACGATCGTCTGCGCGCAGGCGTTTCACTGGTTTGACACCGAAGCTGCGAGCCGGGAGTTCAAGCGCGTGCTGCGCCCGGGAGGGGGCTTGGGACTGATCTGGAATGTCCGGGACGAGCGCGTTCCCTGGGTCGGGGAGCTGACGCGCATTCTCGACCGGCACGACGCCGGAGGGCCGCGTGGACGGTCGGAGGCGTGGCGAGCCCCACTCGAGTCGACCGGCCTGTTCGCGCCCCTCGCGCACCGGACGTTCCCTCACGCCCAGCGCGCGACTCCGGAAGGGATCGTGGACCGAGCCCTCTCGGTCAGCTTCATCGCCATGCTGCCAACTGCGGACCAGGAGGCGGTCGCCCAGGAGGTGCGGAATCTGCTCGCGCGTGCTCTGGTGGCGCATCCTGGGGCGATCGTCGAGCTGCCGTACCGGACCGAGGTGTATTGGACTCACGCGACCGCGAGGGGGGACCCGCCGCGAACTTAACGTTCCATGATCCAACGCCCACCGTATGGGGCGGACCTATGACCCGAGCGTGGTCAGAGCTACGACAAGAGTCCGGAAGCGATCACCGCGAGCGCAACGACGTCAGGACGGCGCCTCGCTGCGCTGATCGAGCTGGCCCTCACCCCGTAAGTGTCGCTGAGAGACGAGTCAGCCGTCCGACCTCAGTAACTCTCGCTCCCTGGCCAGTTCGCCTCGGAAGCAGCCGGAGGCGTCGCCTCGATAGTTAGGACTCTCGTGTCCCAACTTCGGCAGTCGGAACCTCGTGGAGTTTCAGCACGGAACTTCCCAACTGGCAGCGATGGCCCGGTCGTCGCCGGGTTTGTGGACGCGAGAAAACAGTTGGCCGGGGTGCCCCGTCCAACTTCGAGGCGGGGAGCGCGCGCGTTCAGCTTTCCGAGTCACGTGAAGGCAGCAGCATTTCGAACGAGTGGTGAGAACTCACTACCGGCCAAGTCGTCCAGGCAGTGATCGTCGGCCCGGCGCTCGTCTCCTTGTGAGGCGACGGTAGCCAACTGGGCCGCCTGGGATTCCTCTTCACGCGACCCCGAGGCGAACTGTCCACCCCGTTCTTATGAGTCCGAAGGTCTTGTCGTCGCGCGCGACTGAACCCCTAATGTCCAATCGCTCCGTCGAGGGACAGCAGTCAGGCAGCGGGGGGTTCCGCACGGTGCAATTCTTGACCAGGGCGGGGCGCGCCGGAACCCTGCGGAATCTCGAGTTCGCGACGGTAACTCTCTCCCTGGTGGCCATACTTTGCTCAAGCAGTGTCGCCCTGCCGGCCGACGTTCGAGTTTCGGTTGGGCCAGGACCCCAGCACGGATCCTTCGAGTGGGAGCAGCGTTCCGTGAGCTCACTTGGGGCGACTCGCACGGCCATCGCGCCCCTCACAGCGGTTCCCGAGTTCTCTCGTCCTCCCATTCACCGGGCTCCTGCCGGTCCCCGCACGAATGTCTTGAACGCATCGTGGGTGGATCTGACAAATTGGGTCAACGGCTCTCCCCCATGGGACGAGGGCTTCGCGGGCGCAAGCCTCGTCTACGACGCTGGGCAGAACGAGACTCTTCTGATCGGGGCGAACGCCACCTGGAGGTACGGCGCGGGTCGATGGACGGACATCACTTCCGCAGTCGGAAGCAATGGGAATGGGACGGAGGACGGGGCGCTGACGGCCTACGACGCTCGGGACGGGTACGTGTTGCAGTACGGAGGGTGTGGGTCCACGGGGGGAAACGTTGCCCACGACGCGGATGGGAACTGGACGTGGGCGCTCGTCAATGGAAGCTGGAGGAACTTGACCGCCGAGACCCTCGGCTCACCCGTGGGCGCCTGCGGGCCCAGCTTCGCCGAGATGTCGTACGACGCGGCGGATCGGGTGGTCGTCCTGCTCGTGTTGCCGGAGTCCCAGCTCTACCACGTCCCGTACAACGGCACGTCCCAAACTTGGACGTATTCCCGTGGGAGTTGGAAAAACATCACCGCGACCGCGGGCCCAGCCCCTCCTGCGGGCCAGGGAGGCATGTCGTACGACGCGACAGACAACTATCTCGTCGCCTTCGATGCACCACAGTACAACCCCAACGGGACAGAGACCTACCAGAACCGGACCTGGAAGTTTCAGAACGACACGTGGACCCAACTCCGAACTCCAGGTCCATCCCCCTCGCGCCAATCGTCGTACACTCTCAGCTATGACCCTCTACTGCACGGGATAATCTACGCGGAAGGGGAAGCGGGCTTCCTCAACACGACATGGCTCTTTTCGGGTGGGAGCTGGACCGACATCACTTCTGAGCTGGGGGGACAAGCCCCGCCTAGCTCAGATAGCACGGTTTTCGCTTTCACTGTCTTCGACGCCGCCGACTCATACCTCCTCATGGTCCGGGGGGACACCCAGACCTGGGCGCTCGGCGTCCCGCCCCCCTTTGCCGCGCTACACGTCGCTCCGTCGCCCGTGGAACTCGACCGCCCCACGAAGCTCCAGGTCACGACGGTAGCCGGTGCTCCGCCGCTACGGTTCAATTACAGTGGCCTGCCACCCGGGTGTGCAACCGTGAACTCTCCCACGCTCTTCTGCTCCCCAATCTCCGCGGGCGCCTACTCGATCGTGGTCACCGTCACGGACTTGGAGGGACGATGGGTCAATGCCTCGGCGACCCTGATTGCTGAGGTAGGTGGACCACAGGTCACGTCGGCCGCGGCAATTCCCGAGAGCGTCCACGTAGGGCAAGTCGCGAACCTCTCGGTCAACGTAACGGGCGGCATTGCACCGTACACGTTCGCCTGGAGCGGCCTCCCCTACGGATGCTCTCCCGGGAATACAACCGGCCTTACCTGCGCCCCGGAGCTCCCGGGCGATTACTCGATCGAGTGCAACGTGAGCGACACCCAGGGCGCGAACGCATCGGTCCGCCTATCGCTCTCCGCGTACCCCTTCCCGACAACTCGGCCCCTCACGGTGGCCGCCACCACCATTGACCTCGGAGATGCACTGAAGTTTCTGGCGGTCGCTCAAGGGGGAGCCACGCCCTTGTCCTACTCTTGGGCCGGACTGCCGCCGGGATGTCCCGCCAGTTCCACACTCGCTCTCACCTGCGTCCCCGAGGCGACCGGCCATTTCGCGGTGAACTTCACCGTGATCGACAAGCTAGGTGCACGAGCGGGCACGCCAACGGTGAGCGTCACGGTGAACTCGAATCCGACTATCTTGGCCTTGAACATCTCTCCGTCCCAGGTCGCCGCCGGCAAGCCGGTCCAGATTCAAGTCCAAACCGCCGGGGGAACCCCTCCCGTAAGCGTGCGGTGGGGGGGCCTGCCTCCGGAGTGCAGTGGAGTGACCGCGTCGTTCACCTGCACCCCAGAGACCGCGGGGAATTATTCCGTGGCCGTCGAGGTGAGCGATGCATTCGGGCACTCCGCGAATGCCTCGGGGATTCTCGACGTGGCGTCGCTGCCCGGCACCGTACCTCTGACTCTCACCGAACAAGTTGCAATTGGTGTGATTTCAGCTACGGTCGCCCTCGCCGTGATTGGGGTATGGTACCGATCGCGAAAACGGACACCCGCTCGGCGACCAGAGCCACCGGTCGGCGGTGTCAGCTAGGACGCGCCGCGACGAAACGCACGAGGGCCCCTTGAGCGTCGCACCACACCTACCGGTGACTGGTTGTGTCGACAAATCCCCGCTCGCGGATTAGCGGCGCCGAGTGGCCCTTCGATAGCCCGACGGCGTGATCTCAAGCCGCCCGAACATCACAGGAGGGTTGCCACGGACAGCGGGCGCACTTGGCCGGGGAAGGAGTCGCGTGGCCATCGTAGCGCCGCCGGACAGCGTCGAGGAGGTTGAGCACCTCTGCCCGCGCCGTAGAGTCCCAAGGCATGCGCCACTCACGGCCGTCGCTATATCGCAGCACTCCGAATGGAGGCGCGCGGCCGGTCGTTTCCTCGAGGAGGAGACAGTACGCCTCCACCTGGACGCGGTGCGACATCGGTGGTTCGCGGCTCGGCGCGTTCCGGCTCTTGATCTCGACCGGGACCGTACGCCCATCCGGCAGCGTTCGGACCGCATCCGGCCGGCCGGAAAGTCCGTAGCGGGGGGCGTAGAGTGTCGTGCGCGTCGGTCCGTCGTCGATCGAGCGCAGGGTTCCGAGGGCGCGGTCGCGCCGCAACGCGGTGAGCGCACGCAATGACAGGATCAGGACGACCAGCGCCACGAGGAGGGCGACCCCATCGATGGGTGAGATCACGGCAGGGCTCCGCCGAACAGGAGAAGGAAGGCGAGAACGGCGACGGCCACCATCGCGGCTGCTGCGATCGCGCCGGCCCACGCATCGCGGTGTCGCTCGGCCGCGAGTACGTGATGGTGGTAGATCTCACCTTCGCGGGCCCGCCGCCGGGATTCTGGGGCTGGACCACGGACGGGGGGATGGTCGCGGTACCACCAGGAACGAGGGCAGTAGGCATAATCGGCGAGCTCGCTCGCGGAGATCCAGTGGTCTGGCGAGTTCGGGGCGTTTCGACCGAAGCTCACCCGCGTGCGACGGTAGACCCTGCCATGAAGCTACAGCTTGGAGTGGTAGGTCGCCCCTCCCCCGAGCGGGAGGGCCGGAGCGGTCGGACTACGCGCCCGAGGCGGGTGGGGTGCCGGTCTTCGGCTTCTTCGCCTTGGGCTTGGCCGGCTTTGCCTCGGCATCCCCTTTCGCGGACTTCTCCGTCTTCTTGGCCTCGGCGGCCACCGGGGCGGGGCTCGGAGCCGCCGACGGAGTTGCGGCCGGAGCAGCCGCCGGGGCGGGAGAGGGAGTCGAGGCCCCCTTCGGGGCGGGTGCCGTCTCCTTCGGTGTAGGCATGGAAGGTCGGCTCGCGGCCACGGCGCGGTTGCGATCGGCGCGAGGGCCGGCTTGGGCGGCCGCGCGCTTGAGCGTGTGCGCCCGGGTCCACTTCAGGCGGTGGCCGACCCGGCCGAGGTGGAGCTGCTGCTGGCGGCACGAGGACGAACCGAAGACGAACACCGTGCCGTCGCGCTTGACGAACATCGTGCCGGTGCCCGGCTCGACCTCGCCGGCGCAGAAGGTGCACTGGCGCTTGACGACCATCGAGCTGCCCCTAGCGCACCGACAGCTTGCGCGCTTCTCGGGCGGTCTCGCGGAGGACGAGCACATCCCCGAGCCGGATGGGCCCGGCGACGTTGCGCGTGATGATCTTGCCGCGGTCGCGGCCGGCGAGCACGCGGACCTTGACCTGGGTGGCCTCGCCGGCCATCCCCGTCCGGCCGATCAGCTCGACGACCTCGGCCGGCGACCCCTTCTCCTCGGCCATGGTGATTGCCCCGCGCGCCGCCCGCCTACTTCTTCAGGCTTTGGGCGGAGGCGGCGATCTCTTCGAGGAGACCCTTGGCGTCGCCGGCCTCGACGATCGCGACGCTGGCGGCGGACTTGGAGAGTCCGGCCGACTGGCCGAGCCGCTGCTTCTTCGGGACGTACACGTACGGAATGCGCTTCTCCTCGCAGAGCATCGGCACGTGGACGAGGATCTCGACCGGGTCGACGTCCTCGGCCATCACGACGAGCTTGGCTTCGGCGCGCTCGCTGGACTTGGTGACCTCGTTGGTCCCGACCCGCAATTTGCCGGTCTCGCTCGCGATCTGCACGAGCTGAAGGGCCTTATCGGCGAGTTCGGGGGGAGTGTCGAACCGTACGTAGATAGGTCGCGCCATGGTTTCCTCGCGTCAGCGGAACCCGGTGGGGTCCTCGGCTCACGGGCTTAGCGCGGTACGGCCGTCCCTATTTAACGGTACGGCCGCGCGGAAGTGCTCACGGCGGCGGAACGGCGATCGGGTGGTCCCGGAAGTAGCGGGACGCCGGCTCGACGATCCGCACGAGCGATCGCGCCACGGCGGCTTTCACGTCCTGCGGATGGATCTGCCCGGCGGTCCACGCCGCCAGGAATGCGTCCGCGGAGTCGTAGGAGACCGGGCCGCCGAACTTTTCCGGGCGCTCCAGCGCGAGGGTTCCTTCCCACGGGAAGACGACGAAGCGTGCGAGCTCGACCACGGGATTGCCCTCCACCTCCTTGGCCGGGCAGAACGCCCCCGCCAGACGCGCGGTGATCTCCTCCGGGGTCGACGGGATGGAGATCGAGCCCGTCGGATCGGATTTGGACATCTTCCGGTCGACGGCCATCTCGGCCGGGTCCATGCGGCCGCCGCCCTTGAGCGACGAGATCAGCGGTGTGTGGACGGCGACCGGGACCGGCCAGTCGTACTGGTGGGCGACCTCCCGCGCGAGCACGTGGGCCCGCCGCTGGTCGGTTCCCGCGTAGGCGATCTCGACGGGCAGCTCGAAGATGTCCGCGGCCTGCATCGACGGGTAGAACAGCTTGGCCGTGTCCAACGCCGACTCGTCCTCGCCGCGCCCGAGGACGGTCATCGCGCGCTTGGTGCGGGCCAGGCTCGCGGTCTTGGCGACGCGGACGACGCGGGCCCAGTACTCCGACCGGTTCACGAGCTCGTGCGCCCAGCGATAGCGCGCCCTTTCCGGATCGACGCCCAGGGCCGTGAACGAAGCCTGCATCGCGCGCCCCGCCGCCTCGATCCGCTCCAGGGAGCCGCCGAGCTTGTCGTTGATCCAGGCGTGCCAGTCCGCGAGGAAGACGGTGAGCTCGCACCCGGCCTCGATCAGGTCGCGCATCTTGCGGGCGGTGACCAGATGGCCGACGTGGAGCGAACCGGACGGCTCGAAGCCGATGTAGGCGCGGGGCCTTTCGTTCGCCGCGAAGAGGGCGCGGACCTCCTCGACGGTCAGGACCTCGGCCGTGTGCTGGACCACGAGCTCGACTCGTCGTTCGCGGTCCATCGCCGCGAAGGAGACGACCGCCTATTTAGCCCCGAGAGCGCGCGTTATGCCCGAGGTGCTCTGGCCCCGAATTCTCGGCGGAGGACCCGCGTGCCGTCCCCCACACATATTAAGACCCTAGGTCGCGGTTTAGTAGAGGCTAGCGAGGGATGAGCGAACCGGCCGCACGGGCCGCCGAGGCCGGGGGCACCCCCCCGCCGGAGTCGGCGGTCGACGAACTCGCCCGACAACTGGGGGTCGCGCCGGCCACGGCCCAACAGCTGTACGCGGCGGGGTATGCGACCCCGGCCGAAGTTCGGGCGCTGGCCGACGAGACACTGCGGGGCATCGGCCTCGCTCCGGAGGAGATCCAGCGGGTCCGCGTCGCCGCCGAGGCCCAGGCGGCGTCACCGACCTCCTCTTCCGACGCTACGGCGTCGCGCCCCCGCGTCTCGGGCGAGAAGATCGTCGAGCGCTGGATGGATACCGTCCGCAAGGCCGAGCGACCGAAACGTCGGACCGTCACGATCGGCGCCAAGGATTCGACCGACGTCCTGCGCAAGTGGGTCGACGGCGACGACCGGGCGATGGAGCAATGGATCCACGCATCGGAGGTGGCCCGGCCCGTCGTTCCGCCGGCTCCGGTCGAGCCCGTGGCGACTCCCGCGGTCGTTCCGACCGAACCCGCGTCGGCCCCCGCCGCCCCCGCCACCTTGCCGGCCCAGGTGCTCGAGCGCGAGGAGACCGTCGTGCGGTGGCTCACCGACCTCCTCGACCGCGTCAAGAGCGACCAGTTCGACCCGCACTCCCTCCTCCAGGAGGTCCAGGACCTCCAGCGCCAGTTGTTCGAGGAGCGCGCCAAGCGCAAACAGCTCGACGACGAGGTCGAGCACGTCAAGCGCGGCTCCATCGCCGTGATCAAGTACGTCCGCAGCCACGAGGCCAAGACCCGCGAGCAGGCGATCCAGGCCAAGGACGCGGAGCTCGCGGACCTTCGGCTGCGGCTCCTGCAGAGCGGGGCCGCCAACGTCGGCTCCGACGGCGCGCTCCAGAATACCGAAGGGACCGGCGAGGAACCCACCGCCCCGGCGCCGCTGGACGAGACCCAGACGCGCGAGATCGAGCACCGGATGCGCGAGGAGTTCTCCGAGCGCGAGCAGGCGTACGTCGAGCGGGAGACCGACCTGCGCCGACGGGCCGTGCAGCTCGAGGCCGAGATCCGCAGCCTGCGCGCCGACGCCGAGGCGGCCCGGGGGCGGGAGGCCCTGCTCCGTGAGGGCGCCGACGCGATGCCCGAGACGCTCAACGATCGCGCCTCGTCGCTCGAGCAGCGCGAGCGGGACCTGACGGTCCGCGAGAACGAGCTGCGCGCCAAGTTCGAGGAGATCCGCATCGGCGCCGAGGAGGTCGACCGGAAGCGGGGGCCGCTCGCGTTCAAGGAAAAGGAGCTCGGGGCGTGGGAGCAGCAGCTCCAGACCACCAAGCAGGCGCTGGAGCTCGAAGCGCGACGGCTCGAACAGATGCGCCAGACCGCCGGACCCGCCGACGCGGTCACGGCCCGGGAAAAGGACCTCGAAGACGTGCGCAACGAGGTCACCCGCAAAGAGGAGGAGCTCCAGGCGCGGGAGACCCTACTCCACCGGAAGATGGAGGATCTCGAGAAGCTCCAGCGCCAGGTCGCCGAGGGCGAGGCCGAGCAGATCCACACGGACGTGGTCCAGTCGGCCCGCGAGACCAAGGTCGCCTCGGGGGTCCGCCGGCTCGACGACCTGCTGTTCGGCGGCTTCCCTATCGGATCCCAGCTGCTCGTCAATGGACCGACCCACACGGGCAAGGACGTCCTCGCTCGCCTGTTCATCGCGGAGGGGCTCAAGCTCGGCATCCCGGCGATATGGGTCGTGACGGACAAGACCTACACCCAGATCCACGACGAGATGACGAACATCTTCCCCGCGTACCCGCAGTTCGAGGCGCGCGGACTGGTCCGTTATGTGGATCTCTACTCCCGCAGTCTGGGGGTCACCCAGGCGGACGCATCGGTCCGGCTCCTCTCCCCGACGGAGAAGAACGCCGTGGACCAGATCGCGCTCTACACTAACCAGTTCAGCCAGGACCTCAAGGAGCGCGCGGGGAGCTACCGGCTCGTCTTCGAGTCCGTCTCCACGGTCACCGCGTACCTGGACACGAACACGACCTTCCGCTTCCTCCAACCGTTCGTCGGGCGGCGCAAGCTCGACAACGCCGCCGCCTACTACATCCTCGAGACGGGCATGCACACGGAGTCCGACCTGCAGACGCTCGAGCACATGATGGACGGCTCGATCAACTTAAAGGTCGACCAGCTGAAGACGTTCCTTTCGATCAAGGGGATCGGCGAGGCCCAGTCGCGCGCGTGGGTCGGCTACACGTTCTCGAAGAAGTCGTTCAGCCTCGGTTCGTTCTCGCTCGACCACATCCGATGAACCCACCGGCTCCGCCGCCGGATCGGGGGGCCTCGCTGCCGCACCGACCGGCGGTTAGGGAATCGTCAGCCTGGGCGGGGCTTCGATGACGCTCGACGTGAACTGCCGCGGTTGCGGCGAGTTGGGGAGCGTCCCGGTCCCTTCGGCGCAGGTGACTCGCTCGCGCTCCCCGGGTTGACAGGCGTCCGTTGGGGGTGGGAGCGGCGGCGAACGACGCGAAGACATGGTGATAAATACCGAGGGCCCGTCCTCTGATTCGCTAGGCTTGACCGGGGGGTTGGGCGTCCCCTTATACACCGAAACCGTCCTTAGCGGGGGTGACAGGCGAGAGCGACGCTCGGGGGAGAAGCACGTCTCGATTGTCTTCGTAGACGCTCTGTTCCATTGGGCCGCGGGCACCGCGACGAGCACCCGGAGGGGCGCCCTAGCGGTTATCCATCACGGGCACCGGGTTAGGTCCTGACGGGAGCAGCCTTACCGTGACCCGTCGACGTCGATGGGGCGACGGGGCCGAGAAGCGATCGGGAATCACGTGCCTTTCTCCCGGGTGGCCATCTCGCCGGCCTAGCACGACCGACCCCGCCCGGCGGGTGACGGACCAGCCGCGCTGAGCACACTCGCCCTAGGTTGGAAGCGGGGGGAGCGGTTTGGACAGGCGGAAACTGGTCGCGCGGTAGCCGAGCTTCTCGTAGAGGGCGAGGGCCCCCTCATTGTCGGCCAAAACGTTCAGGCCGATCCGGTCCGCTCCGAGACGGGCTGCCTCCTGTTCGAGCCATCGGAAGACGTAGGTGGCGTACCCGCGCCGCCGATGCGACGGGTCGACCCAAATCCAGTCGATCCACGCCTGGGTCTTGCCCCCTCTCGCCCGAATGATGTACCAGGTCTCTCCGACGCGGCTACCGGTACTGACTTCAACGACGTGGCAGAATCGGAAATCCGGAGTCGCGTGTCCCTGAGGTAAGTGCTCGGCGAACTCTGATCGGCCTGCCTCCTCCGCCGCCTTTTCGCTCCAGATCCCCCGTCGCACCTGGTCGGCCGAGTGCCTCGCGACGCCGCGGTCGCGCGAGGCCCGGAACTCCTCCGCGGTCATCGGCTCGAGCCGGATCATGGTCCGATGATGTCGAAGTGGGTTAAGAAACCGGGAGGGCCGACGCGCCGACTGGGGGGAACCCCCGGCCGCGGCGCGGACGGACCCTGAGGAAGGCCCCCAGGGTTCGCCCCTGAGGGCCGGAATCGGTTGGGACGGCCCCCGCGCCGGTTTACGCTCGGCGCCGCTCGCGCACCAACGCGATCCCCAGGAACACGGCCGCGATGATCGCCACGGCGGCGACCAGCATCGCAAATCCGAGTCCGCTGGACGAGCCCCTGGTCGTGGACGGACCGTTGCCTCCCGAGGTGCCGCCGCTCGCAGGTGGCGGACTGGTCGTGGCCGGCGGTGGGGTCGACTTCGTGCTTGGCACGCTCGCCGGCGGGGGAGTGGGTGCCCCGGTGGGCTTGGCCGGTGTTCCCGCGCCCGCGATGCGCTCGTTGGCGGACGTCGGCGCCATCGGGGCGGCCGCGACGGCCGTCCCGGAAACCGTCGAGGTGGAGCTCACGGGGAGCCCCGACGCGTCCACGATGGTGGTCGTCGGAACGACCGTCGCGGTGGTTCCCGCGGCGTGCGCATCGAACGGCGTGGCCGGACGCAGCGCTCCCGTGGGCGCAGGCGCCGAGGTCGGCAGTGCGACCAGACCGTCCCACAGCTCGTACGAGCCGCTCGAGGAACCCTGCTCCGTCTCGGCGATCGCGTAGCCGGTCGCCGACGTCCCGTTGGGGAAGATCACGGTCTCCGCGCCGGTGACCGTGAACCCGAACGTCAGGTTCGCGGTGGCGTTCAACGACGTGACGCCCGAGTTCGCCGAGCTCGCGTTCATCCCGGCGACGCTCCACGCCGCCTCGGCGGCGTAGGCGGCCCATCCGGTCGCCGTGGCCGTCGTCGTCGCGTTCCAGCTCTTCCCGACGGAGAGCGGCGTCTCCGCGATCGGGAGTGCGGGCGAGAAGCGGACCGAGATGACCTCGCCGACCCAGGCCACTTCGGCGAACGCGGCGGTGGTGTAGCGGACGGTCGTCGACCCGTTGGGGTTGACCGTCGCGTTGGGCCAGTTGTAGGCGATGGTCGTCGTGTTCACCGCCGTCCACGCGCCGATGTGCTCGTTGGCGAGCGCGAGGGTGCCGTTGACCAGCGTGTAGTTGGCGAAGACGACGTAGGCGGTCACCTCGACGATCGACGCGAGGTAGTACGAGGTCGTGTTGACGAGCGGGACCGACGCGTTGGCGGCGTAGGTGCCCGCGGCCGGGAGGTCGCCGACCACGGCGAGCACGCCGGAGTAGTTGGCCAGCGCGATCGCGCCCGCCTCGATCGATCGGGTCGTGTTGGTGGGAGCGGTCGCGTTCACGACGGCGAACGCGCCCAGCTCGGCGTGCAACGTCGCCGATTCGGCGACGAAGGCGCCGGCCGCGCTGAAGTTGCCACCGGTCAGGTTGAGCGCGTCCGCGAACGCGCCGACGTACTGGGACGAGTAGGTCGTGTTGGCGAACGCCCCCCACGCCCAGAGGCCCGTCGCCGGGGTCGCCGCCACGGCCGTCGGGGCTGTCGCCACGGGGGCGGCGCCGGCGAAGGGGACCCACGTCAGCGCCAACAGGGCGACGACCAGCGCCACCGCGGGAAGCGCCGCGGGGCGCAAGGGTCGTCGGGTCGTTCGTTCGGCAAGGGCGGCTCGCTCGAGGAGTGGTTGGGCGTTCATCGCGTCACCAGGTTGAGTCAGGGTGGAGGTAGACCACCCCCCGGGCGCAGGAGAGCGCCGGCGCTGTCGTTCGGGGGGGTTTATCTACCTCGGCCGTCGAGTTCCCACAATGTACCCGCCTCCCGGAGTTGAGGACCCGATCTCGGCGATCTTCGACCTGTCGGACCGCGTCGCCGCGATGGCCCCGACGATGCGGCGCATGTACCGCTACACCGCCACGGTCGTCGTGCTGTTCCTCCTGATCATGGTCATCCTGCTGTTCGTGGGCCTTGCCGACAATCTCGTGTTCGCCCTGATGGCGCTCATCGCGCTCGTCTTCGGCGGGATCGCGCTCAGCCTGCTGCGGGAGACCGATCGGTTCTACGCGTCGTACCTGGGGCGGCACCGCGCGATCAAGCTCATCCAGGACGCCGACCCGGCACCGAAGATCCCGGCCGGCCGCACCCCGGTGGAGCGGCTCGCCCGCTACCTGGGACAGTCCAGCGCCCGGATCAAGTCGTTCCTCGATGCCCGCCCCGAGGCGCTGCGCTACCGGGTGACCCTCCCGGCCAAGGGCGGGGACCAGCCGTTCGACCTCGTCATTCTCTCCCCGGGGAGTTCGCTCTATCGGTGGTTCGGGTGGGGCGATCCGGGGTTTGCGGCGGTCGCCCGGCTCGCCCCGGAGACCCTCACCCCGATGGACGTCGCACGGTTCGCGAGCGACCTCCAATCCATCGCCCGTCGCCTCCCCGCGCGACTGGTGCGCGCGATCCTGCTCCGTCCGCAACCCGGCCCGGTGTCCGAGGCCGTGTACGACCTCGCCGTCGGCCATCCCGTCGAGGTTCCCGGCGGCCCGGTCGCGATCGAGATCGTCACGGAACAGCCGAACGGCACCTACGACCTCGTCCCGCACGTCCTCGGCGTCCCGTAACGAACTTCCCGCCGGAGGTGGTAGGGAGGACTGGGTGCCGGAGCGACCGTATCGAGGCTATCGGGTCTACGCGTACATCGCGCTGGCCCGGTTGTTCCACGCGCTCGACCTGGACGTCGACCAGCCCGACCTCGGGAGTCAGGTCGCCCCCCGCATCGCCGCGGCCCGGGAGCGCGTGACGAAGGAAGAGATCCTGCACGCGATCCGCTCCAACTCGCACATGACTGACAAGGTGCTCCAATACCTGGTCGAAGAGGGGTTCGCCACCCTGTCCAAGGACGACGGCGGCTACGACATTCGCATCACGGCGGCCGGCGTCGACCACTATCGCCGCTACCGCGGGCTGTACCGCGAGTTATACGCCCGGGAACTCGACGGGCAGTATCGGTACACGGGCGCCCCCAACTGGCTCCGGTAGGAGTGCACCACCAACCCCCCCACCCCCCCATTTCCAGTGGAGAGGGGGCTGACCCGCTCATGTCCAACCTTCCGAAGCCGGGTCGATCGCGTGCCGCTCCATGGCCGCACGACGTGCCGGAGGGATCTCCTTCTTCGTCGACCTCTCGTAGTCGTAGCAGACCGCTACCGTCCGTCCTCTCGCTACCACCTTCTCTCCATCTTTCGTCGTAAAGCGGTAGAGTAGAGCGAAGCTCGTACGTCCGAGCGGACGCGCCGGAGCGACTTCACCCACGATCTCCCTTCCGTAGTGGACCGGCGCGAGATACCGGCAGCTCGCTTCGGCGAGGATGATGTCGAGTCGGGTGGGGTCGAGGGTGCCGGTCAGGGCGAGGTAGTAGTCGCACCGGAGCGTCTCCATCCACGGAAAGTACGCGGCGTGGTTGAGGTGGTTGAGCGGATCGGTATCGTGGAAGGAGACGTAGAACGTACGTCGTACCGGCCAGGGAGGGGAGGATGAAGGCGCGCTCGCGGCCATGCCGGACCGGCAACGCGGGGGCTATAAGTCCACGGACGGGTGGCCCGAGACCGATCGTCCCGACCTGGGGTTCGCGCCGCCCGCTGTGGCATGGCGGCACCCGAAGGTCGAGTTCGAGTGGAAACAGGGGGGTGGGGGGGTGACGACCGGAAAGGAAGGAGCCGTCGACGGAGACCCGGCCCAGTGGGCGGAGGCCGCCCGCACCGTCCGCGACGCGGTCAAGCGCCACTCCCTGCGCTTCGAGCGTTCGATCCCGCTGATCGCCAGCGAGAACCTGCTCAGCCCCTACGCCAAGGAGCTCCTGATCAGCGACTTTCACTCGCGGTACGCCGAGGGACTGCCCGGCGAGCGCTACTATGAGGGGAACGAGCAGGTCGACGAGGTCGAGAACCTCTGCCTCGATCTCGCGCGCAAGCTGTTCCGCTGCTCGTTCGCCGACGTCCGGCCGATCTCCGGGACCGTGGCGAACCTCGCCGTCCTCAAGGCGCTCGCCGACCCGGGTGACCTCGTCGGTACGTCCCGCCTGGCCGATGGTGCGCACATCTCGAGCGCCTCGTTCGGTGCGTTCGGGATGCGCGGCGTCAAACCCGTCTACTACGCCTGGGACTCCGAGCGCATGACGATCGACGTCCCGCGCACGCGCGAGATCCTGAAGGCGGTCAAGCCCAAGTTGTGCCTGTTCGGCCTGTCCCTCTTCCTCTTCCCGCTCCCGATCCAGGAGCTCGCCCCAACGCTCGAGGAGATCGGCGCGCGCGGCTGGTACGACGCCGCCCACGTGCTCGGCCTGATCGCGGGCGGCGAGTTCCAGGACCCGCTCCACGAGGGGTGCGCGGTCCTCTCGGCCTCGACGCACAAGACCCTGCCCGGACCGCAGCACGGCATCCTGCTCGGCAACACGCCGGACCCGGAGGTGACCAAGCGGCTCGCCTCCGCCGCCTTCCCGGGGGTGACCAGCAACCATCACCTGCACACGATGGCGGCGCTCGCCGTCAGCCTCGCCGAGCACCTCGCCTTCGGGCGCGCGTACGCCCGGCAGGTGATCGCCAACGCCCAGGCGCTCGGTCAGGCGCTCCACGAGCGCGGCTTCGACGTCCTCGCCCCGAACCTGGGATTCACGAAGTCGCACACCCTCGCCGTGCGCGTCACGCGCGAGGGCGGCGGCGAGGAGGTCGCGCGGCGGCTCACCGCGGGGGGGATCATCACGAACAAGAACCTCCTTCCCGGCGACACGAGCCCTCGCCATCCCCAGGGCGTGCGCCTCGGCACGCCCGAGGTGACGCGCGTCGGGATGCGCGAGCCGGAGATGGTGCGGATCGCCGAGCTGTTCGACGACCTCTTGCACAAGGGCCGCTCTCCGGAGACCGTCGCGGCCGACGCGGCCGCGCTCAAGAGCGGGTTCACCACGCTCCAGTTCTGCTTCGGCGCCGGCGAATCGGCGTACCGGTTCTACGATCTGGTCGGCCGCGACCCGTCAGTCTGAGCGATCCTCGCCCTCGGACGGCGCCGGCTCGGGTTCGTCCCGGTGGGCGAGGGCGGCGTCCAGCGCCGCGGCATCGATCTGGATCTTCGGGGGCGCCTCCGTGGGCGCCGGAGCACCCGGCGGGGAACGTAGGAACCGCGGCTTGCCGTCCGGCCCGACGCGGGCGGTGAGCGCCCCCTCGGCGACGAGCGAGCTCACCCACTCGGTGAGCTCACCGGGATCCGGCGGTCGGCCGGTCCATCCGCGGGCCAGGTCCGCGAGCTCCCGCGGCTCCTCGGCATCGGACCGGGCCAGGACGTGGGCGCGGCCTTGCGCGAGGCGCATCAGCTCGTCCTCGCCGGACGACGGCGCGCCGGAGCTGACCGGTGCCGCCGGTGCCGGCCGGCGTCCCCGGATCGCGATGGCGAGGCAGAGGACCGCCACGGCGAGCAGTCCGAACGGGAGCGTCAAGGCGAGCAGCGAGACGCTCGCCGGACCGGCGATGCTGAGCGTCCAGAGGAGCACGGTGGCGTTCACGCCCCACGGATTGAGGACCTGGACCGTGCCCCCCGTCCCGAACGGAACCGTGTAGTTGACCCACACGAACGAGCCGTTCGGCCCGGGCTGGACGTTGGAGGCGTTCGAGGACGACACGCCGCCGAGGTCCGTGACGACGCGCACGAATCCGCTCGTCAGGGGGTTGAGGAAGCGGTCGGCGATCTGCCAACGGGTATCGTCGGCGCCATTGCCGGCCGAACTCCCGGCGGGGTCGAACAGGTGGAGGTCGGAGAGATCCGGCACGACGGTCAGCGCGAGCATTCCCCCGGGGACTCCCGAGATCGGGACCCCGCTCGCGAAGTCGAGGACCACGAGACCCGCACGGTCGGCGACGACCGTGAAGTTCAGGTAGCCGCGGTTCCACGCCCCGGCGTCGAGGACGAACTGCCCGGCGGCGTTCGGGAGGACCGTACCCCCGTCCGAATCGTTCACCCACGCGAGGGTCCCCGGACTGCCGCTCGCGACGGTGATCGTGAAGGCGCCGGCCCCCAGCGTGGTCGGGCGCCCGTCCGACCCGGTCGCCTCCCAGCTGAGGGAGTAGGGTTTGCCCGCGGTGGCGCTCCCGCTGGCGGAGCCGGCGCCGAGCTGGATGCCGACGGCCGGACCCGCGGTGACCGTCGCGTTGAAGGATTGGGCGATCACGGTCCCGAGCCCGTCGATGACGGTGAGCGTGAGGGTGTGCCGGCCCGTCGTGGTGGAGAGGAACGTGAAATCGAGGGGCCCGTCCGTGAGGAGCGAACCGGACGCGAGCGTCGAGCTGGGCGTGGAATCATTCCACCAGTACGTGGCGGGCAGCGCGCCGCCGCCGTACAGGCTGGTCAGCGGGTACGACGCGCCCGACGGAACGTTCGCTCCGGACTCGGGGAACGGTGTAAGCGTGGGCCGCGGCGCGACGATCGCGGCCGTGGGGACGGTGACGTTCGCGCCGGCATGGTCGGCCACGGTGACGTAGCCATCGAAGGTGCCCGGGTTCGCGTACACCGGGTGGAACGTCCACGTCGGCCCGCCCGCCACGCACGTCAGGACGCCGAGCGGGTCCGGTAGATCGCAGGCGGGGCCCAGGGGAGCGGTACCGGTCCCCGTCTCTGCGGTGACGACGATCGTCGTACGCGTGCCGGCATAGGCGAGGTCCGGCTGCGGAGAGACGAAGAACCCGAGCGGAGCGGCGACGCTGACGCTGGGGTACGCGTAGGGTGTCGACGACGAGTAGCCATTCGTGAGGGCCGCGGTGGGTTGGGCCGTGCCGGTGTCCGGATACGTCACCTGTGCCGTGCAGCTCAGGGCGACGTACCCGCCGTTGACCGGCGTGGCGCTACACGGCGCGGTCACGTCGGTCGCTCCGAGGCCAGGCGCGAAATGGGCAATGTACGCGTACCCGCCGGCGCCCGTCCCGTTGACCGTGAACGCGGCCGGGGTTCCCTCGTCCAGCGACGTCGGCACGAGGTTGCCGGCGGTCGCCATTGTCGCCGCCGCCGTCAGGATGGCGTCCTGGCTCGGCGCCTGCTGGGTGGCACTGCCGTACGTCCCGTTGACGTAGACGGTGACGGTCCCGAGCGCCGCCCCCGTGCTCGAGTCCACGACGAGCGTCGGGGTACCTCGACCGCTGATGATCGACCAACCCGTCCCTACGACCGTCCAGTTGAACGCAAGGGTCGACGGGCTCGGGGACCCGTCGCCCGCGAGGCCGGCGGCGGTCAGGGTGACCGGGGCAAGGACGCTGACCGTCGTGCGGCCGAACGGAGTCAGGGTCGCCGAGTCCAGCGCGGCCACCAGGTGGACCTGGGCCGTCGTGCCGACGAGGCTCGACGTGACGAAGTAGCCGGACGGCGGAGCGCCGGCCACGCCCAGCGACACGGGGTCGAACGGGCCGGTGTAGTAGACACACGCCCGCCCGTTGCAGCCGCTGGCCTGAAGGGTCATGTCGGCGCTGAACGCGCCCCCGGCCCCGGTGATCGCGGTCACGTTCGCCTTGAGGCACTGGAAGAGGGGAGGTTGACCGTTGACGCTGCTGTTCTGGAGGTAGTCGAAGGCGACCTCGATCGTCTGGTTCACGACCGACGGCGGAGGGTATGGCCCCCCCACGACCGAGAGCGTGCCGGTGATGTTGGGGTCGACCTGGGCGCCGCCACAGCCCCCGATGCTGAACGGCCGCGACGCGGCAGCGGGGGGGCTTGCGTTCGATGGGGCCGGCGGATGGCCCCACGCCGGTCCCGAAAGGAGGAGAACGCAGGCGACGAGCACCGGGCCGGCCAACTTCCCGGTTCGGGCGAGCGCGCGCGCCCGGCCCCGCATCCACCCCACGGCGATTCCCCGCCCCCCGTCGGTCGCACGAGCGGCTTCGAGTAGAGCGATGTTCGGGTTCATTAACCGTGGGGGTTCGGGAACGACACGCGGACGATGGTCGAACGCCTGCTTCCCCTTCATCCGTCGGTGACCCGGATCACCCCCCCGCGGCTCGCGTCGTTCCGGGCCGCGTGGTCCCAGCTCGAGTTCTCGTCCCGCTCGCTGGTGTTCGCCCGGGACGGCGCCGAGGTCCTGCGCAGCTGGGGCGATCCGGACGCGCCCTGGATCCTGGGCGTGCAGGAGACCGGATCGACGTGGCGCGTGCGGGCCTGGGGTGCCTCCGCGGCGGAGGCGCGCGCGGCGGCCCGCACCCTCTTTTCGCTGGACCATCCGATCGAGGAGTTCTACCGCCAGGTCCGGGCCGACCCGACGCTCCGCGGTACCGAGCGGCGCTTCCGCGGGCTGCGTCTCCCCCAGGACCCGAGCGTGTACGAGGCGCTCCTCCACTCCATCGTGGGCCAGCAGCTCTCGGTGGTGGCGGCGAACACGATCAAGGGGCGGCTCTTGGCCGCCGCCGAGAGTCGCGTGGCGGTGGAAGGGGTCGTCCTGCCACGGGTGCCCACCCCGGACGAGATGATCGCGCTCGGACCCATCGGCCTGCGGGCCGTGGGACTGAGCCGCGCGAAGACCACGGCCCTGCTGTCGCTCGCCCGTCGCCAGCACGATGGCGCGTTCGACCGGGGCGCCTTGGAACGGGCCCCGCGGGAGGAGGCGATCGAACGCCTCGACGCCGAACCGGGCGTCGGCCGCTGGACGGCCCAGAACGCACTGCTCCGGGGGGCCGGGCGGACCGACATGTTCGTCGCCGGGGACCTGGGCGTGCGCGTGGCCCTCGACGCGTACGGCGCGCTCCCCCGGTCCGCCCCCGAGGAAGAGGCCCGCGCCTGGGCCGAGCAGCGTTTTCCCGGGTGGGGGAGCTACGCGACGCTGTACCTGTGGCGCCGCCTCGTGGCCGACGGCGCGGCGGCGGACTAGGTTCGGGCCGGGCCGAGCGCACACCGGCCGATCGTCGAGTGGACGGCGCCCCCGTGCCCTAGGACGCTCGATTTGACCAGCAGCTCGTCCACCGTCCACGCGGCGATGGGCGCGGCAGTTCCCGGCTCCAGCAACGCCCGCGCCCGGGCGAGATCCGCCGGTCGCCGCACGCGAAGGATCGTCAGGTGGGGTTGGAACGCCTTGCGATCGAACGTGAAGCGTCGTCGCGCGAGGCCCGCCCGGAGCCGCGTGGCCATCTCCTTTAGCTCCCCCTCTCCTTGAACCACGCTAAGGAAGACGACGCGGGGCCGCTCGGGGGAGGGGAATGCGCCCACTCCGCCGAGGGTGACTGAGAACGAAGGCTGTTCCACCACCGCTTCTCCTCCGGCTTCCACGAGCTCGCTCGCCCGGGAGTCCTCGACGGATTCGAGGAACGCCAGCGTGAGGTGGCGGGGCGAGTCCGGGGCGGTCGGAGGCACCCCGGCCAGCTCGCGAGGGATCTCCACCGAAAAGAACGCCCGCACGCCCTCGCGTAGGCGCTCGCGCCCAAGACCTTGCTCACGCCGATCGGTCCCGGAGGGTCCAGACGGCCCACTGGCGACGATCGGTCCCGGCCCGATCGAGCGTCCCGCGCACGCGGCGCGCGCGACGGGCGTCGGAAACGAGGAAGAGCGCGAACGCACCGGCCCGCGCGGCCTTTGCCACGCCGCGCCGGATCCGCTCGGGTCGTTCCGCGCCGCTGACCTCGGCCTCGACGAAGACGTCCCGTCCCCCGAAGTACCCCCACGCCCAACCGGTCTGGCGTCGTTCGAGCCCGGCGCGCAGGGCCGCCGGGCTCGCCGCCCGCAGCTCGGGCCCGACCAGCCGGAGGCGCGCGTCCGGTAGGCGCGTGTCGTACCGGCCCTGACGCAGGAGCTCGAGCCGTTCGCCGTGGCGCGCGAAGATGCGGAACGCCTGTAGCAGCAAGCGGCGATGCTCGGTGCCCTCGATGGTCGCTCCGTGGTCGGCCGTCGCTCCGAGGTAGCGCGCACCGGCCGGGGTGATCACGAGCCCGTCGGGGCCGCCCTCGACGAGCGATCTCCGTTCGAGACCGGCCAGTCGCTCCAGCCTCGCGGCGGCGAAGGCGGCGTCCGTCCCGGCCGCGGGTCCGACGAGCTGCGCGAGAGAGCGCGGTCCCTCGGCGGCGTAGAGCGCGAGCAGGACCGACTCCTCGGCCTCGTCCGCCCGTGGACCGACGACCTCGATCGTCCCCGCTCCGAACTCCGCGCGGGTGACGGCGACGGCCGCCCTCCAGTGCGGCGCGCCCGAGCGGGGCGAGGGTGCCGGGTCGACGATCAATCGTGGACGCAGGCCCGAGCGCCCCGGGGCGACGACCGCCCATCCATCGGGAAGCCGCGGGAGCGCCCGGCGCGCCGACTCGGCGGTCAATCCGACCCAGATGCCCGTGGCGGCCGCGGCCGGCGCGGGGACCCGGAAGACGACGTGGGTGCCGGCAGAACCCGCGGCCGCCTGGCGAACCTCTGGCGCGAGCCGTTCGGGGAACTGGGTGGCCAACGCGGCGCGGATCCCGAACTTGCGCCCCTCGGCGAGGATCTCGGCGACGAGCCGCGGGGAGAACGCGGCCACCTCGTCCAGGACCAGGAGCGTCGCCGGGCTCGACGTGCTCGCCTCGGCGAGCTCCAAGTACGCTCGAGTGAGGAGCAGCGTCGCGGCGACCGCGCTCGCCTCCGGTCCCAGCACGTTCGTGGGGATCCGCACGGCGAGCGAGCGGCCCCCGGAGCGCAGCAACCGTGCGAACGGCACCGCTCGACCGGGCGCCGGCGCGAGCAGTGCCGTGAGCGCCGGCGAGAGGACCACCTTGGCCAGTCGCGCCGCCGCGGGCCAGAGGAACTCGGGGTTCCTCCGCAGGATCGCCGGAAGCTCGTCCAGGAAACCGGCGACGACGGGAGAGCGCGTCGCCAGGCGGCTGGATTCCCGACGGCGAGGATCCTGGAGGAGCGCGTAGAGGTCGACGAGCGTGCCTCCCTCCTCCTGGACCACGCGCACGAGGGTCTCGAAGATCCGTTCCAGTCGGAAGCCCCAGTACAGTTCGGAGCCCTCTGCCGACAGGCGCTTGAGCGCGGCGACGACGAACGCCGCCTCGCGCTCGGCGGAGCGTCCCGTTCCGTCGAGCACGGGGATGCCCGGCCCCGGGCCCGCGGGATCGGTCGGGTCCAACGCCACGAGCCGTCGGCGGGCCGGCTCGCTCAACCGGGCGAGCACGGCGGGCCCGAGATCTCCGTGCACGTCGAACAGGAGCACGGGCGTCCCCTCGGTGATCGCCCGCGCCGCCAGGCGCGCGAGGAACGTCGTCTTTCCCGAGCCGCTCGCTCCCAGCACGACGAGATGGTGGGCGAGCTCCTCGGTCGTCGGGAACGGGGCCTGCACGACCCACTCGACCCCGGCGGGAGCCTCCGCGGCGGTGAGCGGGGGAAGCCCCGAGGTCGACCACCCGCTCGGACGACCCGAACGCCACGCTCGACGCGCCCTCCGCGAGTGCGGGCCCCAGGCCACCATCCCCTCCGGGCCGAGGCGATGGGTCGGGGGCGTCGCGAGAGCGGCCGCCGCGCCGATCGCTCCTGCCGAGGCCGGTCCTGCCTCGACGGCCAGGCGGTAGCGGCTTTCGACGCGGACCCGACCGTCGCCCGTCGAGAACCAGTGGTGCTGGGCGCCCAACCAGATCCCGGAGGGGAGCGGGACCGTCCACGGGGGATCGTCCTCGATCTCGCGATCCGGGCGAGCCGGCACGCGGCGGTCCGGTTCGCCGTTCACCGGCCGAGCCGAAGCCGAGCGCACCGGCTCTCCCCGCGCCACGTACCTGCCCGCGCGCTCCACCGCGAATCCAGACGGTGGGCTGGGCGCCGGGCCCGCTGGTCCGAGGCGGAGCGCGCCGGGAAACTCTCGCGCCGCCGCCTCCATCGCGTGCCGCAGGTCCTCGCCGGACGGGATGAGCTGGAGCGACCCGTCGGGAAAGCCCACCTCGACGAGGACCGCGGTTCCGGCCGGGCTCGCCGCCACCAGGGAGGCGACGCGGGCGAGCACGGCGGCACGACCGGCGCCGCCGGTGGCGAGGCGGAACGCCAGGCGGACCCGCCCGCGCCCGAACATCGGCTACCCCTCGGCCGCCCGCACGAGGGCGTCGATCTCGCGCAGGAGGGCGTCGAGCCGCTGGGCCCGGGCGAAGCCCCGCAGTGCGGCGGTGCTGTAGACTCGCCGCACCGGGCGGTCGACCTCCCACAGGCGCACCGTCCAGAACGTGCGTCCGTCAGGGCAAAGGTAGAGCGTCGCCCATGGGCGGTACGGGCCGGCGAGCGGGAGTCGCAGTCGACCCACGCGACGGACGGTCGGGAGGGAGGGCGACGATCGATTGGACGAACGGGTTCGAATCGGTTCTGCCATGAGCGGTTCCCGCTCCAGTGTTGGTTCCATCGACGGCTCCCGGAACCCTCCCGCCCCACGGGTCGGTCGGGTCCCGTAGGGTGGGTCGGACCGCGGCGGTCGCGCCGGGTCTCAGGTCAACCGATCGCGTGCCCACCTGCGGCCCGGACTTCGTCCAGACCGCGTACGCGATCGGCGGCCGGTCGGCTAGGACCGGGAAAGTGCCCTGCCTACACGCACGACCTCGAGATCGGGCCGCCCCGATCCTCGAGCGGTTCCGCTGACGGTCGTCGGGCTGCCGGACGAACCCCGCGTCCGGACCCTAGCGTGGCGCAAGGCGGTTCGGGTGCCACCGGGGCGCGACGGGAACCGACCGCAGGGTCAGTTCCGGGCGAGCGAAGGCGCATCCGGGCGTCCTGGGTCGATAGCGAGGGGGAGGGAGGAGGCGGTCCGGAAAGGAGCGCCCGCAAGACCTCCGGGGAACTCGCGTTCGGCCGAACATCAAACGGGCGGGCCAACCCGCGTCAGGTCGAGGGGGTTTGCTTCGCGCCGAAGCATGAACGATGGGCAGGCTACAGCTGCCCGAGCCCCGGGAGCCGGGGCGCCGCGCTGACCGCGCGAGCCGCACCCACCCCTCCTGACACCGTGGCCGAGGGGTCAAGTAGGGGAATCGATTCCTCGCGTCGATGAGGCCCCCACCGGAGTGGCCGCTCACCGCCCTGCGGTACCTCGGTCCGGCCTTGGTGATTCTCCTCCTCGCGCAGTACTTCCTCGGCCTATGGACGAATGTGTACGCCCCCGCGACGGGATTCACCTCCAACAGCAGCTCCCCGGCGCTGGACTGGCACTACAACATCGGATTCGCGCTGGGCATCCTCGCCATACTCACGATCGTGATCGCCGCGCTGTCCCGTCAGTTGCCCTTGATCGGGACCAGCGTCGTCCTGTTTCTCGCCGTGCTCGTCGCGGGCATCGCGGGAAGTGCGTTCGTCGGCTCGACGCCGAACCCTCCCTCCGCATCGTTCTGGATGGGGGCCATGTTCCTCGTCGCCTTCGGTGCGAGCATGGGACTGACCGCCCGGACGTGGATGGCCGCGCGCCATGTGCCACCGGGGGCTCACCCCGGTGCCAGCCCGACTTGAGTGCGATCTACCGCTCGACCACGCCGGGCACCGCCGCGCCCACGACCGTGGGATCGGAACGGCGCGATGGTCCGCGCCCAGGGTGAGCGCGGGTCAGTGCGCTCGGGGGGCGTCCCCGGATGGCGGGGGCGCGGGGCCTCGCCCCATGGAACGGTGGAGTGCCGCGATCTGATCAGGAGTACCCGTGAACATAGTGTCCGCGTCGACGAAGCACAGGGGGTTGCCGGAGGGATCGGTCGCGTAGAACGAGCGCTCGCCCCACGGGCGCACGACGATCTCCCCCGCGGGATTCGCCGGGTCGTTGTGGAGCAGGCCGGGGGAGAGACCGCCGAGCTGTCGGGCACGATCGTAGACCCCGGCCAGGTCATCGGTCGCGAAGTACACCGCCTCCGTGGACGGGGCCCGGTCGGCCTCGGGGACCGCCGAGAAGTCGAGCACGCCGAGGATCACCCCACCGCAGTCGAAGTAGATCCGACCGGGGGCGACGATCCGTCCGGGGGTGCCCAGCAGCGACTCGTAGAAACGCTGGGATTGCGCCAGGTCCTTGGCGGGGATCAGCAGGCGAAAGATGCGCGCAGTTCCTGCTCTTTGATCGGGCACGAGGGTGCGGAGGCTCCGCTTCGAATAAAGGAAGTGACACGACGGCGAAGCGGCCGAGGGCGTCGCCGCCCTTGCCGCAGAAAGATGTCAACGGGGGGAAGGGTTGGAAGGTCCCGCTTCACGCCCAAGACGCGGTGCCGTCTTGCTGTGGCGATCTGGGCGGGACCTTCCGGGGTGGTTGCAGGGTAGAGTCGGCGCTCCGGCTATTTGAACGCCGGAACGAGGGGGGAGGAAACACCTCCCCCGGTGGGCGTTACGCTGCGTGCGCGCGTCGGTCCGGGTCGACGACAATCCGGGGCAGCTCGCCCTGGATCGCCGGCGTGCGGTTCGCCGCGGCGGCCGCGGAACGGAAGCGCGGCGCGAGCCAGCGCTCGCCCCACGCGCGCAGTTCCTTGGCGGCCGGCGCGAGCCCGAGGCCCATCTCGGTGAGCGAATAGACGACGCTGAACGGGCGCGTGCTGACGACCGTCCGCTGGACGACGCCGACGCTCTCCAGGTGCTTGAGGGTCGCGCTGAGGGTCTTGGCGTTCAGTCGGGGGTTGGAGCGCAGGATCTCGCTGAACCGCTGCGGGCCCTCGAGCAAGCGGTGGATGATCGCGAGGCGCCATTCGGTCCCGATGACCCCGACGGCGGCCAGAACCGGGCACAGCGACCGCCCCTGGATCTCGCAGGCTTCGTTGGAAGGATGAACCGGCGCGGCAGGGCGACGGGTGGTAGGTGCGTGCATGGAGGGACCTCAACGAGGTTACGGCCGCGAGGGCATATATAGTTACCTTGGTAAATTGAATGGCGTCAGGGAACCTGCTTCCACGATGCTATTCCTCGACCCACTTCCCGCCGGACCGATTCTCCGCGACGAGGTTTTGTGCCGGTCCGCGCATCGGACCGATGTGTCGTCCGATCGGGCTCCGTTCGAGCTGACGCTCGAGCGAACGGTCGTGGACGCGAGCGGCCGTCCGGTGACGGTACGCGTCAGCCGCCGGATCGAGGTCGTGGGCTCCGACGTGCCCGGAAAGGCCGGTGCCGAGGAGATCGCGTCGCTGCGGGCCGAGCTCGACAAGGCCGTCGGCGTGGTGGCGCCGGGAGAGGGCGTTCGACCGGACCGGTCGCTCGACGAGCTCGTCCAGACCTACCGTCCCCGCCAACCCGAGCTGCTCGACCTCCTGCGGGAGGAAGGCGAGTTGACCGGCGGCGAGTTCGACCGATTGCGCCAGCACCTGGCGGTCCCCCCGCCGCTCGCGCCGGCGGCCGGGGTGCCGCTGGCCGAGCGCCCGATCGCCGCGGCCCCGCTCGAGAACGACCGGACCCCGATCGTACCGCGGCCCGTCGACGAGTTGATTCGGACGTTCCAGATCGCGTCGCTCAAGCAGGCCGGCGCCGTGCGCGCCCGACGCCAGATCTCCTTCGAAGAGTACATGGCGCTCAAACGCCACTTCGCGCCCCCGGCCGTCGCCTAGAACGCCAGCCGACGGACCGCCGGCAGCGCGAGGGCGGTCCCGGCGGCGAGACCGAACAGCCCCAGGGCGAGGGCGATCGTCAGGCTTCCGAACCCGAGCGCCAGCGCGGCGGCCCCGATCCCGACGGCTCCGGTCGCCCGCGCGGTCCCCCGGAAGAAGTACGTGTTCGTGAACGTCCGGCCCAGCAGCGGCGTCGGCGTCGTCGCCTGCAGGTAGACGAGGATCGCGCTGAAGTACACCGCCTCCGCCGCCCCCACGGCCGCCCAGAGGCCCGCGACCACCACAGTGATCGGACCGGCGATCGCGACGGCGAGCAACAGGAGCCCCTCGCCGCCGGCCGTCAAGAGCAGGAACGTGCCCAACCGCTGTCGCGGGGCCGACGCCGCGAGGGCCAGGCTGCCGACGAGCCCCCCAAGGGCCAGCATCGTGGCGAACAGACCGTAGATCGCCGGGCTGTCCGGGAAGCCCGATCGCGCGTCGATCGCGATGAGGAGCGGCGGCGCGCCACTGATGAAGCCCTGCAACGCACCGAACGCGGCGACCTGGAGTAGCGGCCGGCCCGGGCCACCGGCGAGGTACTTCCACCCCGCCGCCAGCTCCCGCAGGAAGGGTTGCGGTCCCCCGACCCGATCGCCCGTGTGGAGGGGCAGGAGGGCCACGAGCGCGGCCACGTTGAACGCCCCGTACAGTAGGAGCGCGGTCGAGGGGCCCGAGAGCCCGATGAGGACCGCCCCCACCGCGGCGCCGAGCAGCTGATTGCCGCCGCCCGATGAACCGGTCAACCCGTTGGCGAGGAACAGCGAATCCCCCGGAACGATCGCCGGGAGCAGCGCGTTCGTGGCCGTCCAGGTGAAGTCCCAGACGATCGAGAGCCCCGCGACGAAGGCGAGCAGTACCGGCGGGGTCAGCGCATCGGTCCGACTGAGGAGCCCGAGCCCGGTCGCGAGGAGCGCCTGACCCGCGTACCCCAGGATCGCCACCTGGCGAAGGTTGCGCGCCCGGTCCACGAGCGGACCGATGAGGAACGAGAGCGCGTAGATCCCGAACTCGAGACCGAGGACCGCGCCGGCGAGCGCGTAGGATCCGGTGCGCTCGACGGCGAGCCAGACGACCGCCACGGCGTACAGCGCATAGCCGGTGTTGCCGACGAACTCGGAGGCGAAGAACCAACGGAACGACCGGTTCCGCCACAGGTCGCGCCGCCGAGTCGGCGCGCCCACGGTCGGAGAATCGTCGTTCACGAGGCCGGGATGACGATGGCGGCCAGGTCCCCGACGTCCGTGATCCCCGCGCGCATCCTCAGCGGCCGGACCGCCGAGGAGGCGCCCTTCGCCCCGGTCCGCGAGGCGCCGACGACGCCGCCCGGGGCGGCGCTGTCGTCGGAGGCGCCGACGGTGCGGAGGACGCCGACGGTGACGTCCCGACGGGGCAGCTCCGCGGCGACGCGGCGCAGGAAGCGGACCATGGCCGGACGGTCGTCCACGCCCTCTAGGACCGAGAGCGTGGTCGCCGCGAAGGCGATGGTACCGCGCGACGGGCGGGCCCGGTCGACCGGCTCGCCCACGCTCCCGACCCGGATCTCCTCGGCCCGTCGGACGAGCCGATCGGCCGCCGCCTCGGGAGGTTCATCCAGGTTCAGTTCCGCGAGGATCGGCTTCCAGCGTTTCTCGGCCACGGCCTCGCCGACCTCGCGAAGGGCATCGGCGGGCGCGGTAACGGCCACCGGACGCACGCCCCCCGCTCGGTTCCCGGCGGCCGGAGCCGGAGCGCTCGCTCCGGGATCCAATCCCACCCGCACGGCGGTGGGGAGCGTGGCGATGGCTCCCAGTCGTTCGAGCACGCTGCGGGCGGCGACGCGCTCGTCACGTTGGACCGGACGCGTGGGTCCGCCGCCGACGAGATCGGCCCCGTCCCCGCGATCGACGACGAGAGGGACGAGGTCGGCGGTCGTCGCGGCCGCGACCCGCCCCCCGACGCCGCCCGCGCCGAGGACCCGGGCGATCAGCGCGAGCTCCCTGCTCCGGGCGCCCGCCTGAGCGAGCCGCTGCAGCATCGCCGTCCACTCCTCCGGAGGGAGGCGCTCGGGGGGTGCGGCCAGGTACCCCAACGCCCCCGGCGAGAGGAGGAGCAGCAACAGGTCTCGTTCGCCCAGTCCCTGGGCGAGCTCGAGGACCTCGTCGGCGATGCCGGGAGCGCCGGGCCAGCCCGTGGGGAGCTTTCGGCTGCGGAACGGCACTTCGGGAGGCAGCGGGTCGGGCGCGACCACGAACCCCTGCGTGAGCGCGTCGCCGAGGGCTGCCGAGACCGCGAGCGCCTGGGAGATCGCCGCGCCGCCGAGGGCGACGAACGCGATCTCGCGGTACCGGCCGATCCGGACGAACCGGTTGCCGATCCGCAGGGAATCGTCGGCCCGCCGCACGGCGGTCCGCGTGGCGCGGTAGGCGTCGGCGCCCGTCACCGCCGCCTGGTAGATGGTCGAGAAGATCGGGTCGGTCCCGTCGGTCGGCGCGTTCGGGTCCGGCATCCGATCCGGCGAGAACGGCTCGCCGGGGAACCGGGCTGCCATCGGCCGCCGAGCGGACCGCGGTCTATACCGTTGCCGGCCGTCACCCGAGCTGGAGCCGCTCGGGCGCCGCACGGGGACCCGCGCCCAGGAACCGGCCGGCGCCGAACAGTCCGGGATCCAGGCCGGTGGCCTGACCCATCACGGCCAATGCGGCACGCCGGGACACCGCCGGCGCGAGCATGAAGCCGTGGCCCCCGAGCCCGTCGGCGTGGAAAAAGCCCCGCAGCCGCGGGTCCTCGCCGAGCACCGGCAGCCCGTCAGGCGTATCGTCGTAGAAGCCGGACCACGCACGGAGGACGCCGGTGCCGCGCAAGCGGGGGACCAGGGCGACGAGCGCCCGGGCCATCCGGGTCAGGAACTCCGGGGAGGTCCTCATCCCACTGGAGACGCCGCTACGATGGGGAAGGGTGAGGCCGCCCACGATCTCCCCGCGCATCGTCTGGCTGAAGTAGAGCCCGTCGGAAGAACGCACGACCATCGGGTCGAGGAACGGCTTGAGCGGTTCCGTCGCGAGGATCTCGTGGCGGGTCGGCCGGTTCTCAACGGGGAGTCCCGCGCGGCCCGCCAGTTCGGCGGACCAGCCACCGGCGGCGTTAACCACCGACTCGCACGCGAGCTCGCCGGCCGACGTTCCCACCCCGACGACATGCCCCTCGCGCACCCGAACGCCCGTCACCTCGAGTCCGTTGACGACCTCGACCCCGAGGGAACGGGTCGCCTCGTACAGGGCCCAGATCGCCGGGAACGGGTAGAGGGTCCCGTCGGAGCCGAGGAAGGTGCCGCCCACGATCCGGCCCAGGTCGAGCGCGGGCGCGATGCGCGCGATCTCGGCCGGCCCGACGACCCGGGCGGGGAGGCCGTTGTCGGCCACCGTCCGCTGGACCGCGCGCAACCGGTCGAGCTCGCCGTCGCTCTCGGCAAGGAACAGGTAGCCGGACTGGCGGAACCAGACGTTGTATCCAAAATCCCCCCCGAACCGTCGCCACGCCGCGACGGACTCCCGCGCGAGGGCGATCGTGGCCGGGGTCTCCCACTGCTGACGCACCCCGCCCCCGTTGCGTCCCGAAGCGCCGGAAGAGAGGAACCCCCGGTCCGCGACGAGGATCGGCCCGTGGCCGGCTCTGGCGAGATGGTACGCGGTGAACAGGCCGATGATCCCCGCCCCGACGACTACGGTGCGGTAGCCCGTGCGCGTGGGCGGGGTCACGCGGCGCCGCCCCCTTCGTCCGGTATCGTGGCCAGGGATTCCAGGGAGACCGGCAGCACCGGCGGGCGTTGGGTGATGTAGCCGACCTCCGACGGGGGCCGGTCCTCGAGGATCGAGAGCAGGAGTAACGTGTCGGGTAGGCAGAAGCGTCCCTGACAGAGACCGGTCCCGACGCCGGTCATGCGCTTGATCACCTCGATGCCCCGGTAACCGGACCGGACCGCGTCCTCCACTTCGTGGACCAGGATGTCCTCACACGGGCAGAGGATGGCACGGCGGGAGCCGGCGAGCCAGGGTCGCAGCTCGCGCAGGTAGCCGAGCATCTCGGTCGTCGGCTCGTCGAGGGCGCGGGGGGGAAGCGACGGGGGCGGGATGCCGAGGGCGATCGTCGCGGCGGCCGCCCCGCTCGGCGCCGCGCTCTCGCCGAGAAATCCCGCAACCTCGCCGACCGCGAACAAGCCGTCCACGGAGGTCCGTACCCCGTCCGACAGCACCGGATAGTAGGCGCCGGTCGCGCTCCCCCACTCCATCTTCGCGCCACACTGGAAGAAAAGTTGGGGCAGCGGGAGCCGTCGGTGGGCGACGATGACCGCGTCGGCATCCAGCGGGAACGATCGCCCGTCCCCCCGCGACCGCAGCGAGACGTTGCGCACGCGCGAGCGACCCCCCGCGGCGACCAGGAGCGTCCGCGGGAAGAGGGGGATCTGCAGACGCGAGGCCGACTCGGCGACCGCCGGCGCGATCCGGCCGGGGGCGACGACCGCGTCGATCGCGTTGGGGTATCGCTCGATCAGGGTCCCGACGCGCTCGCCCCCGCCGAAGAGGACGGCGTGGTCGAACGGCGGACGGCCGCCACGCGCGACGAGCGACTCGGCCCCCTCGGCGCTCATCACGCCGGGTCGGTCGTTGCCCGCGAACAACAGGCCGGCGTCGTAGCCGCCGTTCGCGACGATCACGTGGTTCGCTTCGATCGCAACGCCCCCTCGACCTTCCTCGGCGGCGAGGAGCTCGAACGATCGCTCCCGCTCGGGAATGGGGGGAGGCAGGAAGATCGCGGTGGTGTGGGGTCGCACGCTCACTCCCGGCAGCGGCTCGACGGGTGCACCGCGATCGAGCAGGAGGGTCGCCCGCCCGGCGTGCGCGACGGTCGCCGCGGCGGCGCGCCCGCTGGGTCCGCCCCCGATCACCACGACGTCGGTGCGGATCCGCGTTCCGACGAGCCGGGGTCCGTCGGGCGGCGCCTCGGCGAGCCGGCCGAACCCGGCCAATCGTCGCACGGCCCACTGGTACGCCGGGGTCGCCCAGCGGGGGCGGCGGAATCCATGCAGCGTGTCGATCCCCGAGTAGAACACCGAGTCGAAGACGGCGAGCAGGTCCAACCGCGTACTCGGCCAGGCGTTCTCCGTCTCGATGCGATCCCCGGGCGCGGGGACGTACCGACACGACCGCACGCCGGACTGCCCGTTCACCCGCACGAGACACTGGCTGCAGGCGCCGATGCCGCAGAACGGGGCCCGGGGGCGGTGGTAGCGCGTGGAGCGGCCGAGGATCGGCAGGCGGCGCCGGGCCAACGTCTGGACGAGCGTCTCGCCCGGGCGCGTGTCGAGCGGGCGGCCATCGAGCCGCGCTGGTCCCGAGGAGGTGGATCCCATTGAGGAGGGCCGGCGACGCACGCACCCGAGCGGTATTTAGGCCGTACCCCGGCCGCTGCGGCGAGCCGGCCCCCTCGCCATAGGTGGTCGGGTTTTGCGGGAGGCGAGACGGGGGCCACGAAGTCGCGTCAAATCTATATAGTATCCGCCAGGGTGGTCCCGTTCCACCCATGAGGACGGCCGGCGGATTCCACGGACGGCGCATCCAGAAGACCGGCGGCTCCACCTACATCGTCTCGCTCCCGAAGACCTGGGTCGTCCAACGGGGGCTGCACGCGGGCGATGTCCTGCTCTTCACGCCGCGCCCGGACGGATCGTTGACCGTCTACGCCGAGGAGGGCGAGCGGGTCGAAACGAACCGGCGCGTCGTCCAGGTCTCCAACGACATGGAGTCCGAGCACCTGTTCCGCATCCTCGTCGCCGAGTACATCGCCGGAGCCGCCCTGCTGGAGATCCGGACCGAGGGGCGCATGAGCCCGCACACCCGGGACGTCGTCCGCAGCTTCACCCAGCGAATGATCGGCCCCGAGATCCTGGAGGAGACGTCCGAGTCGGTCGTGGTCCAGGACGTCGTGGGGACCAACCCGTTGCCGATCCCCTCGGTCATCCGCCGGATGCACCAGATGGTCCGGGCGATGCAGACGGACGCGATGGCGGCCCTGCACGCCCAGGACCCGTCGATCGCCCGGGACGTCGTCGAACGGGACTGGGAGGTCGACCGCCTCCACTGGTTCGTGGAAAAGCAGGTCACGACCGCGCTCCGGGATGCGCGGACGCTGACCGCCGTCGGGCTGACGTTGCCGGAGTGCGCCACCTACCTGCTCGCCTCGCGCACGCTGGAGCGGATCGCCGACCATGCGGTCCGCATCGCCGAGACCGTCGCCATGCTCGGGAAGGAGACGCCGCCCAGCAACCTGGTCGGCGCGCTCGATGCGCTCGCCCAGAGCGCCGCGACGTCGCTCTCCGAGGCCCTGGAGGCGCTCGACAGCCGGGACATCGCGCGGGCCAACTCCGTCGTCGACAACGCCAAGCGAGTGACCAAGGAGCGCGAGAAGATCCTGCGGGAGCTCGCGAACAAGCGCGGCCGGCTCGCCGTCGGTCTCGCCTACGTGCTCGAGAGCCTGGAGCGCAGCGCGTTCTACGCGAGCGATCTCGCCGAGATCGCGATCAACCACGCCGTCGCCACCGCCGGCGACGCCGAGGTCAGCGCGCGCGCCGCCGAGGGCCGGGCGTTGGCGCCGGCCGCCTGACCCGTCAGAAACCCACCGGCGTCCCGGCGACCGCCGCGTCCAATAGGTCCGAGAGCTGCGCGGCCGAGGGGATCCGCGGGTTGGAGACCAGCGCCGAGGAGGCGCGCGCCCACTCGATGACCTGGGCGCGATGGGGCGCGAGCGCGGCCGCGGTGACCCCGACCGCGGCCAGCGACCGGGGAAGGGCGGCCGCCTCCCAGGCGGCGCGCAACCGCTCGGAGAGCGCCGAGCGGCTCTGCGCGACGGAAGGCCCGACGACCGCGGCCAATGCCTGGAGCTTCTCGCGCGAAGAGGGGAAGTTGAACTCCATGGCATAGGGCAGCACCGCCGCGACCAGGCGGCGATGGGGCTGGGCGAACACCCCGGCCAGGGCGTGCGCGAGCGCGTGCGCGACGCCGAGCTGGGCGTTGGCGGCGGCGATACCGGCCAGCGTCGCGGCGTAGTGGAGCGCCGCCCGCGGGTCGCTCTCCTCCGGGTGCCGGGTGATCCGCGCGACGGCGGGTAGCGCGAGGGCCAGCGCCTCGCGGGCCATCGCATCGGCGAAGGGATTGGACCACTCCGAGAGCGTCGCTTCCAACGCGTGCGCGATGGCGTCCGCGCCGCACTCGGCCTGGATCGCCGGCGGGACCGACGCCGCGAGCCCCGGGTCGACGAGCGCCCAGTCGGGGAGGAGCTCCCGGGCGCCGACCTCGACCGGGCGGCCGGTCCCGTCCTTGAGCTGGGAGACCCAGGCCGCTTCGCTGCCGCTGCCGCTCGTCGTGGGGATCGCCACGAAGCGGGCCGCTGCGCGCGCGCGGATCTCGACGAGGGGGGTGATCTGCTCGAGAGGAAGGTCCGGGAGAGCGAGCCGGCACCACGCCGCCCGCGCGGTGTCGATCGTGCTGCCACCTCCGACGGCCGCGATCCAGTCCGGGCGGGTCCGTCGGGCCGCCTCTGCGACCGGTTCGATCGAGGCGAGCGTCGGCTCGAGCATCACCTCGTGCGAGACCTCGGTCGTCGTATCCGACTTGACGAGCTCCTCGAGGATCCGGACCAGCGCCGGCCGACCTTTGAGGGCCGGGTCGGCCAACAGGAACACCTTGCGCGCCCCGAGCGCGCTCAGCTGCTCGATCGCCGCCGGGCCCCAGCTCACCGAAGGTACGGTGAAGTAGCCGGTCATCGCGCCCGGTCCCCGGCCTAGGCCGACGGTCCCTGCCGGCAGCGCGCGCAGGCCCCGGTCAAGGAGACCGTGATCGAGTCGACGACCCACCCCGCCGGCGCGCGGAGGAGGAGGTTCTCCAGGGTTTGCTGGTCATCGAACTCCATCGGCAGTTCCAGGATGCGGGCGCAGCTCCGACAGACCAGGTGGGTGTGCGGTGGTTCGGGGAGCGAGGCGAGCCGCGGGGATCCTATGGCCGAGGGAACGACGATCCGCAGGACCGGGGCGGCCGGAGGGGCTACGGCGGCCTTCGGCCGGCCGGTCGGGGCGCGTCGGCGCGGGCGACGGGCGGACGCTCGACGGGCCGGCATGGAGAACGGGGTTACGACTCCCGCCGGGTATATCAACGGTCGCCGGGAGCGGCGGAGAACGTCATCTTCCATCGAGCGCTGAGCGGGACGACGCCCATGCCCGACGCGCGAGCAACGCGGATCGACCTGGTGATGGCGCACTGGTGCCCGCACTGCGCCCCGCTCTCCCTCGAGCTCGGCGAGAAGCTCTCACAGCAGCTCAAGGTCCCCCTGCGCATCCTCGACATCGACGTGCCCGCCGAGGAGGACCTCGCCGACGATCTCGTCCGGAAGTTCGGCGACTGGACGGACGACTACCTCATCCCCCAGGTCTTCGTCGCCTACGAGGACGGGCGCGTCGAGCACCTCCTGACGGGCGTCCCCGGACCGATCTCGGGGACGCGGCGGGAATGGGAACGGGTCCTCGCCGCGCACTGAACCGGGCGATCTCGCGACGGCGTACCTCGGGTCGCCGCCGCCCATCGCTCCGCGCCCGGTCGCGTCGGACGCGCCGGCCCGAATCCTGGCGCGCGTGGGTCGGCCCGCGCCATTGCGCGTCGAGACCGCCAATCGATTCTCTTCCGAACCCTCCCGACCTTCTTCCGAGGCGTCCTCGGAGTTCGATGGGACCCCGCGCCCTACTGAACCGGGCCGAACTCCAACCGTCGGAACGACACGATCGCCAGTCCGAACGTCGCCGCCGCCAGCCCTGCGAGGATCGCCCCGGCGGTGAGATCCCCCGGGCCGAACGAATGGGTGTACGCGTCCCGCACCGCGTTCGCGGCGTAGGTCAGCGGGTTGAGGTAGATCACGACCCGCAACGACTCCGGCGTCCGGGCGGTGACCGGGTAGTAGACGGTCGAGACGAAGATCAGGAAGTACTGGAGCAGCGACTGGATCGTGAAGTAGAGGTTCGCCGAACGGATGCGCCCGCCGATCGCGATCAGTAGGCCACCGAAGAACGTCGCGCCGAAGGCGATGGTGACCAGGATCACGGCGAGCTCGACCCCAGAGAGCGCCGGCAGCCCCACCAGCGGGAGGGCGACGACCGCCATGATGCCCACGCCGGCCAGGGCGAAAAGGAGGGTCGTGAGCAGGAGAGCGGCCAGGTACTCGGCCCGCAGGAACGGGCCGGAGAAGATCTGCTCGACCATCGACCAGCGCCGGTCGAGCCAAAAGATGCGCCCCGACAGCACCGCGCCGGTGATCATCTGCGAGGCGATCATCCCGGGCACGAGGAAGGCGACGTAACTCCCGGAGGCCCCGACGCTCGGGATCAGCTGGTTGAACATCGTCCCCAGGATGACGATCAGGAACGCGGGCTGGCCGAACATCACGAGCAGCGTGATCGGGTCGATGCTCGAACGGAAGTTGCGGACGACGAGCCGGACGACCGGGGGGAGTCTCATCGTCCCTCCTCCTCCGGCGAGAGCCCGGGCCCCGGCGGATCCGAGACCAGGTTGACGAACGCCTGTTCGAGCGTCGTCTCCGTGACGGCGACGCGGGAGAGCTCGATCCCGCGGGGGGCCGCCCACCGGGCGATCTCGGCGACGAGGCTCTCGGCATTGCCGGCCTGGAACAGGATCAGGTCACGGCCCCAATCCAGGATCGAGAAGCGCTCTCCCTCGCGCTCGAGCAGCCCTCTCAGCTCCTGGGCCTCGGGCGGGGTCAGGGCGCGCTCGAACTCGGCCTCGACCGAGCGGGCGCCGCTGAACTCGCGTTTGATCTCCGTCGGGGTGCCCACGGTGAGCAGCTGGCCGTCGCGGAGCACGCCGATCCGGTCGCAGAGCCGATCGGCCTCGTGCAGGATGTGCGTCGTAAAGACGATGGACAGGCCCGCACGGGCCCGCACCGCGAGGTAGTCGAGGATCCGGCTGCGCGTGAGCGCGTCGAGCCCGACCGTCGGCTCATCCAGGAAGAGCAGCTCCATGTCGTGCATGAGCTCGCGCGCGACCTGGAAGCGTCGGCGCTCGCCGCCCGACAGCGACCACGGCTTGCGCGGGCGCACCTCGTTGAGCTCGAACAGGTTGAGCATCTCCTCGGCGCGGCTCTTGGCGAGCTCGCGCGGTACTCCCCAGAGGAACGCGTAGAGACGCAGGTTCTCCTCGACGCTGACGAAATCGAGGGACTCGGATTGGAGGACCACGCCGAGCCGGGCCCGCTCGGCCCGGCCACACGCCTTCAGTTCCTTGCCGAAGAGGGTGCCACCCCCTTCGGTGGGGGGAAGCAACGTCGTGAGGAGCCGGACAGTGGTGGTCTTTCCGGCGCCGTTGCGGCCGAGCAGGCCGAAGACCTCGCCGCGACGGAGCTCGAAGTTGAGGTGGCGCACCGCGAATCGGTCCGAGCGGTAGGCGAACCCCAGCTCGCGGGCAGTGGCGATGACCTCCCGCGGGTTCGTCAGGCTCTCCTCACTCGCTTCGTGCCGGATTTCTGTCCGCGTTCTCCTCGGACCCCCGTCGTGGCTCGTCGCGAGTTGCGAGACGCAATCTCGAGGCGGAGGCAGATTATTACCCCCATCTTGGGGTCTTGGGACGGGCGGCTCCCTCGTCCCGTGCGGGCGGAGCCGGCGACCGACGTCGAGGGAATCCGCAATCCCGGCACCCGGTCGTTGCGGAGTGGTTCATCTATCGCGCTCCCCTCGGTGCCCCCAGATGCCGCTTGACCTGCCCCGCCGGCCGTCCCGAAGCGCCGATCCGCACCGATCCCGTAGGGCCGCGACCGGGATGGGCGTGTGCCTCCTTCTTTCCGTCCTGGTGCTTTCCTCCCTCGCCCCCGTCGGCAGCTCCGGTCTGGCGCTGCCCGCCGCTCCATCGCCGCAGATGGACCGGGCAACAGCCCCGGCGGCGCACGTCGCACGGATCGGGTCGGGGTCTGCCGGCCCGCTGTTCAACCAACCCTCCGGGGGATCCCTGGTCCGTGCCTGTCAATCCGCCCGCGATGCCGTCGCGTGCATCCGCACCCTGGTCCCGGTACCGGCGAACGTCTCCGCGAACGCAACGTGGACCAACCTGACGACGGCGCCGCAGCCTCCGGACCTACTGGAATCGACGATCGCTTACGACGAGGCGGACGGCTATGTCGTCCTCTTCGGCGGGTTCCTCGATGGCACGAACCTCACGACCAACCAGACCTGGAAGTTCCAGGACGCCGTCTGGACGAACCTCACGGCGACCGCCGGGAACGCCCCTTCCCCCCGCTTTGGCATGAGCATGACCTACGACGGCGCCGACCACTACCTGCTCGCCCACGGTGGCTATCAGAAGCCCGGTCCGACCCTCCCGGGGGTCTTCCCCTACTACGTGACGCCCCTCGGGCTCAACGACACCTGGAAGTTCGTCGCAGGCACCTGGAGCCCCCTGAACGTCACGTGCGACTGGTCGCTCAACGGGACGAGCTATCCGGCCCCGAGCTGCGAGACGTTGGGCGGGAACGGCAATCCGATGGAGTTCCTTCCCACGGGATCCAATCCGATGGTGTACGACGCGCGGGATGGCTACGTGTTGATGGACGACTCGTGGACGTACTCCAACGGCACCTGGACCATGGTCTACGGTTGGCCGCATCCGTACTCCCAGGAGCTGCCGAGCGGCACGTTGGAGAGCCTCGCATACGACGCGGCCGACGGCGCCGTCGTGGCGTTCGGTTCCGGCGGGATCCTGAGCGCCGATGTCGACTACGACTCGTGGGTCCCGGCCCCGAACAATTACACCTTCCTCTACCAGAATTCCATCTGGACCAACATCAGCGCGAACCTGACGATCTCTCCCCCCTCCCGGTTGGGCGCCGGACTCACGTACGATTCGGAGGACGGCTACGTGATCCTCTACGGGGGGTACGTCTCGAGCTGCCTGACCTGGACCGCGGGGAACTGCACGCGGGAAGGGGTCACCGATCTCTCCGACACCTGGGGCTTTCACAATGGGTCGTGGACCAACCTCACCCCCGTGACCTCTCCGGGTCCGCGGGAACAGCCCCAGATTGTCGACGACCTGGCGGACCGGACCGTCCTGATCGAAGCCGGTGCGGGGTGCGTCCCGGCGGTCTGCGACTACCCGGAGGGCAGCTGGTGCTGGCCGTCGTACACGCCACCGGAGATCCCCGTGCAATACCTCTGCACGGGTGCGGCGATCGTCCGACCGAGCACCTGGGTCTGGGGCGCGACGCCGCCCCTGGCCGGCGTGACGATATCCGAGAGCGCGTCCAGGATGACGGCCGGTGCCCTCGTACTCTTCTCCTCCTCCTTCCTAGGCGGCAGCCCCACGGTCTCGTTCGCCTGGAACTTTGGCGACGGGTCCCTCGGGGTCGGACAGAACGTCTCCCACCGCTACGCGCACGCCGGTGCCGTCGCGATCACGGTGTGGGTGAACGATACGGCCGGCTACTCCCAGAATCGCTCGGAGGGTCTGTTCGTGAACCCGGTCCTCGGGCTCAATGGGTCGGCGACGCCCGACCCCACCGACGTGGGGCTCCCCGTCGCGTTCGCGCCGGGCACGGTGAACGGGACTCCACCGTACTTCTACCGGTGGACCTTCGGGGACGGCGGTTCGAGCACCGACGCCGCGCCCGCCCACACCTATCGGGCTAATGGGACGTTCGTCGCGAA
>JAKIWD010000173.1 GCA_022750205.1 Thermoplasmata archaeon
CATATCGCCGGCGAACGAGCGCGTCAGGCTGCATCGAGCTCGCGCAGCCGTCCGGCAGACGCTCGAGGAGTACCTCAGATGAACTGCCGGCAGGTGGTGGAGCTGATGACCGACTACCTCGAAGGCGCACTCTCGGCAATCGACCGTGCGCGCTTCGAAGAGCACATCGCCGGCTGCGACGGCTGCACCGCCTACCTGGCGCAACTGCGGATGGCTCGCAAGATCATGGGAACGCTCGCCGACGAACCGGTGCCCGCACTGGTCGAAAAGGAACTGCTCGAAGCGTTCAGGAGCTGGCGGTCGACCCGGTAGCGGTGTAACGCGCTACCGCGGTCGCAGCACTCACCACTGACGAGGCACGTGGGTGGCTCGAATGGTTCGAAGGAGGATCTCTTGCTGCGAGCTCTGCTGCGATTAGTGGGATGGAGCGGCCTGGTGGCGATTGCCGCCGGGCTGTCGATTACGACCGTGTCTGCCTCTCCAGATGTGACCGGTCATGTGTACGTGAATGACAACACCGCGGGTACCAACACCATTGCCGGGTTCGACCGGCACAGCGACGGAGGCCTCACGCCGCTGGCCGGCTCTCCCTTCAATGCGGGCGGCCAGGGCACGGGAACGATCGTCGGCTCACAGGGATCGCTCCAACTGAGTGGCGATGGACGCTATCTGCTGGCGGCGGATGCGGGCAGCAATCAGATCTCGGCGCTGCGCATCCTTCCGGGCGGCGCTCTGCACCCGGTCGGGGGCGGCCCCGTTTCGTCCGGCGGAGTCGAGCCGATCAGCATCGCCGTACACGGCGACCTCGTCTATGTGGCCAACGAAGGCGACAAGGCGAGCGGCACAGGAAGCAACTACACGGGATTCACACTCAACTCTGGAGGCCACCTGGTCCCGCTGGCGGGATCGACGTTCGCTTTGCCGGCGACGGCGAACCCGGGTGACGTCCTGTTCAACTCGACGGGGTCGAACCTCATCGGAGTCGAGGTCGGGACCACGGACCCGAGCACGTTCCGCATCGACAGCTTCGTCGTGGGCTCGGACGGACTGATCACGCCCGCCGCGGGCTCTCCATTTCCCGCCCAGTCGGCGGGGCCGTTCGGGAGCGAGTTCTCGCCGGTCAACCCTGCTCACCTGTACGTCTCGAACGCGCACGCGGGCGCGGGCAACGGTACCGTGTCGGCCTTCAACGTCACAAACGTTGGAGCACTGAGCTCAATCGGGTCCTCGCCTTACGCTGACGCCCAGACCGCCCCCTGCTGGGTGGAGATCTCGCACGACGGCGCCTACCTCTGGGCCGTCAACACCGCAAGCACCACCATCTCGAGCTACAAGATCCTGGCGGATGGGTCGCTGAGTCTCGTGACCTCGACCGCGTTCAAGAGCGGCACCGGAATCAGGCCGTTCGACGCGCGGCTCTCCGCGGACGGCAGCACGCTTTACGTCGTAGACGCGGCGATCGCCAAGGTCAGCGCTTTCGCGGTCTCGGGCGGCCTCCTGAGCGAGCTCCCACAGTCGCCTTTCGCTCTTCCTTCCGGCGCGACGCCCTTTGGCATCGTCGCCATCTAGCAAACTTTGAACCAGGCGCGGCGCCTTCAAGGGGCGCCGCGCTTTTACTATCAGCAGGAGTTATCTGATGGCATTCATCTCGAGGGGGTTTCGCGGTAAGCGTCGCGACAACGTCTCGAGCTCGCGCGTCCCACCAGGTCAACACGTGGTGGGCGATTTCCCTGTCCTGTCGGCGGGACCGACCCCTCGCGTCTCGCTCGACCAGTGGACGTTCAGCATCGATGGAGAGATCGACGAGCCGAAGCGGTGGACCTGGAAGGACTTCAAAGAGATCCCTCCCGAGACGCTGACGACTGACATCCACTGCGTCACGAAATGGTCGAAGCTCGACACGGCGTGGACGGGTGTCTCGGTCGATACGCTGCTCGAAGGAGTCGACACGGCCGCCGAGTTCGCCACCGTTTACTCGGACGGCGGATACACCACGAATCTCGCGCTCGACGACCTTTCCGGACACAAGGCCTGGGTCGTCTACGAGTACGACGGCCAGCCGCTGCATCCCGAGCATGGCGGCCCGGTGCGCCTGCTCGTCCCGCACCTCTATTTCTGGAAGAGCGCGAAGTGGGTGCGCGGCATCACACTCCAAAACGAAGAGCACCCCGGCTTCTGGGAATCGAATGGCTACCACATACGCGGAGACCCATGGCAGGAACAGCGCTACTGGGGAGACTAGAAATCCCCACAACCTCAGAGGCTACGCCGTGAATTCGCCGGGACCCCTGCTGTGGCGGCTCGGTGAGGTCACCGAGCTCGTCCAGGAGACGCCGCGCGTGGGCACGCTGCATCTGCAGGTCCCTGAGTGGCCGGGCCATCTTGCGGGCCAGCATGTGGACGTGCGCCTGACCGCGGAGGACGGCTACCAGGCGCAGCGGAGCTACTCGATCGCCTCTCCTCCCGAAGATTCGCGGCTCGCGATCACCGTAGAGCGGCTGGATGACGGCGAGGTCTCTCCCTACCTCGTCGGGGAGCTGAAGGTGGGGGACAAGCTCGAGCTGCGCGGACCGATCGGCGGCTATTTCGTGTGGAGACCGGACGATGCCGAGCCTCTACTTCTGATTGCCGGCGGGTCCGGGATCGTGCCGCTGATGGCCATGATCCGCCACCGCGCATTGGTCAAATACATGGCGCCCACGAGGCTTCTGTACTCGTCGCGCAC
>JAKIWD010000177.1 GCA_022750205.1 Thermoplasmata archaeon
AGGTCCCGCTCAGGGCCCGCGCAGGGTGAGGCCCCTATCTCCGCCCGGCGGGGGCGGCCTCGGACGCCGGCGGCCTGGTCGAGGCATCGGCGATCACGCCGTGCAGCAGCCCGGGGAACACGAAGCGGTGGAACGGCGCGACCGCGAGCCAGTAGAGACGGCCCAGCAGGCCACGTGGACGGTATTCGGCGGTCTGGGTCACCCGGCTGCCGCCCGCAGCGGTCGGTTCGATCCTCCAGCTCAACCAAGCGTCGCCGGGGAGCCGCATCTCCGCGTGCAGGCGGACGAGGCGATCGGGGATGACCGCCTCGACACGCCAGAAGTCGACCGGGTCACCGACGCGCAACTCGGTCGCGCGTCGGCGCCCGCGTCGCAGCCCCGGGCCGCCGACCAGTTGGTCCAGTACGCCCCGAACACGCCAGAGCGGGGCACTCGAGTACCAACCTTTCGCCCCGCCGATCGACGCGATCACGTCGTACACGCGCGCCGGTGCGACCTCGGCCTCGGCGACTCGGACGTCGGTCAGCGTCGTCCCGCCCGAGTAGTTCGGATCCGTGCTCGCCGGAGCGAAGTACAACAGCGAGGAGTCGAGGAACGATGTCGGCACGTCCCCACGTGCCGTCGCAGCGAGGGCGCGCTCCATGGCCTCGCCAAGCGGGATCGGACGCACCGGGAACACCGACGCCGCCTTGTCGTTGGTGACGACCACCTCGTTGACCAGGCTTTCGACGAGTTCGCGCGCAAGGGAGAGCGGTACCGGGGTGACGAATCCGACCCACCGGGCCGACAGACCCGGTGAGAGCACGGGGAGCGTGATCCGTCGCCGGTGGGCCAGGCCGGCGATCTCGGCGTAGCGATCCATCAGCTGTGAGTAGGTGACGACGTCAGGTCCACCCACCTCATAGATGTCCGCGGGAATCGACGGAGCCGTCGACGCGTGGACGAGGAAGGTGATGACGTCGCTGATCGCGATCGGCTGACAACGTGTCGCGACCCACTTTGGTGTGATCATCAACGGCAACACCTCGACCAGATACCGCAACATCTCGAAACTGGCAGAGCCGGATCCGATCACCACGCCGATGCGCAGCTCGATCACCGCGAGCCCGCTCGACCGGAGGGCGACCCCCACTGCGTGCCGGCTCGCCAGGTGCGGGCTGAGCCGGTCACGGTCCCGTCCGAGGCCTCCCAGGTAGACGATGCGCCGTACGCCCGACTCGGCGGCGTGGCGTGCGAAGTTCTCGGCATCGCGACGCTCGTCGGCGACCCAGTCCGGCCCACTCCCGATCGAATGGACGAGATAGACGGCGGTTTCGATGCCGGAGAGCGCGGTACCGAGATCGTCGCCGACACTGCCGGGCACCACCTCGACTCCCGCCCGCCACGGGACCTTCGCCAGCTTTTCCGGCGTGCGCACGAGACAGCGAACCTCTGCCCCGGCCTCGAGGAGCGCCGGTACGAGCCGACCGCCGACGTATCCCGATGCACCGGTCACCAGCACTCGACCCCGATCGTCGGGAGGCCGGTACGGGTGCGCGTCCAATGTCAGCCCTCGTCTCCGAGATCGGGCCGCCCACGGCGATCGGGGGAGCTTGCGGAGACGCCAACCGGCGGTCCGGGGTTGCCCGCGCTCGGGCCGGAGCCCGGGAGGGGGCGAAGAGGGCTCGAGGACCTGCCCACTAGCGCTTCGACGACGACTCGTTCAGTTGCGCGGCGGCTCGGAACAGGTTGGTCAACGCCTTCTCGTCGACCTCGTCGTTCTCGCCGAAGTCGATCGCGCGTCGGGTGTTGCCCCCCAGGCTCGAATTGAAGAGCTTGCCCGGGTCCTCGAGCGAGGCGCCTTTGAAGAACGTGAGCTTCACGGCCTTCTGATACGTCTCTCCGGTGCAGATCCCGCCGTGGAGCGACCAGGTCGGAACCCCGTGGGGGTTCGACGGTTTGCGCCACTTCAGGTCCTCTTCGACATCGGGGACCGCCTTTTTGATCAAGGAGCGGAGTTGGGACAACTTCGCCCCTCGCCAATCGCCGACCTCTCGAATCATCTGGTCGATCTCGGCGGAATCCCCGCCGTCGGGACTGCTTGGACTCACCATGGGTCTATGCCCTCGATTCGACAGGCTCACTCAGCGCGCCGGGGAAACTATGACGCGGGCTCGACCCCGTGCCAACGGCGGGGGCCTCAGAGGGCCGGGTAGACCCTCGATCCCGGGGCGGTGGGGCCCGACCGCGACGCCCCGACGCTCCGCGATGTCGTCACGAGCGGAGCGTCCCGCGGCGGACCTCATCCAAATCGCGGAGGCGGCGGGGGATATTTCCCGTCTTTCTCTACTAATTGGACGATTGAGAACACCGTAGACAGCTCGTACCTTCAGATGATCTTGCGGGGAGGCGTTGTGAAGCGAAGGTTGTTAGGTCTCAGCGGTGTGTTCGCAGTGATTGCGTTCGGGAGCAGCGTCGCGAAGAGGATGCAGCGGCTCCGGACGTCACCTTGGGACTACTACTGAGGGCCCTATTCCCATCTGTTCGGCCCCCGGGCATCCCGTGGGGAGCCGGAGGCCGCCCGCCGGGGGC
>JAKIWD010000131.1 GCA_022750205.1 Thermoplasmata archaeon
CCCGGTGCGATGGTGACCGGGGCATTCGGAGAATATGAGGCCAAAGAGTACGGCGGCAGCACGGAGAGAGTCTGGATCACGTGCGAGTTGTTGAGGTCATAGCTGTGGAGACCGAATCCGAGGGAGATGTTCGAACCCGGCGGAGCGAAGCGGGCATAGCAGACGAAGGGTTCCGGGAAGCATCCCGTGGAGAGAAACCCACTCCGGTTTCCGAGGTAGCTGATGTTCACAGCGCTACCAAACGCGCCCGGACAGATCTCAATGTAATCGCGGGAAGGTAGCTGTGGTCGAGCCAGAGTCCAGACGGCGGCGCCAACGCCCGCGACCGGAAGACGACCACGGTGAGGACGAATCCCTTTGACCACGTTGCCCTCACCCAATCCCCGCGCTCCGAGAGCCTTCCCAGGCTACATCACTGTCGCAGGCAGCCGCCGCGCGAGCTTGAAGTAGGGAGCGCGCGGTCGTGGGCGGACCGCGACGAGCGCGGCCGGTGGGGTCGTCCCAACCCACACCGTCGTGAGTTGTGAGACGAGATACCTCGAGGCACTCGGGTCAGACCACGTGCCAAGTGCCGTTATGGAACGCCCAGGTATCGATCGTGTAATTCGTGCTGCTCTGCCCCGCCCCGCCGAAAAGCAGCATGTACCGATCGGCACCGTCGTAGGTCATGGCGGGCCAAAACCGCGCCGGGGGAGTTCCCTTGCACACTTGTGTAACCGACCAGATTCCACCCGAGCGCTCCAACGTCATGGATCCAATTTGGCCGGGACAATAAATCTGGATGTTGGTCTCGAAAAGGACGAGTTGACTTGAGTGAGCGTCGTAGGCCATCGCACCCGTGGATGCACCTGACCAACAGGTACGATTCGCAGGAAGTGTGCAGAGGCTGGTCCTGCTCCAGAGACCGGCGGAAAAAGCCCACGGCTGCTGGGCGCCGAGTGCGCGCCCGGGCCCAGACTTCACCAAACCGCCGAGGAGGTAGACCCCGTGGCCGGATGGATTGTCGCTCAGAAGTCCCTCGGCCCGCGGGGCGATGGGATTTCCACGGCTCGCCGTCGGAGCGTTGTGCCAGTGGCCGCCCGAGAATGTCCAAGTGTCGTTGTAGTAGACCGTCGAGTTCTGGAGGGGAAGGGGCCGGGTGTGAGGCTTCACCGCCCCTCCAAACAGGACCACGTACCCATCCGTGGAATCGTAGGCCATCATCCCAGAGTCGCGTGCGCTCGGATGGACGGACAGGTGGAGCCGGGTCCAATTCCCCCCCTTGAATATCCAGGTATCATGGAGATCGTGGTACGCCGGCGAGGCGTTCAATCCGCCGAAGAGGACCGCGTAGCCGTCCGACGAATCGTAGGCCATCATGGCCCAAGCGCGGCCCGGCGGCGACACGGCAGGGTGGAGCTGCGACCACGTTCCGTTGCTATACGTCCACGTTTGGTTCGATCCACCAATCCCGGATGTGGCCGTCAGTCCGCCGAAAAGCACGACGTACCTATCCGCCGCGTCGTAGACCATGTTGGCCGAGGAAGAATCCGGCGGTACAGCGACGCTTGCGAGCCCACGCAGGGCGGCGGCGTACTGCAGCCCACTGGGCGGAACCACTGGACCCGGCAAGCCCAGACTGATGGCGAGACTTGCAACCGCCACCACGACGGCGACCGACACGAGCGTTCGCGAATTCCGGCGGAATCCGGCCACGCCGCATGGCGGTCGCTCGGCACCGGACGACATTCGAATTTCTCCCCGGGCACGCCGACGACGTTTGCTCAGCACTTAGGAGTTCCCCTGGCGACCGCCCATCCTCCGAAGTTGAGACGGAAGCGCTTTCTTTCCCCCACCGTCGAGGGCAGGGGCGCGGACCCCGTCACCCTCAGAGTTTGGGCCGCGGATCCTCTTCGCGAGATTTCTCGAGAGCGCGCGCGTTCGATGACGGGACCGCGAGGAGCGCAGGCGGCCTGGTGGGATCGGATGCGCGACGGCCCGATTACCGGAGCCGCACCGTCTCGGCTGCGGACGCAGCAATCTGGTGCCGACGGACCGCGAGGAGAGCGAACTTCCGGATGAAGCTGTCCGTGCACTCCGCGGCAATCCTCCCAAGCAGCTCCATCGCTTCGGTGTCGCGCCGGAGGAAGGCCGCCGGGGGGGCGAGTGCCTCGTCGGCAAGCAGCCGGAGCGAGAAGAGGCGGTCCATCCGATCTGCATGCTCGTTCAGAACTACGTCGGTCAGGTATTCGAGCGTGACCCGGTCAAGGCCCGTCATGATCGAGCCAATGTCGTCCGGGTATATGGCTCCGAAAGGAGCGCGACAACCGTGGGCGAGGTCCGCCGCGCCTGGATGCAGGGACCGCGGGGTCGATGACAGGGCCGGGATGAGCGCCGAGGATCGAGACCCTGTACGGCTCCGGCAGAATCCTGATGAAGGGAGAAGACCTACCGGATCCGATGTCCCCGGGCCGATTCACAGCGTGGAGCATCCGCTGGGTTCCCCACTTCTGCGCGTTCGTCGCGGTGACTCAGCTGGCGAATCTTCTCGCCGATGCGTTCTTGTGGCATGTGGACGCGGCGGCGCTCGTCGCGGGAGGCGTCCTGACCGTGTTGTTCGCCGGCGTCTCGGCGGCGGGATTCTGGTCTCGGAGAGCTAAGGTGTCCATCCGTTCTCCCTCTCCCGCGTAGGGATCGACGGACATTCCCCCGACGAGGGTCGGCAGAGATTTCACGCGACGCGCTGCGGTCGCCCCCAACTTCGCCGCTAATCCAGCAGGTCGGTGACCCGGGGGGGAGTGAGATGCGCGGCGGTCGCGGCGGACACGACCATGACGGGAACTCCCAGGACGACGAAGATCAACGAACCATTTCCCGCGAGGGCGAGGGTAACCCCGGCGAGGGCTCCCGCGAACAGGCCCACCGCGATTCCGATCACGAGCAACCCTCCCCAGAGGGGCGAGAGTCTCTCGACCCTTCCTCGGAGTCTGCGGGTCAGTCCGACCGGTCGGCGGTCGATGCCGCCGAGGATGTCGTAGACCCGGGATGCGGCTGCAGTGTCCTGGACCGCTTGCTCCATGGACCCCGCTCCCCCGATGGGGGTACCCCGCGCGCCCGTATCTGCCTGCGGGAACGACAGTCTCCACGTAGAGCCCTCGACGGTTAGGCCCAACGACGAGGGCCGCAATCGCTCGGAATCCCGCTGCCGTCTGGACCCGCGAGCTCATCATGTGCAGACCGTTAACGTGCCGTGGCAACCGCGCTACGGTCCATTGGCGCCCGTTTGCCCCTCGCGTGCCGTGGAGGCCCGCCCGGGATCGTTTCCGCGCTTGCCGTCGTCCTTCTGGCGCTCACCGCCATCGCAGCCCCCTTGGCCTCGGCGGCCACCCCCACCATACACACCTGGGATCGATTTACTCCGCCCTTTACGCGAGCGGCGGCGTTTGCCAACGCGCGGGGACCTTCGCTGTATGGATGTGGAGTGGCTGCTCAAGTTACGTCGGCGCCGACCTTCGATGTGACGAGCGGAAAGGCCACGATGGCGATCCTTGCCGACATGACGGCCTGCTCGAACGGCTCGGTTGGGTACGCCATTCAGCACGCACACGCAGGCATCACCGACGTGAACTTCACTGTGCCGACAAACGGTACCTACAAGTTCAATGCCCAATGGAATGGATCGTTCACCTTCGTCTACAATCTATCTGCGGGGGCCAGCAGCTCGAACGGTACGTTTTACTCGGAATATTTCCTCCTCCCCATCGATTGCCTGTTTGACCGAACTTCCCACTATGGAGGTTGCGACTCCGCCGTGGGGGCGGTCGCTCAAGGGGTCTACACAACCGGAAATGGATCTGCACCCGCGAACGGCAGGGTACAGATGAACTTCTCTGACTATGTGCACTACCACGACAACGGACTGGTCTCGGGCCATCAGTACTATCTCCGTCTGTATTTGTTGGCGTTCGTTCAGGTCGGTGACTTCGGTGGGTTGACCACGGGATCCGCGCGTGCCGCCTTCAGCATGGCAGGGAGTGGTGGCTCCGCGCACCTACTCGCAATAAGGGTGTATCAATAGGGGGTCGCGGCGGACTTCCTCCCAAGGAACGAATCGGCCCGTTCCTTGAGTGCGTCGGACAAACCGACTCCGAGGTGCTTCGCGAGGTCCATGATGGGTCCGCGAGGAGCGCGGGGCGGGAGCTTGGAGCCGCGATTCAGTCGAACGAGCTGTCTTCGCCCATTCGCGTGATCATCGCGCCGCACTTCGAGCATTGGACGAGCCGCCAACTGGGCTCCACCACCACGACGGTTTGGCAGTTCGGGCACATCGTCTGGGAGTTCGGTTCCGTCATTTCGTGGCTGCGCACTTCCCCATCCCGCGCGAGCTTTATCAGCGACGCGCGCGGTCGAGGGGCCACCGCGATGAGCGCCCAGGGGGTGCGATGTCCGCCCCGCTGGACATGACGGAGAAGACGACGAGCGGGGCTTCCTTCGCCGGGTCACGCTGCGGTGCCCGATGGTCAGCGACAACCGAGGGGTGTCGGGGACGATACTCGTCTGCGCCGACTTGCCCCCGCTCTACGGGAGTAGCGTCGAGGTGGACGGCATCCGCTTCATCCCCGCAATCTCGGGATCGATTTCGGTCACGGTCACACCGAGCGGGAGCCACAAGGGCTTCGGATGCGTGGAGTGCGGTTGTGGCCGCGACGACCACTCTCGGGGCCGTTATCTGACCGACGTCCCTCCCGTGGACGTGGCCGGAATGAAGATGCCGAAGGCCGGCGGCGACGCGGTAGCGGCATTCCGAGTACTTCTCAAGGAGGTTCCCGAGGCCGTCGAGCGTCCGGTCTTCGGGCAGCCCGCAGCGTTCGTTCGGGGCAACATGTTTCTCGGTGTATTCGGGACCAGCGTCTTCGTTCGACTCTCGGAAGCCGACCGAGCCCTGGCCCACAAGGAGCTCGGAGCTCGGCCCTTGGAGCCCATGCCCGGGCGTCCGATGCGGGAGTACGTCGTTCTTCCGGAGAAGGTGCTTGTCGACCTGCCGCTCGCAGCGTCTTGGACCGCGCGAGCACGGAAGTACGCGACCGAACTTCCGGTGAAGAAACCGAAGAAGTAGCTCTTCCCGAGCACCGGCGCGTTCGGCGCGGGGCTCCGCGCGAGAATCGTTATCAGGAGTGGTCCGCGTTCGACCTCGGATGCCGTTCACGCCCGATGCCCGGGGTCGGGTGCGGATCGGGGCCCCGATATCGATCCCCGTCGTCGTTCTCTACCTGATCCTTGTCGTCCTGATCGTCTACGCCACCGGGCACACCCGATTCAGCTCCAACCCCATCGTGCCGGAGTTCCTCGTCGCGGTCATCCTGCTGTTCCTCGCCCGGTTCGCGTCGACCTACTATGTCCTCGACGACCGGGCGCTCTACGCGCGCCGAATCTTCGGCTCGCGAACGGTCCGCCTCGAGGAGGTCCGCATGGTGCAGCTCGCCAATCTCCGGGACCTCGGCCCGGTGAGCTTCCTCGGAGGGTGGGGGTGGCGGGGTCGGATGTGGAGCCCCTTCATCCAAACCTTCGACGCGATCCACACCGTGTCGCCCGGGGTGCTCGTGACCGCCGGGGATGTCCCGCTGTTCATCTCTCCGAAAGACCCCGGAACGTTTGCCGAGGAGCTCGGCCGTCGCGTCCGCTCGTACAATACCGAGGTTCGACTCGGATCGTTCGC
>JAKIWD010000165.1 GCA_022750205.1 Thermoplasmata archaeon
GATCGGGCGGCTCGTCGCGCATCTAACGATATTGAAGGGTCTCCCGTTGGCGTACCAACGCGACCTTCAGGCCGGCAAGCCCCTCCTGGTGTCGGCGGTGGATCGGGCCCACCGAGTGCTACACGCCCTGGTGCCGATGGTCCGAACTGCCCAATTCCGAGGCGTCTCGCCGGCCTCTGGGACCTCGACCTCGTCCGTCGAGTTGGCCGATGAACTGGTGCGACACGGAGTGCCGTTCCGCCAGGCCCACATCAGGGTGGCTCGATTCGTGGGACCACTGGAGCGTGCCGGCACCTCGCTCTCCGCGGCGGGCTCCGACGCGCTCGAACGAGAATTCCCTGAACTGAAGGGGTCTGGGTTCGTCGTCCCCGGATTCGAGAGCGAGCCCGAGTCGAGAGGGTCCGAGGGAGGAAGCGCGTGGCGGTCCGTCGAAGCGTTGCTGGAAAGGGTCCAACGCGACCGCGGGGTCCACGAGACCGCTGTCCGCCGAGAACGGCGCCGGCTCTCGCGGTGCCGATCGGAACTGGGGATTCCCGAGGCGTGGTTCTCGCCGGAGCCCGACGGGCCGTTCAGGTCGCCGCGGGCTCTTGGGCGGGGACGCGGACCACGCGGGCGATCGTCGCGGCCGCGCTCGGCGAAGTCCGTCCGTTGAGCGCCCCCTGGAGCAGGACCGATCGCTCCCGCGGGGAAAGCCCGGGATGCTGGCCGTAGAGATGGATCTCGAGACTGGCGCGGGTAGCGTACTCCCGCGCGCAAGCCGGGCAGAGGAAGACCTGGGAATCCCCCGTGAATCGAGAGCATTCGCAGCTCAGCACATGGCACGGCATCGGGGTGGTCCGGTCCCTCGGGCGGCTGAAGTGCCGTCGGAGTCGGCCATCCTGCGGGGCGAGGAGATAATGGCTGGCGCGAAGATGCCCGCATCCACGGCACGGCAGCAGTCTCAGATGGCGCCGCTGGGTCACCACGGTCGCTCGTTTCCTCCGTTCAGAGGTCGCTCGATTCCCACGATGCAGCGAGGCGCGGACGCGCGCACTCCACCGCGGGGACCCGGGACCCCTCGCGCGGTCAGGGGCCTCGCCCGCATATATCCCGGATGTCTCGCGGGCGACAAGCGACCAGAGTCTCTCCCGGCAACCTTCGCCGTGACGGGACATCGAATCGAGAATCCGAACACGTAAGGAGGGCGACAGGCCCACCCGTACATACGCCTGTGCTCTTGTTAGTGAACACCCGCCCGGTCCCGTCGTCTCACCGAGACGGTGGAGGAGCAACGTTGATGCTCGGGTCGCGGTCTGCCCGGCGGTCGCAGGGGAGCAAGAACGCCGATGGCACGCGAGCGACCGACGGGACCGACCGCCGCCGAGGTGACCCGCAGATACATCGACGATCACCCCGCGGTCCGAGACTGTCTCGGGTACAATATCGTCAATTTCACCTCTCTCGCGAAACGGATACGCAGCGAGACGGGGCTCACGAACCAAGAGGCCGTCGAGGTCGCCTGCCGACGCTATCAGAGGCAGATGCGGACGGATCAACCCCTCGAGGCGCGGGTGATCGAGGTCGTGAAAGGGAGCCGACTCGAGGTCCGAACCCGCGTCGCGATCATCACCGCGCGCAACGACTGGGACCTGCTCGGCCACGTGCTCGAGGCCGGACGGACGTTGCTCGCCGACCGCCGTCACCTGCTCCAGTTACTCCAAGGCCCGGGCGCTCTCACGATCCTCTGCGAGGAAGACCTCGTGGACGCGCTCGTCGCTTCGGTGGGACGTCGGGCCACCCTGGGCGTTCACCGCCAGCTCTCGGCGCTCACGGTCCGCAGCCCCGAAATGATCGTGGAAACCCCCGGGGTGCTCGCGTTCTTGGCCGGGGCCCTGTTCCGGGCGGGGATCAACAGTTTGGAGTTGATGAGCGTCTACACGGATTCGACTTTCGTGGTGCGCGAGAAGGATGTACTTCACGCATTCCGGGTCCTTTCCGAGCTGGTCCATCCGCCGGCAACCGAGCCCGCGACTCCCGGGTAATCGGCGAAGATTCCAGAAATTTCCCCCCCGCCGGAGAGGTATATATGAGTCTGAGGTTAGGATGTTCCCCCGAGCCGGGAATCGTCCCGCTCGGGCTATGGTGAACACGAATGTCGGCTAACTCGGCCCCGGTCCGCTCGTTCCGGGTAAGTTCCGGGCGGCGCGGGCTCTCGACGGTGACCTCGGTGATCGCGATCGTCGTCGTTCTCGTCCTCGTGGGCGTCGGAACTTTCGCCGTCATGGGAGGGTTCGCCAAGTCCGGGGCCATCACGACCTGCCAACCGGCGAATTCCCCGGTCTGTGGACAGTTCGTGAACCTCCACGACCTCAATTTGCTCATCCCCTTCCGGTCGATCCAGCAGGGCGCGCCCGTGCCGTTCACCGCATCGGCCCCCTCCGGAGAGTCCGTGAGCAGCTACACCTACTCGTGGGGCGACGGGACCTCGACCAACAACACCCACAACCAGACGGTCCGCCATGCGTTCCTGACGAGTGGGACGTTCATCATCGAGGTCCACGCCGTCGTCAACGGCCTCACCCACGACAACGTCCAGGCGCTCCAGGTCGTTCAGGTAACTCCGTCGTACCAAGCCGCGAGCGGCGGGGAACTCCCCACGGTCGTCGGTCAGATCATCTCGAACACCACCACGCCGGCGGCCACCCGTGGAGCCACGGCCGTGCTCTCCCAGTCCCAATCGGTGACGGTCGCGGGGACGTATACTTCCGCGCCGTCCAACCCGCTGTTCCTTACGCAGAAGCCCAGCATCATCATCTCCCCTTCGACGGGAGCGACGATCTCCTCCACGAACCCCACGAACTCTTCGGCGATCGGAGTAGCCCAGTTCACGGCGGCGGGGACGTACACGCTCACATTCGTCGGTAGCGCGTCCAACGGTGTGCTCACCGCCTACCAGAACTACACCTGGACGGCGTTCGTCGCCCCGCAGGGGATCCACGCCGGCCTAGCCGTTCACCTGACCGCCAAGAGCCCCCACGCCGGGACCATCATCAACTATGAGCTAGCCCCGGGCGGCTCGTTCACGGAGGACCCGGCCATTGATTACGAGACCCTCGGCGCCGAGCCGATCCTGAACGTCTACCAGACGCTCATCACCTACAA
>JAKIWD010000075.1 GCA_022750205.1 Thermoplasmata archaeon
GAGGGGTACAACATGCAAGATGCCCTCGTATTCTCCAAGGCCGCGATCGATCGCGGCCTGGGGCGCTCGTCGTTCTTCCGGACGTACCGGGGCGAGGAGAGGAAATATCCGGGCGGTCAGGAGGACCGGTTCGAGATCCCGCGGCCGGACGTCGCCGGCGCGCGTGTCGACACGGCGTACCGAAACTTGGGAGAGGACGGCCTGATCTATCCCGAGCTCGAGGTAGCCGAGGGGGACGTCCTGATCGGCAAGACATCCCCGCCGCGATTCCTGGAGGAGAAGACCGACCTACTGACGCCCCAGAAGCGGCGCGAGACCTCGGTCACGGTCCGGTTCGGCGAATCCGGGTGGGTCGACAACGTCGTGCTCACCGAGGGGGAGAACATCTCCAAGCTCGTCAAGGTGAAGGTCCGCAACCAGCGGGTACCCGAGCTGGGCGACAAATTCGCTTCCCGCCACGGGCAGAAGGGGGTCATCGGCCTCATCGTTCCGCAGGAGAACCTGCCGTTCACCCGGGACGGACTCACGCCGGACCTTCTGATCAATCCCCACGCCATCCCATCGAGGATGACCGTGGCCCACGTGCTCGAGATGCTCGGGGGCAAGGTCGGCTCGCTCGAGGGCCGCACCATCGACGGCACGGCGTTCTCCGGCGAGCGGGAAGAGGCGCTCCGCGAGAGCCTGAAGGCCCTCGGGTTCCACCCGTCCGGTCGTGAGACGCTCTACGACGGCCTGACCGGCCGCCGGTTGGAAGCGGAGATCTTCATCGGTGTGATCTATTACCAGAAGCTCCACCACATGGTCGCCGGGAAGATGCACATGCGTTCCCGCGGCCCCGTCCAGATCCTGACGCGGCAGCCGACGGAAGGTCGCTCACGCCAGGGGGGTCTGCGGTTCGGAGAGATGGAGCGCGACTGCCTCATCGGCCACGGGGTGGCGAGGGTGATCAAGGACCGTCTCCTCGACCAATCCGACGGGACGATCCAGTACGTCTGCGGCAACCCCGAGTGCGGCCACATCGCGATCCCGGATACCCGTCAGGGGTCGCTGCGGTGTCCCAGCTGCGGGAACACGTCGTCGATCTACCCCGTGGAGATGAGCTATTCGTTCAAGCTCCTCCTCGAGGAACTGATCAGCCTCGGCGTGATCATGCGGCTCCAGCTCGAGGAGATGCGGTAGGGAGGTTCCACATGGCGCAAGGACTATCGAAGAAGATCAAGAGCCTGCAGTTCGCCTTCCTGTCGCCGGACGAGATCCGCCGCATGAGCGGCGTGAAGATCATCACGGCCGACACGTACGACGACGACGGGTACCCCATCGAGATGGGGCTCATGGACCTCCACCTCGGCGTCATCGAGCCGAACCTGCGCTGCCGCACCTGTGGGGGACGGGTCAACGAATGCCCCGGCCACTTCGGGATCATCGAGCTCGCCATGCCGGTCATCCACGTCGGCTACGCGAAGGAGATCAAGCGCCTGCTCCAATCGACCTGCCGAGCCTGCGGACGGATCCTGCCGGACGCGCCCTCCCCGCGGGGCGAGACGTTCAGCGACGACGACGCTCCCACCCCGACCCGCGAGCCGAAGGAGGAGCGCGCCTGCCCGTTCTGCCACGAGGTTCAGCAGCGGATCCTGCTCGACAAGCCCACGACCTTCCGCGAGAACGGCCACAAGATCACGCCCAAGGAGGTCCGCGCCCGCCTCGAGCGGATCCCGGACGACGACGTCCGTGCGCTGGCGCTCAACCCGAAGTTCGGACGACCCGAGTGGATGGTGCTGACGGTCCTACCCGTCCCGCCGGTCCAGGTCCGCCCGTCGATCACCCTCGAATCCGGCGAGCGCAGCGAGGACGACCTGACGCACAAGCTCGTGGACGTGCTGCGGATCAACCAGCGCCTGCGCGAGAACCGCGACATGGGCGCCCCCCAGCTCGTCGTCGAGGACCTGTGGGAGCTGCTGCAGTACCACGTCACCACCTACTTCGACAACCAGACGAGCGGCATCCCTCCGGCGCGCCACCGTTCCGGCCGCCCGCTCAAGACGCTCGCCCAACGCCTTAAGGGCAAGGACGGACGATTCCGTTCGAACCTGTCGGGTAAGCGCGTCAACTTCTCGGCCCGCACGGTCATCTCGCCCGACCCGCTGCTCTCGATCAACGAGGTCGGCATCCCGGTCGAGGTCGCGCGCGCGCTCACCGTCCCCCTCGAGGTCACCCCGCACAACCAGGAGGTCGCCAAGGAGCTCGTCCGGCGCGGACCGACCCCGGCGGCCGTGACGACGACGACGCCCCCGGTCGGGGGCGGCCATATCCCGGCCGGCGGCTACCAGTGCGGCGTCAACTACCTGGTGCGCGAGGACGGCCAGCGCATCAAGGTCATGGACAAGAACGCCGAGGCGTGCGCCGAGCTCGTCGCGCCGGGTTGCATCGTCGAGCGCCAGCTCATCGACGGCGACATCGTCCTGTTCAACCGGCAGCCGTCGCTCCACCGGATGAGCATGATGGCGCACTTCGTGAGGATCCTGCCCCACAAGACGTTCCGGTTCAACCTGTGCGACTGCCCGCCGTACAACGCCGACTTTGATGGCGACGAGATGAACCTGCACGTCCTCCAGAGCCAGGAGGCGCGTGCCGAGGCCAAGGTCCTGATGAAGGTCGAGGAGCACATCCTCAGCCCCCGCTACGGCGGGCCGATCATCGGGATGCTGCACGACCACATCACGTCGACCTTCATGCTGACGTACCAGAACCCCCATTTCTCCAAAAGCCAGGTCACCTACCTGCTCTCCAAGGTCAGCTACCCGATGCCGCCGCCCGCGGGATCGGAGAAGGACGGAAGCCCCTACTGGACCGGCAAGCAGCTGTTCTCGCTCACGCTGCCCAAGAACCTGAACATCGAGTTCCGCTCGAACATCTGGAACCGGTGCGACTGCCCGCCGACGAACTGCAAGCACGACAGCTACGTCATCGTCGAGAACGGCGTCCTGAAGGCCGGCACGATCGACGCCAAGGCGATCGCGTTCGGCAAGGGCGCGATCCTCGACGCGATCGCCCGCAACGACGGGATGTCCCGCGCCCGCCAGTTCCTCGACGAGATGAGCCGACTGTCGATCACCGCGATCGGCCTCAAGGGCCTCTCGACCGGGATCGACGACGAGGACGTCCCCGAGAACGCCCGGCAGGAGATCGACGACACGCTCGAGAAGGCCCGCAAGAAGGTCACCGAGCTCGTCGAGCAGTACCACGACCACCGGCTGGAGCAGATGGCCGGCCGTTCGCTGGAAGAGACCCTCGAGGTCATGATCCGCCGCGAGCTCGGAAAGGCCCGTGACCAGGCCGGCGACATCGCCGGCGGGTTCCTCGGTCTCGAGAACCCGGCCGTGATTCTCGCCAAGTCCGGCGCGCGCGGCTCCATGCTCAACCTGACGCAGATGGCCGGCGCCGTCGGCCAGCAGTCGGTGCGGGGCGAACGCCTCCTGCGCGGGTACTTCAACCGGACGCTGCCGCATTTCGCCCGGGGCGACCTGGGCGCCGATGCCCGCGGCTTCGTCTCCAGCAGCTACAAGCGGGGCCTGTCGCCGACGGAGTACTTCTTCCACTCGATGGGTGGACGCGAGGGGCTGGTCGACACGGCCGTCCGTACCAGCCGCAGCGGCTACATGCAGCGCCGCCTGATCAACGCCCTCGAGGACCTGAAGGTCGCCGAGGACGGCACCGTGCGCAACACCGCCGGCACGGTCATCGAGTACAAGTACGGCGAGGACGGCATCGACCCGACGCGCTCGTACGCCGGCCAGCCCGTCCCGCTCGACGAGGTCCTCTCCGAGGTCCTCGGCCGCCGGGTCAAGCCCGTCGTCGACTCCAAGGGTGAGGTCGTCGGGGCGCCGCCCGTCGGGGAGGAGGAGATGGACCTCCTCGCCGAGGCCCAGCTCGAGGAAGAGGGCGAGGATGAGGAATCCGAGGAGTTCGGCCCACCGGAAGAGGGCCCGGACTTCGGAGGGGAGTGAAGGCGATGGCCGACGAAAAGCGCACGTCCAAGGAGACCGTCGCCGCGAAGATCACCGAGATCTGCCGCCGGCAGCACGTCACGCTGCCGCCGCTGCTCACCAACGAGCTCGCCGACAAGCTCGCCCGGCTCAAGGTCACCGGTCCCGAGTTCGACAAGTCGGTCAAGGCCGTCGCCGCCCGCTTCCACCGTGCGACCGTCGACGCCCACGAGTCCGTGGGGATCGTCGCGGCGCAGTCGATCGGCGAGCCCGGGACGCAGATGACGCTGCGGACGTTCCACTATGCCGGCGTCGCCGAGATGAACGTCACGCTCGGTCTTCCCCGGCTCATCGAGCTAGTCGACGCCCGGCGCGTCCCGTCGACCCCGATGATGACCGTCTTCGTCGAGCGCAAGCTCAAGGCCGACCGCGAGTCGGTCCAGCACATCGCCCTGCAGGTCGAGCTCACCAACGTCCCGGACGTCGCCTCGATCGGGACCGTCGTGGAGGACCTGAAGGTCCTCGTCTCGCCCCAGCCGGCGCTGATGCAGTCGCGCGGGGTCAAGCGCGCCGACCTCGAGCGTTCCCTCATGGAGGGGCTGGACGAGCGGTTCTTCACGCTCAAGCCCGGCTCCGGCAGCGGCGAGAGCCGCACCTTCGAGATCCACCTGACCGAGAAGCCCCCGACGCCCCGCGCCAAGAAGGACGAGCCGATCGAGGAGCGTCCGTTCAAGCGCCTGCTCGATGCGAGCGAGGAGGCCAAGGCGATCCGGATCAAGGGCGTCACCGGCATCAAGCGCGCCCTGATCAAGAAGGAGAAGGACGAGTACGTGATCTACACGGAAGGGTCGAACATGGAGGGCGTGCTCGACATCGCCGGCGTCGACGCCGCCCGCACCACGACCAACTCCGTCTTCGAGATCTACAAGGTCTTCGGCGTCGAGGCCGCCCGCGCCGCACTCATCCAGGAGGCGGGCCGCACGCTCTCGGAGCAGGGGTTGACCGTCGATATCCGCCACCTGATGCTGGTGAGCGACGTCATGACCAACGAGGGCGACATCCGCGCGATCGGCCGGCACGGGATCTCCGGGAAGAAGACGAGCGTGCTCGCGCGCGCCGCCTTCGAGATCACCGCGGCCCACCTGCTGCGCGCCGCGATCACCGGCGAGGTCGACGAGCTGAAGGGCGTGGCCGAGAACATCATCGTCGGCCAGCCGATCACGCTCGGCACCGGCGCCGTCAACCTTGTCTACCGCCCGACGCGTGCCAAGGTCGAGGGAGCGGCGTAAGATGGACCTCGCCCACGCGCTCAAGGTCGCGCTCCAGACCGGCAAGGTCAAGGTCGGCCTGACCGAGACGATCGAGAGCGCGCGCACCAAGAAGGCCCGGCTGATCATCGTCGCCCGGAGCTGCCCGGAGAAAAAGCTCGTCAGCGAGCGCTTCTACGAGAAGGTCCCCGTCTACCACTACGAGGGGAGCGCGATCGAGCTCGGCGCGGCGTGCGGCCGGCCGTTCCCGATCAGCGCGCTCGCGATCCTCGAGCCGGGCTCCTCGGCGATCCTTTCCCTGCAGACCGGCGGATAGTCCCGCACCACTGGGGGTCCCGATGCCCGAGATCGTCTTCGACACCGAGACGATCGGCTACATCCGCATGTTCGAGGAGCGGACGGGGGCCCGGGTCAAGGACTGCCTGGAGGCCGAGGACAAGCTCATTTTCCTCGTCGAGGTGGGGGACATCCCCAAGGCGGTCGGCCCGGCCGGGACCCTCGTCGAGCGCCTCAAAGGGATGCTCAAGAAGGAGATCATGGTCGTTGAGTACTCCGACGACGTCGAGACGCTCGTCAAGAACGTCTTCTTCGCCTACAGTCCGAAGTCCGTCACGTTCCAGCCCAAGGGCAAGGGCCGTCACGCCTCGGTGACGGTCGACCCGGCGTGGAAGGCCCGCGCCATCGGGAAGGCGGGAAAGAACCTCAAGATCGCCCGGGCGATCCTCCTACGCCATTCCGACGTCGTCTCCGTGAACGTCGCCTAACCGTCAGCCGACCGCCCCTTCATCGCGGCCCCTGCTCGAACTCTCTGGTTCGGGCGCCCCTTCCGGAGCAGGTCGAGATCGCGGCGGTCGGCGGCGGATCACGAACCACGCGACAGCCAGTACCACGCCGACCCCGAACACGCCGAGGGCGACCGTGGTCGTTCCCCCGAGGCTGAGACCGGGGCCCCCCGACCCGCCCGGGGTCGCGTTCCCCGGTCCGACCACGATCAGCCCGACCACGGCGGAGACGTTCTCGCGCGCCCCGTCGGTCGCCGTCGCGGTGATCACGAAAGCGCCCACCTCGACCGGGTCGCAGTCGACGACCGCGGCGTTGTGCGACAGACAGCCGTTCGGCAAGCCCGCCCAGCGGACGTTGATCGGGGCCACCCCGCCGGCGATCGTGGCGGTCAGCGTGGTGACGTTGCCCAGCGTCAGGTTCGTCGGGCTCGCGTCCACGGACAATGTGAGACCCTGGAACACGACGATCTGGACCGAGGCGGTGACGTTCTCGCCGAGGGCGTCGGTCGCCTGGACGTGCGCGGTGAAGTTACCGGGCGAGTAGCTGTGCATCTGGGTGGCGCCGGAACCGGTCGAGCCGTCGCCGAACGCCCAGAGGTACGAGAACGGGGCGAGACCGCCGGTCCGGTCGGACGAGAGCACCACGTTCAGCGGGCTCGGTCCGTCCGTGGAGCTTGCATTGGCCCCGACGGTGAGCCGGTTGACCACCTGGACGATGAGGGAAGTGATCGCCAGGTCCCCGAGGGCGTCGGTCACCGTCAGGCTGACCGTGTAGTTCGCGCCGGTCAGGTACTGGTGGCTGGTCGTCACCCCCGGGACCGTCGGCGTGTGGTCGCCGAAGTCCCACCGATAGTAGAGCGGGGGCGCGCCGCCGGTCGGCTCGGCGGTGAAATTGTCGTTCGCGGGCGCGAGGGCGAGCAGGGTGCTGGCTTTCGCGGACGAGGTCAACGGCGCATAGACGTTCACCACCACGAAGGCCATCGCCCCGTACCCCAGGGAGTCGTGGACGACGACCGTCACGTTGTACGAGCCGGGCTGCGTGAAGGTGAACGCGACGTTCTGAGCGGTAGCGTTCGCGCCCGGAAGGAATGTCCATTCGTACACGAACCCGCCGGAACCCCCGGCGAGGTCGGCGGAGAAATTGACCATGACCGGGGCGATCGCGACGACGCTCGATGCGGCGATGTGGGCCACGAGCGCCCCGTAGATGTGGGCGACGAACGAAGCCGTACGGTCGGCGCCGAGCGAGTCGTTGACCATGAGCGTCGCGGTGAAGGTCCCGCCGATCCGGTAGAGGTGGGTGACGTTCGCGGAAGCCCAGATACTGTGGTCTCCGAAATTCCAGTTCCACGTCAACGGGAGGACCCCTCCCGTCGCGGTCGCGTTGAAGGTGATGGCGTACGGCGGCTCCCCCGTGAGCGAGGTGGAGTTGACGCGGATCTGGAGGGCGGGGACGACCCCGACGCGCGTCGAGACGTTGGCCGTACGGCCGACCGAGTCGGTCACCGTGAGGTTGACCGTGTAGGTTCCCGGGGACGTGTAGGTGTGGAGCCCGTCGACTCCCGTGCCATCGGGCGAGCCGTCGCCGTACTCCCATTCGAAGGTGAGGTTCGGCTGCCCGCCGGAGACCACGGACAGGATCCGGAACGGGGTCCCGTTCTCCGCTTCCGGGAACGGAAAGGAGAGTCCCGCCGATAGCGGCAGGGCCGGGTACACCCACGTATTGTTGAAGTAGCTCCCGAGCCCATCGTCCCCGCCGAACAGGACGACCAGACGCTCGTACGGGTCGTACGCCGCCCCGGCGCAGCAAAGCGAACCGATCCCTGAACCGGCCCCCGACGAGGTCGTGACGTTGGTCCAGTTGTAATGCTGGAGCGTCCAGGCCGTCTGGTTCGCTGCGACGCACCCCCCGGATCCCGATTGGATCCCCCCGAACAGCACCAGCTCATCGCCGCCGGCGTACCAGACGAGGCCGCCGTTGTCGAGGGCACCGGGGGTGCCGTTGGTCGTCAGCAGCTGCCACGAGGATCGGTAGAGCCACGTCTCGTTGGAGTCGGCGCATCCGGCGCCCGAACTGTCCCCACCGAACAGCACACCGCCGTTGAGGTCCGGATCCCAGGCTGAATACGCCGAGTCCCTCCGGCCGGGGTTGATGGAACCGGAGACGGTCGCGTTCGTCCATGCGCCGGCCGCGAACTTCCACGTATCATTGAATGCGGCGGCGGAGCCGCTCGTGCCGCACGAAAGGCACGCACCGCCGTAGAGGACGATGGAGGAATTCGTGGGGTCGTAGAACGTCGCGGCCCCGAGGCGTGGGGGGGGCGCGATCGCCTTCGTGACGTTCTGCCATCCGTGCCGGTCCGTGACGTCCGTGGCGTTCAGGGTCCACGTGTCGTTGAACGCCTTCGTCGCGTTGCGCCCCCCGAACAGCACGACGGCTCCCGCGCTGGGGTACCACGTCAGCGTGTTGCCCCACCGCGCGGCGGGCGAGGCGGTGAGCGAGGCCGAGATGTCGGTCCAGGTCCCATTGTGATAGACCCACGTGTCGCCAAGTGCTCCAACAAGGGGGGAGTACCCACCGAAAAACACGACGCCGCCCATCGGTGGGTCCTCTGCGAGCGTGACGTTGGCGCTGCTGACCAACCCCGGAGGGGCCCCGTACACCTCGTTCCACGTCTCGGACACGTGGCTCGCGGGTGCGGGGATCGCACCGGGGGAAGGTTGGGCGTTGAGCGCGGGCATCACCGGGGTCGCGACACCAGGTGCCGCTTGAGGCCGGCCCGGTACTCCTGGCCCCGGCGAGGCCGGAATTCCCGTGATCAGGAGGAGCAACACCGCCAGACCGGCGAGTGTCGCGGTAGAGCGGAAGTGACCGTGCATTCAGGTTTCCCGGGGTCGCGACGGGGTCGACCCCGAATCCCGCCGGCTCGGAAAAAGCGTCGGTACGCCCGGACGACATCCTTCCGAGTGCCCGCATTCGCCCCGCGAACACGCCTGCGCCCCGGAGATATTTTGGCGGGGGCGCCTTCCGTGGGAACATGCCGGGCTCGCGTTCGTTTCAGTGCATCTTCTTCGATCTCGGGGGAACCCTGATCGATTTTCAGGACCCCGCGGGGTGGACAGAGGCCGCGCGGTCGGTAGGCGTGGAGCTCGACGCCGAGCACCTCGCGCATTGCTACGAGGAGGTCGACCTGGAAGCGGATGCCGGCCCGCTCCCGACCCCGGCAACGGAGTTCTGGCGACGCGTGCTGGAACGCAGCTCTGGCACGGCCGTCTCCCTTGGGGTGGCGCAGGAATTTGAGCTCCTCCTTCGTCGGCTACCGCCGGGAGTCCACCTCTACTCCGACGTCACGCGGTGCCTGCGTCAGCTGGCCAGTGACGGGCGAAAGTTGGGGATCATCTCCAACTCCAGCTCCGCGGAGTCCGTACGAGAGTACCTTCGGGGGTGCGAGATCGATCGCTACTTCGATTGGATCGTCTCCTCGGGGACCGAAGGGGTCGAGAAGCCGGATCCGGCGATCTTCCTCCGGGCCATCGCCCGGGCGAGCACGACGCCCGCCCGGGCGTTCCACGTCGGTGACCAACCGAATCGCGACGCGCGCGCGGCTCGGCGGGCGGGCATGCAGTCGGTCTGGTTGAACCGACGCGGCACCGGCTTCGGTGAGGATCCGCCGGAGATCACCTCCCTGACGGAACTTCCGGGGCTCCTACGAGTGTTGGAGCGTGGCGAGTGACCCGGGCAACCACGGAAGCACTGTCCCGGAGCCGGGCCCGGAGGCTCGACGCGATCCGCAGGCGTTCGAGTTAAATACCGCGCTCAGGTCCCATGCCGCACGCGCCGACCTTCCTCACGGAAGGACGGCCGCGCGACGCCGCCACGGCGAGCCGGGGACACGTGAACCGAGCTCTTCCAAGGCAGCGCCACAGATGGCCCGATGGGGCGTGGGGCCTTGAGATCCCCTTCCCGGAGACGGGGAGTGACCTCTCGAGACCGACAGGGGAGAGAGAAGTAAAAGGCGCACAGCTCAATGTGTCAGAGACAGAGCAATTCCGCCAGTCAGCGAGTCACGGTTTTAGACGTACGTTCCCGCACAAGTCAGATCGATGTGCAATATACAAATCCGGTTGATCCTGCCGGCGGGCACCGCTATTGGAGTTCGCTTAAGCCATGCGAGTCGAGAGGGGTAAGCCCTCGGCGCACTGCTCAGTAACACGCGGACAATCTGCCCTCGAGACGGGGATAACCCCGGGAAACTGGGGATAATACCCGATAGGTTGGAGATGATGGAAGGCTCTCCAGCCCAAATCCTGCGGGGCTCGAGGATGGGTCTGCGGCCTATCAGGTAGTAGGGGGTGTCACGGACCCCCTAGCCGTAGACGGGTACGGGCTTTGGGAGAAGTCGCCCGGAGATGGATTCTGAGACACGAATCCAGGTCCTACGGGACGCAGCAGGCGCGAAACCTCCACAATGTGGGCA
>JAKIWD010000168.1 GCA_022750205.1 Thermoplasmata archaeon
ATGGGTGGCTCAACCTACTCGAGCGCGCAGTCCGACGAGGATGCACGCGAACCCGCCGGCCGTGAAGGCCGTCGAGCCCGATTCGCAGACGATGAGGTCCTGACCCATGAAATACAGCCCGAACCAGGTAACGGCGGACCCGATGGAGAGGGCGAGGAGACCGATCGCCAGCAGCCCGAAGGTGCGTTCCCGACTGCTTCGCCAGGCGCGGATCGCGTAGTAACTTACGACCCCGCCCAGCACGGCCACTCCGACCCACAGGGTCACCAGGGGTATCGTCTCTAGCCAGTAGTCGCTCACGGGCGCGCCTCCTGGCGTACCTTGTGCCACATGTCCTTGAGGCGTTCGGCGGCGAGCTCGCGGTAACGGACCTGGATGTGCAGGCTCGGTCCCGCTAGGTCCACCTTCAGCTCCTCGAGGAGGCTCCGGTAGAGGTCCACCCGTTTACCGTCAGCGGTGATCGCGGTGCGCTGGATCCCGACGAGACCAAGCTCCTGGAGGTCGTGGAGCTTGCGGTAGAGCGTGCTCTGGGGGATGGAGTTGGTCGCCAGCAGCTCTTGCGCCGAGTGCGGGGCTTCGTTGAGCTTCAGCAGGATCCCTCGAGACGCTGGATCGCCCAGCGCGTCCAGGATTCGTTCCTTCCGGTCGCCGAGAGGGGGGGGACGGTCCCCGGTCGATCCATCATCCATTGGATGGATACCTCGTCCCTATCTCGGTCTCCCCGTCGTTTCTCAGGCGTGAGAATGACGGGCCGACCCGCGGGAGAGCCGCCCGGCGGGGCCCTCGACCCACCGCCGTCCGCACCTTCCCCACGCTGTCTCACGCATTCCTCCGGGATGACCCGGTCCGTTTCGCGGCCGCCCCCCGGCGGGGGGAGGTCGGAACCGGTCGGGGGCACTCCGGCCCTCCCTCATAGGAGTTCCCGTCGTTCCTGCGACGCGCGGACGGCCGCCCCGGCGAATGGCGCGTCCGCCCCCTGGCTGCGTGCGGGACCGGGGGGACGCGGGGCCGCCCAAGTCTGCCGACAACGTTCAAGTAAGCGCCCCCGCTCTAGCGCCGGTAACACCATGCCGTTGGACAAGACGCCGCCCCGCACGGTCGAGCCCGATACCGGCGCGCCGCCCGAGGGGACCCAGCTGGTGGACCGCATTTCGAGCGAGCTCGACCTCCTCGCCCGGAACGTCGACATCCTCGAGCGGCTGAGCAGCAGCCCGCCGATGGGGATCATCCGGTTGAGCGAGGCGCTGCATCTGCCGATCCACAAAGTTCGCTACTCCCTGCACCTCCTGGAGCGGGAGGGGGTGATTCAGCCGTCCGCCGACGGGGCCGTCGTGACGGACAAGTCCCGGGAGTTCTGGGGTACCCTCGACCAGTCGCTCGATCGGATGGCCGGGACCATCCAGCACCTCAAGGAACGCGCCGCCGAGTACAAGGGGCGCAGCGCGGCCCGGAAAGGCTATTAGCCGAACCCGTGGTCGGCGCGCCGGTGCCGCCGTAGCTCAGCGGTAGAGCGATCGGCTGTTAACCGAAAGGTCAGCGGTTCGAAGGTGTCGGCCGACCTCGGCCTTCTCCGAAAGTCCGCTCGGCGGCGCCTCCGCACCCCCGTTTCGTGTAGCGGGCCCGTAGCTTAGCCCGGCCAGAGCGGCCGGCTCATAACCGGTCGGTCGACGGTTCAAATCCGTCCGGGCCCACATCTGCTGCCGAACATGTAGCTCGTCGCGGAGTTGACCAGCTACCCGCCTCGGTACCGCGCCGCGCCGACGCGCGTCGAACGTGGTGAGGCGCCGGCCCGAACCGCGATCTAGATCACTTCACCGGTGGCGGGGCGCCGCCACCCGGGGTCGGACCTACCGCGCCGACGGGCGGGCCGTACAAGATGGGCGTGAGAGGTGCCGGGTAGGTCGCGGCCGTTCCCGGCCCTCCGCGGCGCAGCAGCACGATCGCCAGCACGATCACGGCGATCGCCTCGACCACTACCGCGACGACGAGGAGCGTATTCCCCCACGACGGGGTCGAGGTCGTCGTGGATACCGGGGTCTTCGATGTCGAATTGTTCGCCGGATTCGGAGAGATCGCCGCGAACGTGATCGCCACCGCGGCACCTCCGCCCTTCACGACCACGATCCCATCCGACGGGGCCGAGCGATATCCAGCGGGGTCCCCGACGAAATAGCCGAACGAGCCGTTCGGAAGCGCCGGGTTCAGCGTGGGTCCGGTCGCCGTGAACATACTGCCATTGATCGTCACGCTCCACGGTGTCGACCCGGGCAGGCCGGTCTCGGCGAAGTTGATCGTGTACATCGCCACTGGAACGCGGGTGAAAACGATGTCGACGACCAGGGCGCTCCCGTTGACCACCAAGGGGCCACCCGAGGGCGTTGCGGTGAACCCGGCGGGGGCGTTCACGGCGTAGGCGTACCTCCCATCCCCGAGGTCGAAGGTCACACTCGTGCCGTTGACGACCGTCGACTGTCCAGCGATATCGACGGACCAGGCGTCGGAGGGCGGCAGGCCGATGGCCGAGAACGTCGCCGGATATCCCCAGGTCGGAACGAGGGTGTAGACGGCACCGCCCAGCCCGCTGAGGATCGCGGTCGTACCCGTCGCCGGATCGAACGCGGCCGCGCGGGGGAGTTCGGGCAGGGTAACGTTGAGGCCGCTCTCCCAAGCGCCTCCGACGACGAGCGAGGCGATCGATGAGCCGCCATCCAGCACCCAGATCCCCCCGAACGTCGGATCGTACGCGAGACCGACCGGGTCGTTGGAGACGGTGACGTTCGGGAGCGCGGCACCAGATCCTCCGTTGAACACCTGCAGGGCGGCCACGCCGGACTGGGCCTCGTACACTTCGCCATCGGCAGGGTCGAAGGCCAGGCCCGACGCGCCTCCGCCGGTCGCCAAGTTCGCCACGACCATCATGCTGGAGTCGTCGACGACGGTCAGGTTCCCCGAGTTCGCGTCGTCGACGAAGGCCAGTCCGGAAGCGGGGTCGACCGTCAACCGATCGGGGTTGC
>JAKIWD010000077.1 GCA_022750205.1 Thermoplasmata archaeon
GCGGGACCGGCTGCGCCGCGATAGGAGCTCCTCGGACTCTTCGAGGTAGGCGAGGAGGATCATTTTCATCCGTTGGACCAGCTGCGGCAGCTCGTACTTGGACGGGTCGATGAAGTTCTGCAGGAGGATGCGGTTGGGCTCCTGGGCCACGACCGATACCCCGATCAGCCCGCGGGCCGCCTGTTGGAGCTCCTCGATGCGCTCGGGGGCGAGCGGGATCTCGGTCCGGATCTCGATCGAGTCGTGGCCGACGCGATAGGCCCCGATGACCAGCCGTTCGAGCACGCCGGCGTCGCGGAACGAGTGGGCCTGCACGAGGTACGGAACGCCGCTGACGACCGCACCGGGGGTCGGCGCCGGCTTGAGGTAGAGCGTGCCGTCCTCGTTCTGGTCGAACACGATCAGGTCTCCGGGGCGGAGGTTCATGGCTTCCGCCCAGGGCTTGGGGAGCGTGACGGCGATCGAGGAGTGGCCGGCTTTCAGCACGCGGCGCTCACGGCTCGGTGTCGCCCACGCCATTTTCTGTCCAAACCTCTTACGAGGTTCGTAGGTTGCAACGGCTCTCCCCTCATAGACCTTGTGGCAAGAGGCGAGTCCGGCCGCTCAAGCTCTTAGTGGGTTCGTCGCTTGAATCGTCGGCCGTTCCGGCAGGTCGCCCCGACCCCGCCCAGCACCTACCGCTCCGACGAGAGAGGAGTGGACGGGGACGACGACTCGGGGTAGCCGAGCCGCTCGGGCGCCATTTCGTGCCGGGAACCTTCCCGTTTCCCCACCACGAACGCCAGGACGATCGAGAGGACCACCAGCCCGGCGATCGTGCCGGCGATGATGAAGACGGGGGCGCCAGGCCCCGTATCGGTGGCTCCGCCGCCGCCGCTGCCGGCCTCTCCCGAGCCGAGCAGTCCCCACATCCCGGCGGCGAAGTGGCCGGGCTCCAAACAGAGATACTCGTACTCGCCGAAGGCGGGCGCGACGAAGGACGCCTCACCGGTACCCGCCTGCGCGGGGAAGGTGAAGTTGACCAGCGGGGGATGCGCGGCGAGGAAGGCGAGGATGTGGGGCAGCGAGTCGGAGCTCGACGAACTCCAGTTGAATTGGAAGCCGGTGGCGTTCAACAGGGTGAACGTGTGCACAACGCTCGAGGTTTGAATGAGTGTCACCGAAACCGTCTGTCCAGGTTGGACCTCATTGGACGAGAGGGTGAACGCGAAGGGCGTACCGACCGTCACAGTGAGGCTGACCGAGGCTCCCGGGTGCGCCGCCGCACCGCGCGCCTCCGCGAAAGCGTTGAGGCCGACCAATCCAACCAGGACCATCAGCGCAACGAGGACGGTCACCGTGCGGAGGGGGAACGGGCCCCCGGTTTTCGCGCGAGCCACCGATCGAACCCCGCTTTTTCGCCGGGGGACCGCGCGCGCGGTTCAAAGGCATTCCGTACGTACGGACACCAGGGAGGGTCCGGAAGTGTCTCCGGGCCGCTTGTGACGGCGCCGCGATGCCGAGCCGCTTCCCCGGTCGTACCCCACCGGCGACCACGGGTTGTGGCTTCACCGAGTCGCCGTGGGTCCCGGTTGGAATCCGCTCGAGACCGATCTCTGGCGTGTGGGGGGGAGGCGGACGGGCTGCGTGTACGTACGCTGGGAATATGTAGGAAGGGCCCTCGAACTGAGTGTGCGACTCCGCGCGTGGCTGCGAGGGCTAACTGCCTTCACGACGATCAGCACGCTCCTCGCACTGACCGGACTGGCCTCCGCCGGTCAGAGCGATCTCCAGATGACCATGCCCCTCGTCTGGGTGCTGCTCGCCCTTTCGTTGGGAGGGGCCGGGTTGACCTTCGGGGTACTCGCCTGGACGCTCTGGAAGTACCGCGACCCGGCGGTACGGGGGCGACGCTATGGTTAACCGGCTCGAGGTGGCGTGGACGCTGGCCACGGTAGCGCTGATCACCGGCGTCGCGGTGTACTCGACGGTCCTCCTCTACCAGGTGGACGCGCTCCCGGCGCATCCGGCCGAATACATCGACGTGATCGGACACCAGTGGTACTGGGAGTTCTGCTACCCGGCCAACGGCAGTTGCTACAACACCAGCTACCAAGCTCCGGCCCTCGGGGCGGCTCAAGGTTCCTTAGGCAACTTCTCCGGCGGGGCGTTGTGGGCCGCACCCGGCACCACCATCCAGATCAATGTCACGGCCACCGACGTGATCCACTCCTTCAACATCCCGGCGCTCGGCGTACGGATCGATGCGATTCCCGGTCGGACCAACTACTTCGCCTTCAACATCCCGTCCGTCTCGCCCGGGACGGTCTACCTGATCCAGTGCACCGAGTTCTGCGGCACATTCCATGGGACGATGCGCTCGGACCTGGTCGTGACCTGAAGTCCCGCGGCTCCCGCGGGGGGCTCCCACGTGGGTCAGGGGGCGCCCGGGATCAGTTGTTTCTCCGCCAGCAGCATCTCTCGCTCCCGCGTGTACCCCTGGCGTTCGTTGATCGACCAGATCGCCCGGTTCAACGAGTCGTTGTCGGTACGGAGGTGACGGTAGCCGTGCGCCCGGGCGAATTGGATGCCCAGCCTCTTCAACCCGCTGGCGATCCCTCGCCGACGGAACTCCGGCAGCGTCGCCGTGAAGATCAGGTGAAGAGTTTCCGGCTCAAGCTCGATCCGCTGGAGATTGCTCATCCCGACATACCGTTCCCCGGCTCGCGCCAGGAAGAACGCTTCCGGGTAGAGCGCGGGGGGCTGCATCAGCAGCGAGCCGACCTGAGCCCGTGTCGGGGGAACGTACGCGCCCATCCGCGGGGCGTCCCCGAAAGTGGCCGCCACGAGCGCATAGACCCGATCGATCACCTGCGGATCGTTCGCCCCCTCGGCAGCGAGGGTCGTGAACACCACGCCCTCCGGCCGGGGGAGACTTCCCGTGGTCGGTGCGGGCGAGGGCGCGCGATCCAGTGCGAGACGGGACTCCCCGTTTCGAAGTTTCTCGCGGTAACCTTGCTGCTCGAGGAACCGGACCGATCGGGTCTGGGCCGAGAGCGCGGAGGCCCACAGCCGGACGGCGCCGAGCTTCACCGCTTCGGCTTCCAGGACGCGCGCAAGCTCCTGACCGATCCCCTTTCCCTGGTGATCCGGGTCGACCGCAGCGCCGGCCCAGAACGTCCCCTGCCCGATGCTGTCGGGGGGGGTGGCCATCCCCCCCGCCGCGACGAGCTGGCCGGTGGATAGCTCGTCGACCGCGAACTGGCGGCACAGCATCGGGGGCGTGTGGGAGAATGTGTCGTACCGCTCCAACTCCGCCACGGTGATCGGGCGATCGGGGGTTATCCGGTTCAGGATCGCGACGTTCGCGGCGAAGTCCTGGGAGGAGTACTCCCGAATCCGATAGCGGGGGTCGAGCATGCCCTCGGAGCGCGGAGGGCCGGCAGCGAGGATAATCGTTGGCGCACGCCCGATCCGGAAGACCGGGTCGCGAGAGCCCGCGGCCGATCGTCCTTCCCCGTCGGACTAGTGGTGGCCCTCTCCCGGCTGGCGCGGGAAGCGGCCGACGAACGTCGCGGCGAGGGTGAACAGAACGGCGAGGCCCAGGAGCGCTCCGGCCCCCAACAGGAACGGCGTGTCGACCAGCGCGGAGCCGGGCGGCGGAGGCGGGGGAGCCGGCGCGTAGCCCACGTACAGCCACCCGAACATGCCCGATGGGAGGCTGTAGTGACCGGGGATCTCGCAGATGAACTCAAACGCACCCTTCCCGGTGATCGTGAAGTTCGCCCACACGACCTGACCCGGGGTCGCCGGGACCTGCACCGAAGTGAGCGGCGGGTGGGTCGCGAAGTACTTGGTGAAGTTGTTCGGGCTCAGCGAGTAGTTGTTCTGACCGGCGAGGCTGAACGTATGTTGGGTCGACCCGAGATTGGAGACCTGCACCGCGACGCTGATCGGGAACGTGGTCGCGTTCTGGATGACCAGGACGTCCGGTACGAACGCGAGCGCGCTCGACGCCGTCTGCACGCTCAGCGAGTAGGTCCCGCTCGCCGCCCCGCTGACGATCCGCGCCAGCCCGAACATCCCCGCCTGGAACTGGAACGGCACGACGGACACGAACTCCAACGTGGCCCCCGAGTCCGAACTCGGGAGGCTGAGGTTGGCGTACCCCGTGGCCCCGGGCGCGACGGAGAGGTTGACGAGCGACCCGTTCTTCTCGAAGAATCCATAGAGCTGCCCCGGCGAGTCGTTCTGGGGAATGGAGAAATTGCCGAGCGTGGAGAGCGTGAACGTGTGGTCGTAAGCGCCCAGATTGTGCACCGTGAATCCGATGGTGTCGCCGGCGATGAGCGAAAGGTTCCCCGGAGTGAAGAACGGCGGCCGGTCGGTCGCGTTCAGCGTCACGTTCTCCCGCGAGTGACCGCCCGTCCCGGTGCCCCCGCCTCCGGTCCCGCCGCCGCCTCCCCCGCCGCCCCCGTTGGAGTAGCCGCGCGTTGCGTATTCCACCGGGCCACCCGCCGGATGCCACGCGACCCCCAAGAGGCCGAGGACGAGGCCGAGGATCAGACAGAGTCGGGCCACCCGGCGGAGCCGGTGGGCCCGGTCACTGGACGGCACGGAGTTGGGACCTTGGCGCGCTTGATATCGATGTAGTACGAATCCGTCGTCGGTCAGCCGTCGGGCGAGCTCTGACCGGCGAGCGGTGCCCCGACGGCCCCCGGGGGAGGGAAGCTCATGGCGCGCGAGTAGCGCCTCTCAAGGTCTCGCACCCCGTGGTCGATCGCACCGATCACCCCGACCGCCGGCAGGACGAACACGGGGAGAAAGGCGAGACCGAACAGCCACTCGAGGGGAGTGGCCGGCGCCACTCCCACCTCCAGGATCTGGATACCGGCGGAGATCGGCACGGACAGGCCGACGCCCACGATGACGAGCGTCCACCACCCGCGCGGACCCCCGGGAGCCCCCTCGACCCATCCAGACCGGGGTGGACCCGGTCGTTCGGCCGGACCGTCGCTCGACCCTTCGACCGACGCCCCGGCCGCCGGGGAGTCGAGGTAGCGCCCGATCGAGACGAGCCGATGGATCAGCCAGACGGCGTAGATGGTGACCACCCAGATCAGGAAGGTCGCGCCGTCTAGGAGTAGCGATATGGCCGACTGGTTCGTGACCTGGTCGAGGTTCCCGTTGTCGTGGGCGCCGCTGAACAGCTCGAAGAACCCCGCGAAAACGGCGACGGCACCGAGCAGCACGACCAGGAACAGCCCGACGTTGACGGTCGTCGAAGCGTACGGGTACATCCGGGGGGCCACCTGCCGGACCACATCTACGACCCTCCGGCCGATCCCGAGACCTGCGGTCAGGCCCACCAGCCCCCCGAGGAACGCGATGCCCCAGGTGAGCGGGCCCGCCGCGATCTGCGGCAGGAGAGAGCCCGTGCCCACCGTGGAGAGGAGCACGCCATCGATCGCCACGCCCGTGCCGACCAGCGAGACCGTCAACAGGGCGGCCTCAGTTCGGCTCACCGGCGGGACGCTCCGGGACACTACCGTACCGGCGGGGCGCGGTTCATCCTCTCGTCGTACGTACCCGAACCCGCGACGATCAGGGCGGATTCTTGTCGTCCTCGGACTCGAACCGCCGAATGAGCTGGGTCGTCACCTCGATCAGCGGGTGATGAGCCGCTCGGTCGACCTCGATGTCCGCGAGCGTCTCGAGATGGTGTTCGCGGGCGATCCGCTCGAGGCCGATCTCCGTCGACGCGAACTCATGGGGTTTATCGCTCGTCAGGATGAACGCCTGGAGCTGCGTGAGCCCCATCCCGCGCGCGGCCAGTGCCCGGTGGTGACCGTCCACGAGGATCCACTGGTCCCCCGTCTGCACCACGAGCACGGGTTCCGCGAACCCGCGCTCGAGCTCGTAGCGGCGCCCCTCGAGCTCGTCCTCGAAGACCTTCCATTGGGTCGGGCGCAGGCGATCGAGCGGGACGAGGCCCCGCCGGAACGAGAACGGCAGCTGGTAGCGCTCCGAGAGGAGGTTCTTGAGCGTCTCGGCCTTGGCCGGGCTCGCGCGCTCGAAGTGGGAGCGCACGATGTCCAGATTGGAGACGACCCCGCACAAGCGCCCCTCGGCGTCGACGATGGGCAGGTCGCGCAGTCCGAACCGGAACATGATGCGGGCGACGTCGTCCAACGCCATCTCCGGGCTGGCCGTGTACGTGCCGGGCCGGATGATCTCCGACAGCGGGCGCTCCCGGTGGCCCGCGTTCCGCAGGAGCTCTTTGGCGCTGACGAACCCGACGAGCCGGCGCTCCCCGTCGGTGACGGGCAGTCCATGGTGCCGGCTGCGCGTCAGGCGGTCGATCGCCTCCCCGATGCTGGTGGTTTCCGTCAGATGCTCGACCTCGAGCACCATGTAGTCGCGGACGTGGACCGTCATGGGGCGGGCGATGGCGTCTCGTCCCGCAGGTACGACGTCAAGAGATGGCAGATGAGCAGGTGGACGTCCTCGATGTGCTGCATGCTGTTCGAGGGCACGACGATCGGGATGTCCACGATCTCGCGCAGCTTGCCGCCGCCCATCCCCGTGAGTCCCACGGTCGACAGCCCCATCGCGCGCGCCCGCTCGACCGCGCGCAGGATGTTGGGCGAGTTGCCGCTCCCGCTGATCGCGACGGCGACATCGCCCCGTTCGGCGAGATTGACCAGTTGTTCGGAAAAGACCCGGGCGTACTCCGCATCATTGGCCCAGGCCGTCACCGTCCCGATGCTGTCGACGAGCGCCACGCACCGGAATCGTCGGCCCTCGCCGCGAATGGTCGCCTTGCCGATGTCGGTGACGAAGTGGGAGGCCGTCGAGGCGCTCCCGCCGTTGCCGAAGAAGAAGATCGTTCGGCCCGACTCCCGCGCCTTCAACAGCAGCGGGACGATGCGACCGATACCTTGTGCGAGGTAGGGATCGCTGAGCGCGGTGTGCGTCTCTTCGACGTAGCGACGCACGTACGCGTCGATCGGCGCGGGGGCCATCGCCCTACTCCCCCACGAACAAGATCCGAGAACCCTCGGCGTTGATGCGCACGGGCATCCGGAACCACGGTGACAAGGCCGACGCTATTTCAGCGCTTCTCTCGGGAGGGTGTACCACGAGGAGAAAACCGCCCCCGCCGGCGCCGCTGATCTTCCCGCCGAACGCCCCGGCAGCCTTGGCCCGCTCGTAGGCGGCGTCGATCTCCGGGGTGCTGATGCCCCGCGAGAGCGAGCGCTTGATCCGCCACCCTTCGTCGAGCAGGGTCCCGAGCCCGGCCCAATCGTGGCGCACCAGCGCGTCGCGGGTCTCGCTCGCCATCTCCCGCATCCGGATGAGGCCGTCGCGGTTCTGCTCGGTCCGCTCGGTCTGGGCCTTGAGGATCCCCTGGGCCTGCCGGGTGATCCCCGTGTAAAACAGCGACATGTGCTCCTCGAGCTTGGCGCGGGCGGCCCGGGAGAGGGGGATCGGCGTGGACCGCACCGTGTCGTCGCTGCGGAACTCGAAGTACTGTAGGCCGCCGAACGCCGCGATGTACTGGTCCTGCTTTCCGAGCGTTCCGCCCAGGATCTCGATCTCGATCCGACAGGCCTCCTCCGCCAGCTGGCTCGGGCCCTTGAGGACGCCCCGGTGGGCGTAGAGCGCATTCAACAGGCCGACGGTCAACGTCGACGACGAACCGAGTCCCGTCCCTTCCCCGGGAATGTCGGCCACGCTATGCACCTCGAGCGACTCGGTCACCCCGGTCAGCTTCATCGCCTCGCGGAACAGGCCGTGTTGGAGGTCGCCCACGTGGTCGACGTTCTCGGTCTTGGAGTAGGCGACCCGGACGGACCGGTCGAACTTGTCGTTGACCAACACGTGGACGTACCGGTCGATCGCCGCGCACGTCACTGCGCCCCCGCCGTACTCCCGGTAGAACGAGGCCAGGTCGGTGCTCCCCCCGGCGAAACTGATCCGGAGCGGCGTGCGGCTGATGATCACGCGCCCGTCTCCCCGAGGCGCCCGAGCGTTGCGCCGGCCTATTAGCGGTTTTGGACCGGGGGGCCCGGCTCCGCCGCAGGGACGACCGGGCGGGGCGCCCAGCGGACGCGCTTACCGTAGAACGTCCGGGCCTCGGCCTCCAAGTTCCCGAGCGGGGCGAGGCCGGGGAGGACCTTGGCGAAGATCGTCGCTCGTCGGTCGAGCACCACGGCGATCCCGCGATCGTGCTCGGAGCGGATCATCCGTCCGATCGATTGGAGGATGGCACGCTGGGCCGGCGCCTCCATGGCGTACTCCCAGCCGCGACCGGTCTCCTTCTCCCAGAACATCCGCAACGCCTCGCGGCGGGCCGTTGGGCGCGGGAACGGGATCCCGACGACCACGACCGCCTCGAGCTCCTCGTCGGGGAAGTCGACCCCTTCGGCGATCCGACCCCCCGTGACGCCCAGGAGGACGCTGCCGCCCGGGTCGTGCTTGAAGACCTCGACGCTGCGCCAGAGGTCGCCCATCGAGAGATGACGTGACTCGATGACGGCCCGCGCGGGCAGCGCCGATTGCAGCCCGGCGGCCAGCACGCGCTCCATGAGCTCGAAGCTGGGGAAGAAGACGGCCGTCTTCACCGGCAGGGACTGGAGGATCTCCGCGAGCCGGTCGGCGAGCCGAGTGACGACCGTCGGATCGCTCTGGAGCTCCTCGTAGCGGGTCGACAGCTCCTCGTCGAAGAAGATCCGCCGGTTCTCGGGAGGGAAGTGGGACGGGACGGACAGCAGGTGGGTCTCCTCGCCGAGCCCGAGCGCGTCGCGGTACTCGGCGAGCGGTGCGAGCGTCCCGGAGAGATGGACCGAGAGGTGGCACTCGCGGATCGGCTCGGCCGTCAAGCGGGCATCGAGCGCGTAGGCTTCCAGGGCCCGGCGCGGGCGACGGGAGGCGACCTTGACGTACGCCGGCGCCTCGAGCTGCGGCCACGAGAGCAGCGTCAGGGCCACGGAGTGCGTCCACGAGCGGGGCAACCGACGGGCCCGACGGCGCTCCTCCCGAAGTCCCTCCCCCCAATTGGCCAGGCTGCCGAGCCACGTGTCGAGCCGGTGCGACGTCCCTCCGACCCGCGCGAGGATGGCATCCTCCAGCGCGTGCGTCGGCGCCACCGCATCGTCCTCCTCTCCCAGTGCGTCGATGAGCTCGTCGAGCGCTTCGGCGACCACTTCGAGCAGGTGGCTCCCCTTCGGCCCGTCGGTCAGCGCGACGTCCCCGTGCTCGACGAGCTCGGCGCGCGCGCGGCGCACGGACTCCTGCGGGAGGGTGACCGTCGTCAGTTCCCGCAGGTGGTCGGGGATGTTGTGGGCCTCGTCCACGACCAGGTCGACCCGGTCGATCGGGACGCCCATCCACTGGAGCAGGGACTGGCGGATGTGCGGGTGGAAGAAGAACGCGTACGGCGCCGTGACGAGCCGCGCCTTGGGCACCATGCGCTTGGACAGTTCGTACGGGCACAGGTTCTCGCCCCGACAGTACTCGTCGAACTCTCTCGGGGTGGCGATCTTGGTGCTGAACCGGTCGACCACCGATTCGATGTCGGTCTGCAGCACCCGGGCGTAGTACGGGCAGCCGTCCAGGTCGGTGAGGTCGACCGCTCCCCCTTCCGGCAGCTGTTCCGTCGGCTCAAGAAGGGCCCCGGCTTCGAACGAACGGGCCGTCGCGCGCTTGCGGTCGGCGCAGAGCTTGCCGTGCTCTTCGGCCGTCGCGCCCTTCATCTCGGCGATCCCCTCGAGGAGGAAGCACCGGCGCTGACGGCCTTCGAGGCCGATCGCCAGCATCGGGCGCTCCTGGCGATGGGAGATGGCCCGCGCCTCAGCGAGGACTTGGACCTCCTGGGAGTGGGTGCGGACGAGGTAGAGGATGCGGTGATCCTGCGCCTCGGCATGCTCCAGGAGGGGCGCGAGCGTCGCCACGGTCTTGCCCGAGCCGGTCGCCGCGTCGATCAGGAGCGCGCCCCCCGTGCGGGCGATGGCGGCGACCTCGCTGAGGATCTGGTCCTGGCCGGGGCGGACCCGGTAGGGGAACAGGGGTGAGACCTCGGTGATCGGTTCCCCGGTCGGCGTAGCCACCGCTCCGGGGCGGATTCACCCGGCCGGGGACTTGAAGCTGCGCCTCGAATCGAACGGCGTCGCCCGCTCGCCGGGTTCAGCCGTAGGCGTAGCGGACCCCGAAGGGCCCCCGGGGCAGGTTCCAGGTGACCGAGCCCTGATCGCAGGCGATCGCGCACGCCCCGCACTCCACGCAATCCTCGTAGCGGAAGACCAGCCGTCCCTCGATGCGGGTGTAGCAGGCGGCCGGACAAACGTTCGTGCAGAACGAATGTGGGCACTTCGCGCAGATCGGGGGCTTGATCGTGATGTGGGCGTGGTCGGGCGAGTCGGTGACCATCCGCAGGGTGCCCAGGCGGCGCTTGATCTCGACGTAC
>JAKIWD010000149.1 GCA_022750205.1 Thermoplasmata archaeon
GCACGAGGTCGCTGAAGTTGTCCTCGGGGATGAGTACCTTGAGCAGGCCGGAGTCGGCTGCGGCCTCGACCTTGGCCGTGACGCCCCCGACCGGCAGCACCTGGCCACGGACCGAGAGCGAGCCGGTCATCGCCACGGACTGGTCGACCGGAACGCCTTCGAGCGCGCTGATGACCGCCGTCGCGATCGATACCGACGCCGAGTCGCCTTCGACCCCGTCGGACGTCCCCACGAACTGGATGTGGATGTCGTAGCGGGAGATGTCCTCGCCGGTGTACTTCTTGATGAGCGCGCTGACGTTCTGCACCGCCTCCTTGGCGATGTCGCCCAGCTTGCCCGTGGCGACGACGACGCCTCCGTCGCGCGTCTGGGCGGGCGTGACCTCGGCCACGATCGGCAGCACGATACCCGAGAACTCGCTCATGCCGCTCTGGGCGTTGATCGCGGCGAGGCCGTTCACGATCCCGACCGCAGCGCCCTCAGTGGCGAACATGCGGTACTCCTTGCGCCGTTCGATGTACCGGTCGGCGATCTGCTGTTCGAGGGACCGGCTCGAGCGTTTGGCCCGGACCACGTGGTCGGCCGTGACGAGTCGGGCGGACTCGGCGTTGGCGATGTCACCGGAGACGCGGACGAGCCCGCCGAGCTCGCGGAGACGCAGTGTCAGCTGGCCACTGCGGCCGGCGCGCCGCTGGGCCTCACGGACGATCTCCATGACCGCCCCCATTTCGAAGTGCGGGATCTTCTTGTCCTTGATGACCTCCTGCGCCACGAACCGGACGATCTTCATCCGGTTCTCGGGGACGTCGGGCATCGTCGTCTTGACGAACACCTCGTAGCCGAACCCGCGAATGCGCGAGCGCAGTGCCGGGTGCATCGACTGCACGCTGTCGACGTTACCCGCCGCGACCAGGACGAAGTCGCAGGGCACCGGCTCGGTCTTGACCATGGCACCGGCCGAGCGTTCGGATTGGCCGACGATCGGGAACTTGCGCTCCTGGAGCGCCGTCAGCATCGAGTGCTGGCTCTCGATCTTGAGCAGGTTGATCTCGTCGACGAAGAGGACGCCGCCGTTGGCCTTGTGGATCGCACCGACCTCCACGCGCTCGTGGGGGGGGGTCTCCAGTCCGCCGGACTGGAACGGGTCGTGCTTGACATCGCCCAAGAGCGCCCCGGCGTGGGCCCCGGTCGCGTCGATGAACGGCGGCCGCTCGTCCGGCGTATGGCCGACGAGGAGCTTGGCCACCCCGATGCCGTTGTTGTCGCGCCCGCCGGTCAGTCGGACCGCGACATAGATCAGGAAGATCAGGAGCAGGGCGAGCAGGATGGCCGTGAAGTCGTGCGATTCGATGACGATGTAGACGGCGAGCGCGATGATCGCGAGGGCGACCACCACGACCAGGATCATGCGCTGTTCCTTGCGCTGGGCCGCCTCGAGCTTTTGCGCGGCGACGATCTCCTTGCCCTTTCCGGCCGGGACGACCCGGATCTTCGGCTCGTTGGGGTCGTCGTTGTTGGGGTAGGCGAGCACGTCCTGGAGCTGCTCTTTGGGGAGGAAATCGACCATGGCGCGGGCGAGCATGCTCTTTCCCGTGCCGGGCTCGCCGATCAGGATCATGTGGCGCTTTTGCGTGGCCGCCTTCTTGGCGACCTCGACCGCGTCGTCCTGCCCGATGACCTGTTCGAGGAGCCGGGGGGGGACGTCGACGTTGGCCGTCGACTCGTACGGGAGCTGCCGGGCCCACTGGTCGAGGTCCTTACCGGGCACGCCCTCATCAGGGGGCGGCGCAGGATTTTCCGTAACTGCCTCGACGGTACCGCACGCCGGAACCGGCGTCGCGGCTACCGATGATTCAGAGTGGTCCGCCGTATAAATCCTTTAGTCTCTCGTTGGAGACACCACCGCGGCGACTGCGATGGAGCGACGGCACGTTATCTAGTGAACGCGGGTCTGCGACCCCGGTCCGCTTGACGCGCATCCTGGAGGGTAAGCCCGTGGCGACTGCCTTGATCGCCCGCGCCCGCGATCGCGTGGACGCGGGCCGGCGGCAGGGGCGGTCGCACCCGGCCCTCGCGAGCGTCCATCGCGGGGGGGCCACGCCGTTCTCGGTCTACCTCCGGCAGCAGGCGCGTGTCGCGGGCGAGGCTGGGGTCATGTTTACCGACGCCGGGCTCGCGGCGGACGCGGGTCCACGGGCGCTGGCGGAAAAGGTGGGAACGCTCGATGCGGATCGGGCGGTCCACGCCGTGTTGGTCGAACATCCCCTGCCCGCGGAACTGGACTTCGCGGGCGCGCTCCGGCACTTGCGCCCGGAAAAGGACGTGGACGGCGTTGGCACGGCCAGCCTCGGCCTTCTCGTCGAGCAGCGGCCGATCCACGCACCGGCGGTGGCCCGCGGCGCCCTCGCGCTCGCGCGGCACTATGGGATCGAGTTGAAGGGGCGACGGGTTGCGGTGGTGGGCCGTTCCGCGACGGTCGGAACGCCGTTGGCTCTCTTGATGCTGGCCCACGGCGCGGGAGGGGACGCGACCGTCACGGTGGCCCATCGGGGGACGACGGATCTCGCACGCTCCTTGCGCGACACCGAGGTCATCTTCGGTTGCGCAGGGCAACCGGGCCTGTTGAATCGGCGGACGGTCCCCCAGGGCGCCTCGATCATCGATGTGGGCCTCTCGACCGTTGCGGATCCGGCTCGGCCGAACGGCGTGCGGATCGCGGGAGACGCCGACGCGCCGGATCTCGATGGGTGGGCCGATGCGTTGAGCCCCGTCCCGGGCGGAGTGGGGCCGGTGACCGTCGCTCAGCTCATGCTCAACGCCGTCGACGCCTGGATGCTCCAGACCGAGCCGGGGGCGCCATGACCCGATCGCCGCGCCGCGCGGCTCCGAGCCCCCCTTTACACTGTCGGGACTGCCCAATGTGGTATGGCGCCGAGGACGACGGCTGGGGTCCCTGCTCGATCAAGCACCGGCGGGGTGATCAGCGCTACCTGACCTTCGGCGGACATGAGTGCGACGAAGGCTACATGCCGCCTGCGGCGGACGCGCCGGGGAACGCGGCGTCGTTGAGCGGGGTCCGCTCGACCTCCAGCGCGTCGGCGGTGGGGTACTCCTCGATCTCAAAGGCCGGGAAGCGCAAGCGGGCTGCCCCGCGGCGGAGCCGCGACGGAGCGAGTTCGACCCGGCGTCGCCCCAGGTCGACCCGATAGGAGGCGGGCGTTAGCCCCAGCCGACGCGCGACCCGGGAAGCCGCCGGACGTAACGCGAGGTCGGCCGGGATCTCGACGATCCCCAGGCGCACGGTCCCGTCTTCCGTGCGCTCAGCGAACGCCGGCGCGGTCCGCTCGGCGCGGCGAAGCAGGCGCTGTTTGAGCTGGACGCCGTCCTTGAACCGCGAAGAACAATAATGGATCGGGACCTTGAGCTTGGACTCCCGGACGACCCGTTGGGCGACGGCGCGGCTCCCGGTCACTCCCCATCCGTTCCGGGGGTCGAGCGAATACCCGCGCGCGTGCAGCTGGTCCTCGTTCGTTTCCGAGAACTCGAGCTCGTTGAGGTTGACGAAATCGACCCCGATCGCGTCGAGCGTCACCAAGAGCCGCCGCAGCTCGGCCTCCTTTTCCGGTACGACCGGGATCTCTACGCCCCGGCGGATCCCCCACTGAGGGGCTTGTTCGAGCACGCGCCGATAGGCGTCGCCGGAGCCGGAGAGGGTGCCCCACAGATAGTGCGGGATATGGAGGCGGAACTCGTCCAGGCCCGCCCGAGCGAGGCGCTGGAGCTTCTCGGGGTTCGGCTCGTGGGTGTAGAGGTGGATATTGTGGGAGGGTCCGAACGCATCCTTCAGGAGGCGGACGTAGTGTTCGGTGCGGTCGATGACTCCGAGCGGGTCGCCGCCGGTGATCCCTGTTCCATCGGCGCCCATCGCCCGTGCTTCGTCCAGGACGTCGGCGTCCGAGGTGACCGTGCGCTCGTTCGCATAGACCTGATCGATCTGATTGCGTCGACCGGACACGGGGCAGTAGAAACAACGGAAGCGGCAGAGACCGGTGACGAACAGGACCATCTTGCGGCCCTGGGCGCACTGCTCGCAGGCCGGCGAGAGCGGCCCCCGGTAGCTCGAGGCGAGCGGCAGGAGCTGGAGGGGGCCCGCGGACATCGGCCGCCGGACGTACGACGTGCCTAAACGGTTGCGCTTCCCCGAACGTTCGCCGGGCGTCGGCCCGGCGC